>CABMOY010000001.1 GCA_902388345.1 uncultured Collinsella sp.
GGCCGCGCGGGCGCGGGCGACGGCGGCGGCAAAGACATCGGCCACGGTGGCGGCGCCGTCGAGTTTGTGGGCGTTCGCGCCAAAGGTGTTGGCGGTGATCACGTCGCATCCGGCCTCGACGTATTGGCGCTGGATGTCGGTGATGACTCGGGGCTCCTCAAAGTTGAGCAGCTCGGGCAGGGCGCCGGCCTTCATGCCGGCCGCCTGCAGCATGGTACCCATGCCGCCGTCGAACAGCAGGTGTCCGGTGCCCTTGATGGCGGCGCGCAGACGATCGTCCTTAATGCGAAGGTCGTCGATCGTGCGCGTCTTGTATACAGCGCCATTACGGCGTGCGGCATCAACGGGTGCCGCCAGCGCGGCACCGTCCAGATCATGAGTGATAAGCGGAGTAAACATCGATGGCTCCTAATGGCTGGAATAGCAGGTGGTGTGGGCGGCGCGGAAGCGGCAGTGCTCACGCATGCGGCAGATATTGCAGGTGGGGCGGCTCTGGGCGTCGTGGACTTCGCCGTCAAACAGACCAATCACCGCGGTCACGCTCTTGGTGGGCATGAGCAGGCTGGTCGGCGTGACGGTAAGCCCGATGAGCCGCGTGGCGTTGAGCGCATTCACGATTGAGCGCTGGGCCGTAAGCGGGCAGTCGCCATAGCCGGGACTGAAGCGCCAGTTACCGGCGAGTCCGTGTGCGGCGGCCGCAGCCTTGACCTGCTGGTCCATCTGCTCGACGGCGGCTTCTACATAGGCAGAGCATGCGGCGTCGAGCACGGCTCCCTCCAGGGGCTGCTGGGCTCCCGTGGTGCGCAGACGACGCTCGGCGTCCATGCCGAGTGTGCATGCTATGAGCGCGGCAAAGCGGGCGTCTTTGAGATGGCGATAGATATCGCGACCACGCAGCTCAACGTTGGTGCCGACCAAGCGAATGCAAGGCTCTCCCTGCTCGTCCACGCCCATGGCATCGATGGCAAATGCGCGGCGCACGCCACGGGGCTCAATGTCCAGTTCCAGACGCTCAACGACAAGCTCAATACGCTGCGACAGCTCGGGCTCAATCTGCTGACCGCCGTAGCCCAGATAGCGCAGCATCTCGGCACGATCGACGCGGGGATGGTGGGCATCATCGATACGATAAAGCGCCGGCGACGCAAGGTCGGCCGGCACTTCGACAGCGGTTGTATCGATGTGCGGTTTTTCCATTACCCCAAGCGCTCCATAATGGTTGCGGCGATTGCAGGACGGTTCATAGTGTACAGGTGCAGACCGGCGGCACCGTGCTCCTTAAGGTCGCAAAGCTGACGGGCGGCATAATCTACACCGGCTGCCTGCAGACTCTCGGGGTCGTTCTCGTACTTGGCGAGAATCTTGATGACGGGGGAGGGCAGTGACGCGCCGCACATAAAGACCATGCGGCTGATCTGCGACTTGCCCATAAACGGCATGATACCTGCGGTAATGGGCACGGTGATGCCGGCCTTGTCGGCAAGCTCGCGAAAACGATAGAAGCACTCGTTATCAAAGAAGAGCTGCGTCACAAAGAAGCTCGCGCCGGCGTCCTGTTTTTGCTTGAGGTGTTCGACCGAGAGGTTGAGATCCTCGCAGGCAATGTGGCCCTCGGGGTAGGCTGCGGCACCCACGCAAAAGCCGGCGTCGACGAGCTCGGGGATGAGGTCGCGGGCGTAGGCGTAGTCGGAGGCGGGCTTGTCGTCCTCGGTCGCGCCGGCAGGGAGATCGCCACGCAGGGCCAGGATGTTTTCCACGCCGGCGGTGCGGTACTCATCGATTTTGGCGGCGATATCGGCGTGGGTACGGCCCACACAGGTGAGGTGCGCCACCGAGGGCGTATCGAATTCGCTCGTAATCATATGCGCGATGGGGGCGGTGGTGGCGCCGTTGCCCGAGCCGCCAGCCGAGCAGGTGACCGAGACAAAGCTCGGCGAAAGCTTGCACAGATTGCCTGCCACTTCGCGAGCCGTGTCGAGGGTAAGCTCGCCCTTGGGCGGGAACATCTCAAACGAAACGGGTGCAGTGCCCTGGGATGCTGCCTGCTTAAAAACCTCGTCGACGCGCATATCGTGCTCCTTTAGATATTTAGTGCGATGTATTGTAAGGATTCTACAGCACCACTGTGTCACGGTGGAGTTTTACTCGCTATCTAGGGATACCAATCAAAGATGCCTTGCTATCGGCATTCCCTATAACAACGCAGCTCATTGGGTGCGGGGTTATAAAGACTGGTATCTGATGCGAAATACCAGTCAATTTAGCCCCGTCCTAAATTGACTACCCTTAAACCATGCGGGGAGGTCTGCAATTTATACAGTTCATTGGCTGTTAAGGGTGGCAATACTGCCGCGATGCGGTAACCTCATTGATTGGTTTCGCGACAGCAACACAACGGTAATGTCGCGGAAACACGGCGAGCCTAAGCTATGACTCGTTCGTTAGTAATCAACACCGCTTCTCACGCGGTGCCGATACGAAGGGAGTTCCGTATGGCCGATCTTACTGACCGCTTCGGGACCATGGTGTTCTCTGAGGAAGTCATGAAGGACTACCTCCCCAAGGACATTTGGAAGCGCCTTGCCGCAACCCTCGAGGAGGGTGAGCCGCTCGACCTGGATGTGGCCAACGCCGTCGCTCACGCCATGAAGGTTTGGGCCATCTCCAAGGGTGCTACGCACTACGCGCACTGGTTCCAGCCGCTTTCGGGCATTACTTCCGAGAAGCACGACAGCTTCCTCGAGCCCAACCACGACGGCACCGCCATTACCAAGTTTACGGGCAAGAACCTCATTCAGGGCGAGCCGGACGCCTCCAGCTTCCCCAACGGCGGCCTGCGCGCCACCTTCGAGGCCCGTGGCTACACCGCTTGGGATCCCACCAGCCCCGCCTTTATCAAGGACGATGTCCTGTGCATCCCCACGGCTTTCTGCTCCTACACGGGCGAGGCCCTGGACAAGAAGACCCCGCTGCTGCGTTCCATGACTGCGCTCTCGCGTGAGTCCAAGCGCGTTTTGGCGCTGTTTGGCAAGACCCCCAAGAAGGTCGTTCCTTCCGTGGGCGATGAGCAGGAGTACTTCCTGATCAAGAAGGACGCTTACCGCAAGCGCAGGGACCTGGTCATCACCGGTCGCACCCTCTTTGGCGCTGCCCCCTGCAAGGGCCAGGAGCTCGAGGAGCACTACTTTGGCGCTATCCGCCCCACCGTCTCGGCCTATATGAAGGACCTGGACGATGAACTGTGGGCGCTTGGCATTCCTGCCAAGACCAAGCACAACGAGGTCGCTCCCTGCCAGCATGAGCTCGCTCCTGTCTATGGCGAGGTGAACGAGGCCATCGACCAGAACCTGGTCATGATGGAGAAGATGAAGCTCATCGCCTCCCGTCACGACTTGGTCTGCCTGCTGCACGAGAAGCCCTTTGAGGGCATCAACGGTTCGGGCAAGCACAACAACTGGTCGCTTGGCACCGAGTCCGAGAACCTGCTCGACCCGGGCGACACCCCGCTCGACAACCTGCAGTTCATCGTCTTCCTCACCGCGGTGATCGAGGCCGTCGATAACTATCAGGAGCTCCTGCGTGCCTCCGTTGCCTCGGCCGGCAACGATCATCGTCTGGGCGCCAACGAGGCTCCTCCGGCGATTATGTCCATCTTCCTGGGCGACCAGCTTACCGAGGTCGTCGAGAAGATCATCGATGGCAAGGCTTCCGTCCATGCCACGCGCGGCGTGCTCGACCTGGGCGCCGATACCCTGCCCAAGCTGATGCAGGACAACACCGACCGCAACCGCACCTCCCCGTTTGCCTTCACCGGCAACAAGTTCGAGTTCCGTGCCTGCGGCTCCGAGCAGAACGTCTCCGACTCCAACCTGGTGCTCGATGCCGCCGTGGCCAAGTCGCTCAAGTCCTTCGCCGACGCACTCGAGGGTACGCCCGAGGATAAGTTCCAGGACGCCGCGCTCGAGTACTGCAAGAAGGTGCTGACCGATCACCAGCGCATCCTGTTCTCCGGCGACGGTTACTCCGACGAGTGGCCCATCGAGGCCGAGAAGCGCGGCCTTGCCAACAACAAGACCACGGCCGACGCTCTTCCCGCCTTTGTTTCCGATAAGGCTATCGCGCTCTTTGAGGAGACGGGCGTTCTGACCCGCGCCGAGGCCCAGTGCCGCTATGACTGCAAGCTCGAGAAGTACAACAAGCTCATGAACATCGAGGCCACCACGATGGTTCGCGAGGCGCGTCGTACCTATCGTCCGGTCATTACCGCCTATGCCACCAAGGTCGCTAAGGGCCTTGAGACTATTCGTGCCGCCGGTGCTGAGGCCGCCATGCAGTGCGAGCAGAACACGCTCAACAAGCTCTGCAACGGCATCACCGCCATCAACGACTCCATCAAGGCGCTCGACGCCGTACATCAGAAGGCCGAGGCTCTCGATGGCCAGGAGCAGGCCAACGTGTACGCGCACGAGGTCGTTCCCGCTATGGATACGCTGCGCGCCGCCGTGGATGCCATGGAGGAGATCGTGGCAGCCGACTACTGGCCGGTTCCGACCTACGACGACATCCTGTTCTACGTGTAGGGCGTAACTGACATATCGTCACGGTATTGAGCCGGGGTCCGCATCGCGCGGGCCCCGGCTATTTGTTTGCGAAGGACGCTTTGGAGTCCGTTTTGCCGCCGATTTGCCGGGATCCGCACCCTGTCGGGTTCGAATCCCGGCATATCGGTAGCAAAAAGCCCGCTACCGAATTGGTAACGGGCTTCTCAGATTTTGTGGTGCCCCCAGCGGGATTCGAACCCGCGATATCCACCTTGAAAGGGTGGCGTCCTTGGCCGCTAGACGATGGGGACAGCGGGGAAGAGTATAGCAGACTTTTTTGCCGGCGCGTATATCGTTGGCAAACTGGAAAACCACCACAAAGGTGCCTGTCCCCTTTGTGGTGGTGAGGTGCTAGGAGAGGAGCTTCATGGCGGCGTCGTGGGCGGCGTGCTCGTAGGTGTCGTCGAGGGGTTTGAGCGGCAGCAGGGCGGCGGCCTGTGTGTCGCCACGGCGCTCGAGGGCGTGCGCGATGAGCCAGTCGGCGAGTTCGGGGTTCTTGGGCAGCGCCGGGCCATGCAGGTACGTGCCGATGACACCCTTGTAGATGAGACCCTCAAAGCCATCATCGCCGTTGTTGCCGGTACCCGTGACGACGGACGTTCCGAGCGGCGTGGCATCGGCGTCCAAAAGCGTGCGGCCGCCGTGGTTCTCGAAGCCAACAAAGGGCTCGGGTGCCAGGTCGGTCTTGACGGCGACGTTGCCGATCAGGCGGTCGGAGCCGCGTACGGTCTCGGCGGCAATGACGCCCAGGCCCTCGATGCGATTTTCGCCCATATAGTACGAACGGCCGAGCAGCTGATAGCTGCCGCAGATGGCAAGCAATGAGCCACCATCTTCAACATAGGACGCGACCTTGTCTTTTTGGGCGAGCAGCTCGTGTGCCACGGCTAGCTGGTCGCGATCGGATCCGCCGCCCATCATGACGATATCGGCATCATGCAGATCGAGCACCTCGCCCATGCGGACCTCATCCACGCGAACGGGGATGCCGCGCCAGGCGCAGCGGCGTTCGAGGGCGATGACGTTGCCGCCGTCGCCATAGAGGTTGAGGGCATCGGGATACAGGTAGACGATGCGCAGCGGGCGCGAGAGCTCGACTGGCGCGATACCGACAGGAAGAGCGCTGCCGTCGGCGCGGACTGCGGCGCGGGCAGCAACCGTGGCTGCATCGGCACCCTTCAGCCCGTCGAGTTCTTTGACCAGCGGCGGGAAGGCCGTGTAGTTGGCGACGGCGTAGAAGGTGTTATCGGCGGCCTCGTCTGCCACGGCGCCAATTGCCTGCGCGACGTCCGAGATAATCGCGGCATCGATGCCGGCGTACTTGAGGCGCACCTGCATGTCGTGCGCGCGCGTGCCTCCGGCAAAGGCGACAAGACCCGGCGTGTCGGCAATGCGCTCAAAGTCGACGTCGTAGATCCACGATACATCGTGGCCGTCGGCATCGTTGTCGTTGAGGAAGAAAGCGCAGAGTCTGCCGCCTGCCGTCTTGATGGACTGGATCTGGCGATCGAAGCCTACGGGATTCTTGGCCAGGTTGGCCTTGACGGTGCGGCCGGCGATATCCCAGCGCCCCATACGACCACCGGCGGGCACATAGGCATCGAGCGCAGGCTGTAGAAGCGCCGTGTCCACGCCTAACTCATGTGCGGCAAAGAAGGCGGCGGCAACGTTGTAGACCATGTACAGGCCGTTGTAGCGTGTGGCGATGTGTGCGGCAGCCGCGTCGGGCGCAGATCCAAAGACCAGGTCAAAGCCGTAGCCGTCGCAGCCGAGCTCCACGCCCGTCACGCGACGGACCAGTGCGGGGCGACCCCAGCCGCACGAAGGACAATGATAGGCACCCAGCTGGCCGTACTGCACATAGTCGTACTCCAGCGGCGCGTTGCACTGCGAGCAAAAACGCGAGTCGCTAATGCGGTCGGACTCGGTGTTGGTGGCGCCATCGATGCCAAAGGCAATACTTGTGTTGGGAACGCGCGCGGCGATCGCGGCACAAAGCGGGTCGTCGGCGTTGTAGATGAGCGTCGTTGCCGGAGAGAGCTCCAGCGCATGGGCGATGACGTCTTGGGTATGGTCGATCTCGCCGTAGCGGTCTAGCTGGTCGCGGAACAGGTTGAGCAGCACAAAGTACGTCGGCTTGAGCTTGGGCAGCACACGTACGGTGTAGAGCTCGTCGCACTCAAAGACGCCCACGCGCTTGCCGCTGTTGGTGTGCTTAAGGCCGCTGCGGGCCTCGAGCAGAGCACCTACCACACCAGGCTCCATATTGTTGCCGGCACGGTTGCACACCACGGTAGCACCGCTGGCGGCAACGGCGTCGGCGATGAGGTTGGAGGTGGTGGTCTTGCCATTAGTACCCGTAATCACCACGCTGCGGTCGACAAGGCCAGCGAGGTCGCTCAGCAACTCGGGATCGATCTTCATGGCGATGCGGCCGGGGAGTACGCCGCCCTGGCGTTTGAGGACAGAGCGCAGTCCCCAGCGAGCGATATCGCTCGAGGTGCAGGCAAGAGATGAGCGGAGATTCATGAAACCGTTCCTAACGTAAACGACATGGTCGGGTCGAGTGCGTCACTAAAATCCGTAGCGGCGCGCAAATTCCTGGGCAAGCTGCGATACATCTTCGCAGGCGTTGGCCCAGGGGGCAAAGTCGGGGGTGTCCGAGATAATGCCGTCGGCTTCCCAAACCGCCTGGTGCGAGAGGTCCCAGGGGTCGCGCGGCTCGGGTCGGCAGGGAAGGTACGGTGTCTGGTACATGGGATTCAGCAAGAAGAATGCGCCGCCCTCGCAGCGGTTAGCGAACTCACGCAGCGCACGCACCGCCGGACGCATCTTGTTCGTTTTGAACAAGAGGATTGTGCGGGCGAGCAGGTACCAGGGGGAGTTCTCGAGTGCATCGGCTCCCACCTGTTCCTCGAGCTGGTGGGCCAGGGCAAAAAAGCCGTCTTGGTCTTCCAGACGAGCGAGGGCGAGCAGCACGGTGCCTGCGGCCCGGGTGGGATAGCCTTCTGCCTTAAGGACGCGGCGGGCGTAGTTGGCGGCAGCACGGTAACGAGCGCTCGCCATGCACAGCTGCGAGATGGCCTCGAGCGTGTGGAGCCACCCGATAAGGGCCGGCTCGCTCACGGTAAGGTCTGCCGCGGTGACACCGTCGGCCAAAACATTATTGGCCCAGTAGTGCGGGGCTTCCATGTCGAACCCGGGCACGCTTTGCTGCAGGTAATCGGCCGTGGTCGCCTCGAGCTTCATCAGGTCACCCAGGCAGGCGTCAACGGGCGTGTCGGCCAGGATGATGGCGAGCAGCTGCGCGTCGACGGCCAGTGCATCGACGCGGACAATTTTGAGCAGCTCATCGCGCATGTCGTCGAACAGGCGATTGCGCGTCTGCTCGAACTCCTCGTCGCTGCCCATGTCCTCGATGCGATGGAGCTCGTCGAGCAGGTGGCGGTGGACACCGGCATAGGACAGCAGCGCCTGGGCATGCTCGGTCTGCGCATACTTATGAGGGTTGACGTTCACGTCGTTATGGACAAGATTGCGTGCTGCATCGGTGAGTTCGGGGTGCGACGCAAGGTAGGCGCGCTCCAGGTAGGCGGGGATGTAGACGCTCGGATCCATTAGAGGTCTCCTCCCTTAAACGGCAAACCCTGCTCGGCCGCCCGCAGTATGCGCTCATCGATTTGGGAGCGCACGATATCGTTGGTGGCGACCCAGGCGGCAAAACTGGCGTTGTCGGGGGCGCCCAGGCCCTCCTGCAGTACCGGCGTCGCCTCGGACAGCGCAAGGACAAGTTCGTCGGTGGAGCCCACACCCACGTTGACGCGGGCATAGACGCCATCGGGAAACTCGGTTTGGAAGTAGAGTGCCTCGGCTGCGTGCGGACACGAGCGCGCAAGGATACGCAAGTAGTGCTCGGCGCCCTCGTAGTCCAGCTCGCGCCAGGCAGCGCTCATCAGCGCGATGAGCGTCCATGGGTCCAAGTCGCGCTCAGCGTCCTTGGGACGACGGCGCAGCGGCGTGTTGGCGAGATAGGGGACGGAGTGGGCAGAGCGAAAGCGCTTGAGCTCCTCGGCGGGGTGTTCGAGCTTTGCCATGGCGAGCATCGCGGTGTGGCGGACACCAGCGGGGTCGTTGGGTGCAAAGTCCAAGCTGCGGTTTGCGGCTTCGAGCGACATGCGATAGCGGCCGCTAATGAGGGCGCGCGACGCAAGGGCGGCAAGCCAGCGCAGGTAGGGACGGCGGGTCAGGTCGCCTGCGGCCTCGCGCTCGTAGGGGTCCTGCGCCGAGGCGATCTTGAGTGCCAGGTCGTGCTCGACTTCATCGCGCTTGGATACCAAATACTGTACGTACTCCTCGTTGGAGCTGGCGGTGAGAGCGGTCAGCATGCGCTGAGCGTCCCAGTTGGCCGGATCGAGCGCGGCTGCCTCGCGGAGCATGTTCTCGGCAGCTGCCTCTTCTTGCTCGGCCTGGGTATCGTCAGGGATAAAGGGAATGCGGTAGTCGACGGCCTCGACCACCTTGGCAATGAGGTGCCCGGCGCGGTCGCGGTCGTGCACGATGAGCGGTGCGGGGTTGCGGGTGAATTGTTCCATCAGACGTTCTACGGCGGTGCCGTCGGTGAGCGGGATATTGTCGCGGCGCAAGGCCTCAAGAACGAGGCGATGGCAATCCTCTTGAATGGGATCGAATGCCATGGAGCCTCCTTTGCTGCGGTTAGGGTTCAAATATCTCTATATAAGGTTCTAGTTTACCCGCATGTGACACACCGGGGGTGCCGCACTTGGACTTGCACCTTTGCACCACGAAGACGGATGTCGCACAAATGTCGGCACCTTGGACGACCGAGTGGTATCACGGTGCCGCAAACGGTCGATTTTTGGCGGCGAACGGTGCATATTTTGGAGGGGCACCGTCCTGCCCGGGATATGTAGTCAACCTTGATAAAACGTTTGCCCAGCTTGGGAGTATGGATGCCGCACAAGGGTCTTCAGGGATAGAAAAAACGTTTCATCATTGGCGGCTTTAGGTGAATAACTGACCAACCAGAACGGTAAAATAGTGTTTGTCTGAGCGTTGAGACGTTTAGACATCGCGCATTGTCATCGCCGGCAACGCGCAAAATGGTCCTAACGGAGCCAATCGGGTGCTCCGTTATATACGCAAGTCTAAGAGGGGCTTGTTTAGGAGGCACAGTATGGGACGTTTTACCAATCCTCGCGATCTGTACTTTGGTGAGGGCGCTCGCCACGAGGTGAAGAACCTCAAGGGTAAGAAGGCCATCATCGTTTCTGGCGGCAGCTCTATGCGCCGCGGCGGGTTCCTGCAGGACGTCGAGGCCGACCTCAAAGAGGGCGGCTTCGAGGTCAAGCTGTTCGAGGGCGTCGAGTCCGACCCGTCCATCGAGACGGTCATGAAGGGCGCCGAGGCCATGCGCGAGTTCGAGCCCGACTGGATTATCGCCATCGGCGGCGGCTCGCCCATCGATGCCGCTAAGGCCATGTGGGTCTTCTACGAGTATCCCGAGGAGTCCTTCGACAACATCATCCAGCCGTTCAGCTTCCCCGAGCTGCGTCAGAAGGCTCATTTCTGCGCCATCTCCTCTACCTCCGGTACCGCTACCGAGGTCACCGCGTTCTCCGTCATTACCGACTACGCCAAGGGCATCAAGTACCCGCTGGCCGACTTCAACATCACCCCTGATGTCGCCATCGTTGACCCCGAGCTCACCTACACCATGCCCGCCAAGCTGTGCGCTCACACCGGCATGGATGCTCTGACCCACTGCATGGAGGCCTACGTTTCCACCTTCGCCTCTATGTTCACCGACGCCAACGCTCTGCACGGCATCCGCGAGATCGTCGAGTGGCTGCCCAAGTCCTATGCTGGCGACCATGAGGCTCGTCAGCACATGCACGAGGCTCAGTGCATCGCCGGTATCGCCTTCTCCTCGGGCCTGCTCGGCATCGTTCACTCCATGGCTCACAAGACCGGTGCTGCCTTCGAGAACGGCCACATCATTCACGGCGCCGCTAACGCCATGTACCTTGGCAAGGTCATCCAGTGGAACTCTAAGGATTCCCGTGCTGCCGAGCGTTACGCTTACGTGGCCAAGGAGATCCTGCACCTTCCCGGCGAGACCAACGAGGAGCTCATCGCTGCGCTCGTCCAGAAGATCCGCGACCTCAACGACCAGCTCAACATTCCGCAGTCCATCAAGGATTACGCGAATGGTGGCGTGAAGGTCGACGCCGAGAACCCGCAGATGGTTTCCGAGGAGGAGTTCCTCGCCAAGCTGCCCGAGATCGCCGCGAACGCCGAGCAGGACGCCTGCACGCCCGAGAACCCGCGTGAGACCAAGGCTGCTGACTTCGAGAAGATCCTCAAGGCCTGCTACTACGACACCGACATCGATTTCTAATCGACTCTTGTTATCGTAACGAGGGGCTCCGCACGTATCTGTACGGAGCCCCTTTCTTTTTTAGAGAATGGGATAGTTATGGCTGCAATTTTCAATAGCCCCAGCAAGTACATCCAGGGCCCGGACGAGCTCGCCAAGCTCGGCTCCTATGTCGAGCCGCTCGGCGCTAAGGCCCTCGTTATCGTGACGCCTTCGGGCAAGAAGCGCGTCGGCGCCAAGATCGAGGGCGGCTTTGCCGAGGCTAAGGCCGAGCTGCTGTTTGAGGACTTTAACGGCGAGTGCTCCAAGGGCGAGGTCGATCGCCTGGTTGCGCTCGCTCGCGACAACGGTTGCGACATCATCGTCGGCGTCGGTGGCGGCAAGATCCTCGACACCGCGAAGGCCGTCGCCTATTACCTGGAGTCCCCGGTTATCATTTGCCCCACCATTGCTTCGACCGATGCCCCGTGTTCGGCGCTTTCGGTGCTCTATACCGATGACGGCCAGTTCGACAAGTACCTCTTCCTTAAGGCAAACCCCAATATCGTCCTTATGGATACGACGGTTATCGCGGCGAGCCCGGTGCGCCTGACGGTTTCCGGTATGGGCGATGCGCTCGCAACCTACTTTGAGGCCCAGGCGACGCACGATGCCGACGGCGGCACCTGCGCCGGCGGTAAGGGCGGAATGGCCGGCCTGGCGCTCGCCAAGCTCTGCTATGAGACGCTCATGGCCGATGGCGTCAAGGCCAAGGTTGCGCTGGAGAAGGGTGCGCTCACGCCTGCCGTCGAGCACATCATCGAGGCCAATACGCTGCTCTCTGGCATTGGCTTTGAGAGCTCGGGCCTTGCTGCTGCTCATGCCATCCACAATGGTCTGACGATGCTGCCCGAGTGCCACAGCATGTATCACGGCGAGAAGGTCGCCTTCGGCACCATCGTCCAGCTGGTACTCGAGGATGCCCCGACCGAGAAGCTCGAGGAAGTCTTGGGCTTCTGCATTGAGCTGGGCCTGCCAGTCACGATGAAGGAACTTGGCGTTGCCGAGGTTACGCGCGAGAAGGCCATGATTGTTGCCGAGGCCGCGTGCGCGCCCGAGGACACCATGTGCAACATGCCGTTTGAGGTGACGCCCGAGATGGTCGCAAACGCCATCCTGGGTGCCGACGCACTGGGCCACTACTATCTCATGGATGAGTAAATCAAGCTAAGGAAGGGGCAAAGCCAGCAGATGGCTTTGCCCCTTTTTGCTATGGTGCAAAGGGGCAAGGTTACTTTGCACCAATTGTTGTTGATGAAAGGGCGGATTCTCGTATGGCGCTTCCCATGGTTTATGGCGGTCCCGGACGATATGTTCAGGGGCCGGGTGAGCTTTCGCGTCAGGGCAGGTATTTGTCATGGTTGGGCTGCGCTGCCTATGTCTTGTTTGACCGGGGCACCGAGGATCGGCTGTGCAGGCAGATCGTCGATGGATTTCTGGATGAAGATCTAAGCGAGCCGTTCTTTAAGATTTACAACGGTCCGTGTACGGAAGATGCCGTTGTCGAAATGGCCAAGGAAGCCCGGGCCGAGTATTGCGACATGGTGGAGGGCATTGGCGGCGGCAAGATGCTCGATATCGCCAAGGCCGTTGCGTTTTATGCTGAGCTGCCGTTGTGCGTATGCCCCACGGCGGCATCGATGGATGGTCCGTGTAGCGCGATTTCGGTGCTGTATCACGAGGATGGGTCGTTCGACCGCTACCTGATGCTCGAGAAGAATCCAGACCTGGTCGTGGTCGATACCAGCGTGGTCGCGGCGGCCCCACTGCGTATGACGGTCGCTGGTATGGGCGATGCGCTGGCAACGTACTTCGAGGCGCGTTCGTGCGCCGCGGCGCATGGCGCCAACGAGCACGGTGGCACGCCGGGACACTTGGCCCTGGTCGCGGCACGTGCCTGCTACGACACGCTCATGGAGTGTGGCGTCGCTGCCAAGCGCGATCTCAAAAAGGGCCGTACATCGCCAGCGGTTGAGCGTCTGATCGAGTGCAATATTTTGCTCTCGGGTGTCGGCTTTGAGAGTGGCGGCCTAGCGCTCGCCCATGCCATTGCCAACGGCCTGACGATTTTGCCCGAGTGCAAGGCTATGCACGGCGAGGCCGTGGCATTTGGCCTGGTGGTGCAGCTTCGTTTGGAGCGTGCGTCCGAGCTTGATCAGGTGCTCGAGTTTTGTCAGCGCGTCGGTCTGCCGACGACGCTCGCGGAGCTGGGCCTTGGCGGGATTTCCGATGCCGATCTGCAGGGTGTTGCAAATGCGGTCTTTAGAAACGAGCGCAATATGGCTAACGAACAGGCCAAGGTGACCAAACAAAAACTCGTGCAGCTCATGTGCGAGGCATAGTTTGGCGCTTGATTGATCTTGTGCAATCGAGACGGCGATAGGCCATGGGCTATTTGCCGCAAAGGTGCTCCGCGTGTAATTTGCCCGAGGCGTGGGCCGATAGCGTATCATTATCTCTTGCTTGTTTGCACTGCTCAGGGAGGGGCCGCGCATGGCGCAGGAACACGATCTGTTTGATGACATTATCGAGATCAGCAAGGGTTTCGACTTTCTTAAAAACCCGCTTGGCGGTGTGACCGATGCACTCGATCCGTCGGCACCGCAGTGGAATCCTGCCGACTACAAGGAGCGTCCGCGCGGCAACACCATTCCGTGCCTGACCTGCAAAAACGAAAAGAGCGGCTGCACCGCGTGCATGGACGTGTGCCCGGTCAACGCTATCGAGGTCGAGGAAGACGCCATCGAGATCCTCGACTCCTGTCGCAAGTGCGGCCTGTGCGCCGCTGCCTGTCCGACCGAGGCGATCATCTCTCCGCGCCTTGCACCCAAAAACGTCTACGACGACATTGTCTCGGCGGCTACGAGCCATGAGACCGCCTACGTTACCTGCACGCGTGCCCTTAAGCGCATGCCGCGCGAGAACGAGGTCGTCGTCGCCTGCGTGGGCGATATTACGGCAGAGACTTGGTTTTCGGTGCTGGCCGACTATCCCAACGTGAGTGTGTACCTGCCGCTGGGTGTGTGCGATAAATGCCGCAACACCGGCGGTGAGGATATTCTGGGCGAGGCGATTGCGAAGGCCGAGGAGTGGTCCGGCACGGGTATGGGCCTGGAGGTCGACCCCAAGAGCCTCAAGTGCCATAAGCGCCGCGAGTACGAGCGCAAGGAGTACATGGAAAAGATCGCCCGCACCACGGGCCTGACGGTGACCAAGCTCAATCCGGCGACGGCGGCGCTGGCCTCGGTGACGCAAAAGCTCAAGGCCCATCGCCATCAGATTACCCAGCTGGAGCGCACGCTCAACACCATGTGCGGCACCACGACGACCAAGCGTCGCCGTTCGCTCACGCACGGGCGCCAACTGGTGCTCTCGACGTTGCAAAACCACCCCGAGCTTGCCCAGAACATGCAGGTGAGCACGCCGGAGTGCGATTTTGACAAGTGTACGTCGTGCGGCGAGTGCGTCAACGTGTGCCCCACGTTTGCCTGCGATCTGGTGGGAAGCGGCCGCTTTGCGTTGGAGTCCACGTATTGTTTAGGCTGCGGCGCCTGTGTCAAGGTTTGTCCCGAGCATGCGCTCAAGCTTGTTGATCACGACGCGTCCAATCTGGTCGTCGTCGATCCCGAAGCCGAGGAAAAGGCCGCCCAGAAGGCGAAGGCTCACGAAGAAGCTGAGAAGGTCAAGGCCGAAGCAAAGGCCAAGCTCGACAAGATGCTCGATCAGGTGGAGAAGCTCGCGGACTAGCTAAAAGAGCGTAAATGATGGCCGGTGGGACAGGTACTGCCCCGCCGGCCAAAAAAGTTGCGGTGGAATAGTTCCTGTTTTGCCCTTAAGCTGGCAATTCTAGGAACTATCCCACCGCAACTAATAGATGGTTAGTTCATGCTGCTTTGGTGGCCGGTTCGACCGGTACCGTTGCGCGTCACGGTTTCATGGAGCAAAAAGAACCCGGGGACCTGTTTGGTCTCGGTGTATTCCATAAGGATGCCGTCGGCGTTGTAGGTCTGCCCGCGTATAACGGCGAGTGCGTTAAAGTCGTCGAGATCGAGCACGCGCGTATCCTCGGGCGTAGGATGCTCGATCGTTACATCGCGTTTGCCCGTGGCAATCTTAATGCCAAGGTCTTCTTCGAGGTAACGATAGATCGAGTCGTTGACAATCTCGGGTGTCAGCCCCGGTACTTGTGAACTTAGGTAATAGGAGTCGTCGGAGCACACGGCTTGTCCGTCTGCATAACGGATGCGTTTGGCGCGTGTGAGCTCACAGCCTTCGGGAAACCCGGTAATCTTGGAGAGCGCCTTGCTGCAGATGAGGAGCTCAAAGACGGTGGTGACAGTCTTGAGCTCAAAGCCTCGGTTGACCGCGATTTCCTTAAAGGTCTCGAGTCCGCCGCCGCCACGACTCGTCTCGTCACTGATGTTGCGAATGACGCGCATGCCTTTGCCTTGCTGGGGGAGCACGTAACCATCTGCCGCAAGCATCGAGATGGCGCGACGGACCGTCATGCGCGAACAGTCAAACAGCTGCGTGAGCTCAGTCTCCGAAGGCAGATAACTCTGATAGGCGTATGTGCCGTCGTCAATCGACTGCTTCACGTTGTCATAAATAGTTTGGAAGATGGCTCGCGCCATGACGGTCTCCTAGAGCTGGGCGCGTGAACGACGGATGAGGGCCGCCCGCGCAGGTGTCAATCGATTTACTTGCTGGGGTCGATTATATATTTGCCCATGGCACGCAGGGCCGGGTCTGACAGGATAGCGCCGAGTTCGTCGAGGGAGGCTACCTTTGCGACCATCGAGGATACGTCGAGCCTGCCTGAGTCGATGAGTTCGAGCGCGCGACGCTGTGTGTAAGGGTTGATGTAGGACGAGGTGAGCACAAGCTCCTTCTGGAAGACCTCGAAGGGCTTGACGGTGATCGTCTCATCGGGCTTGGTAAGTCCGAACATCATAACCGTGGCCTTGTGGCCGGCGATCTGGATGGCCTGCTCGATGGTGACGGGCTTGCCAACACACTCGATAACGACATCGACGTTGCCGACGCCCTCCTGCTTCAGGCGGGCCGGGACGTCCTCGTGGATGGAATCAATTGCCAGGTCGGCGCCGAGTTTGAGCGCAACCTCGCGCTTGCCTTCGACAGGCTCGAGCAAGACAACCTTGGTGGCGCCGGCGTTTTTAGCAAGCTGCATCATGAGCAGACCGATCATGCCACCGCCGATAACGACAACTGTGCTGCCGGGCTTGATGTTGCACATATCGATGCCGTGCAGGCAGCAGGCGACGGGCTCGGTCATGGCGCCCTGCTCGAAGCTGGTGTGATCGCCCAACTTGTAGACTTGCTGCATATCGACGGAGCAGTACTCGGCAAAGCCGCCGTTAACGGTGGTGCCGTAACCGGTCATATGCTCGCAGTAGTGGTTGATTCCGTCGCGGCAGGGTTCGCAGCAGCCGCAGGGATGGTTTGGGTCGATGCACACGCGATCGCCCGGTTTAAAGCCAGCGACGTCGCTGCCCACGGCCTCGACAACGCCCGCAAACTCATGACCAAGAATCGTGGGCGGGGTAACGTCGGCTGCACCCTTGTCGCCTTCATAGATATGAACGTCGGTACCGCAGACGCCGCAAGCTTTGACGTTGATCAGAACGTCGCGCCTGCCCACGGCCGGCTTTGCCGATTCCTCGACTCTGAGGTCGTGCTTTCCATAGAAGACCGCGCTTTTCATGGTGACTCCTTAACGTAGCGGTGAATGTTGTAATGAAGTATAGGTATGTCTATAGATATAGACAAGCACATCTAGACAAGTAGAAAAGAAATTTATAATGCAGCCATCAGCTATGTCAGATTTAACAGGCGAAATACTGGACATATACCGTTTACGGCAAATAATCAACCGTTTACCGACCATAGTATTTATACTAACTTGTCTAGATAAGTGATATGATAAAAATGGAAGCGCAAGAAGTCAGGGAAGCGGGCCCACCCGTCCTATTGCACGAGGTACACGCAAACGGCGCGTCTGCGGTCTCGAGTGAAGCCAAAACCGCAGCCGCTCCGAATGAAGAGAGGGGGATTCCCCGTCATGATGCAAAAGATACAACGTTTCGGCGGTGCAATGTACACGCCTGCAATTCTTTTCGCATTTTCCGGAATCGTCGTCGGCCTGGGTACGTTGTTTACCACCGAGGCGATCTTTGGCGAGATGGCCACAGCGGGTCATCTTTGGTTTGATTGCTGGAATGTGCTGCTCCAGGGTGGTTGGACGCTCTTTAACCAGATGCCGTTGCTGTTTTGCGTAGCGTTGCCAATCTCGCTCGCGAACAAGCAGAACGCTCGCTGCTGCATGGAGGCTTTGGCCATCTACCTTACCTTCAACTACTTTGTAAGCACAATCTTGGGGCAGTGGGGCCCTGTCTTTGGAGTCGACTACTCTGTCGAGGCGGGCAGCGGTACTGGTCTTGCCACTATCGCAAGCATCAAAACGCTTGATATGGGCATCATGGGCGCGCTTATCATTTCAGGTATCGCCACGATGCTTCACAACAAGTACTTCGACACCGAACTTCCTGAGTGGCTGGGCGTGTTCTCGGGCTCCGTGTTCATCTATATGATCGGTTTCTTCGTTATGGTTCCGGTCGCTATTATCGCCTGCCTGGTATGGCCGCATGTTCAGGCTGCTATCGCCGCCTTCCAGGGATTCATCCTTTCCGCCGGTACGTTTGGCGTGGGCGTCTTTGCTTTCTTCGAGCGCGTGCTGATTCCTACAGGCCTGCATCACTTTATCTATACGCCGTTCTATTACGACAACGCGGCGGTCAACGGCGGCATCTTTGCCGCTTGGGCCAACATCCTGCCCCAACTGGCTGCCGATCCGAGCATTGCTCTTAAGGATGCCGCACCCTGGGCCGCCTATACCTGCCCTGGTTGGACTAAAGTCTTCGGCTCGCTTGGCGTCGCCATTGCGTTTTACATGACCGCCAAACCCGAGCGCAAGCAGCGCGTCAAGGCTCTGCTCATTCCCGTCACCCTTACCGCTATGCTTTGCGGTATTACCGAGCCGCTTGACTTCACCTTCCTGTTCATTGCGCCCGGCCTGTTCGTCGTCCACTGCGTGCTCGGAGCGCTCGGCTGCATGGCTCAAAACCTCCTTGGCGTCGTGGGCATCTTCGACGGCGGCATCATCTCGATGCTCTCGTGGGACTGGCTGCCCCTTTGGGCCGCACACGGTCTGCAGTACGCCATCTCCATCCTTGTCGGTCTGTGCTTTACCGCTCTTTGGGTCGTGGTCTTCCGTTTCCTGATCGTCAAGTTCGACTTTAAGACCCCCGGTCGCGAGGATGACGATGTTGAGGTCGAGCTCAAGTCCAAGGCCGACTACAAGCAAAAGCAGGGCGGTGCTGCTGCTGGCAAATCGGTCGCCCAGAGTAAAGATGATGAGCGCTTGGTGCTTGCCGAGAACATCCTCGATCTGCTCGGTGGCACGGATAACATCATCGATGTAACTAACTGCGCTACCCGTCTGCGCGTTAACGTCAAGGACAAGAGCGTCGTTGCACCCGAGGCTTCCTTCAAGGCGATCGGTACGCATGGCTTGGTGGTCCAAGGTCAGTCAATCCAGGTCATCATTGGCCTTACCGTCCCGCAGGTTCGCGAGAAGTTCGAGAGTCTTCTGAAGTTCGAGACTCTTCTGTAAACCATCGTCCATCGAAAAAATCGGCCTTGTAGAGCCGGTATGCACCGCAAGGCCGATTCTAGAGATAAAAAACTCCACTTCTAGGTAACAATTCCAAACCGTACAGGCCGCGTGCGGGGATGGATTGAGCAAGCGGCCAGAATGAGGAGGACATCATGTCCAAGAAAAACTATGCCGTGACCATTGCCGGCGGTGGCTCTACCTTCACTCCGGGCATTGCCCTGATGCTGCTTGAGGAGCGCGACCGCTTCCCGGTCAACAAGGTGACCTTCTACGACAACAACGCCGAGCGCCAGGAGACCGTGGCCAAGGCCTGCGAGATCTACTTCCACGAGAACGCCCCCGAGGTTGAGTTCAACTACACCACCGACCCCGAGACCGCTTTTACCGGTACTGACTTCGTCCTCGCTCACATCCGCGTTGGCCTGTACGCTATGCGCGAGCTCGACGAGAAGATTCCTCTCAAGTACGGTTGCGTTGGCCAAGAGACCTGCGGTGCCGGCGGTATCGCCTACGGCATGCGCTCCATCGGCGGCGTCATCGAGATTCTCGACTACATGGAGAAGTACAGCCCCAACGCTTGGATGCTCAACTACTCCAACCCCGCGGCCATCGTCGCCGAGGCCTGCCGCGTGCTGCGCCCCAACAGCCGCATCATCAACATCTGCGACATGCCGATCGACCTTATGGATAAGATGAGCCGTATGTGCGGCATCAAGGATCGTCGCGAGCTGCAGTATAGCTACTACGGCCTCAACCACTTTGGTTGGTGGAGCAAAATCTACGACAAGGACGGCAACGACCTCATGCCGCAGATTAAGGAGCACATGGCTAAGAACGGCTACCTGGACGGCATCGAGCACGAGGCCGGTAAGGAGCAGCATGTCGAGGAGAGCTGGATTCACACCTTCGGCAAGGCCAAGGATGTCTATGCTGTCGATCCCGAGACGATTCCCAATACCTACCTCAAGTATTACCTGTACCCGGACTATGTTGTCGAGACGTCTGACCCCAACTACACTCGCGCCAATGAGGTTATGGACGGCCGCGAGAAGAAGGTCTTTGGTGCTTGCCGCGATATCATTGCCAAGGGTACTGCCAAGGACGGCGGCTTTGAGCCGGATGTGCATGCCAACTACATCGTCGACCTTGCCTGCGCACTGGCCGAGAACACGCTCGAGCGCTTCCTGCTGATCGTCCCCAACGATGGCGCTGTGCCCAACTTCGACCCGACGGCTATGGTCGAGGTGCCTTGCATCGTCGGTTCCAACGGCTTTGAGAAGATCTGCCAGGGCCCGATTCCGCAGTTCCAGAAGGGCCTGATGGAGCAGCAGGTTTCCGTCGAGAAGCTCGTTGTCCAGGCTTGGGTCGAGGGCAGCTACCAGAAGCTCTGGCAGGCACTCACGCTCTCCAAGACCATTCCTTCGGCGAGCGTTGCCAAGCAGATCCTGGACGAGCTCATCGAGGCCAACAAGGATTTCTGGCCCGAGCTTAAGTAAGGACTGCTGTCTCGAACCCTCACGCATCTCTGCTTCATTTGCGCCGTCGTGGTGTCCGGATTCGCCCGGATGCTGCGGCGGCGCTATACTTATGCAGTTTGAAGTACCTGTACCAAAAGGAGCTGTCGTGTCCCTTTCCATCGGTATCGTGGGCCTGCCCAACGTAGGCAAGTCGACGCTGTTCACCGCGCTTACCAAAAAGACCGGCCTTGCCGCCAACTACCCGTTCGCCACGATCGATCCCAACGTGGGTATCGTCGACGTGCCCGATAGCCGCTTGCAAAAGCTCGCCGACATCGTTAACCCGGGTCGCATCGTGCCGGCAACGGTCGAGTTCGTCGACATCGCAGGTCTGGTGAAGGGCGCCAACGAGGGCGAGGGCCTGGGCAACCAGTTCCTGGCCAACATTCGCGAGACCGACGCCATTTGCGAGGTCGTGCGCTACTTTAAGGACCCCAACGTCATGCGTGAGGTGGGCCGCACGGGCGAGTTCGTCGATCCCGCCGGCGACGCCGACACCATCATGACCGAGCTTATCCTGGCCGACATGGGCACGCTCGAGAAGCAGCTGCCCAAGCTCGAGAAGGAGGCCAAGCGCGACAAGGAGCTCATGCCCAAGTTTGAGGTCGCCAAGCGCCTGCTTGCCTGGCTCAACGAGGGAAAGCGCGCCGCATCCATGGAGATGACCGACGAGGAGCGCGCCGCCGCCAAGGGCCTGTTCCTGCTCACTATGAAGCCCATCCTGTATGTGGCCAACGTGGACGAGGATATGCTCAACGACGATCTGGCGCCCATCGATGGCGTCAAGCCGCTGCCGATCTGCGCCAAGATCGAGGCCGAGCTTTCCGAGCTCGATCCCGAGGATGCGGCCGACTACCTGGAGAGCTTGGGCCTGGAGCAGCCCGGCCTGGACGTGCTTGCGCAGGCAGCCTATAAGCTGCTCGGCCTGCAGTCGTTCTTTACGGCCGGCGAGATGGAGGTCAAGGCCTGGACGGTTCGTCAGGGCGCGACCGCCCCGCAGGCCGCCGGCGTCATCCACACCGACTTTGAGCGCGGCTTCATTAAGGCCGAGGTCATTGGCTACGACGACTACATCGAGCTCGGCGGTGAGCAGGGCGCCAAGGCCGCCGGCAAGCTGCGTATTGAGGGCAAGGACTATGTCATGGCCGATGGCGACGTCGTGCACTTCCGCTTTAACGTGTAAGGACGACGTGCATGTTTAAATATGGTAAAAAAGCCGGCTACATGGGCATCGCACTGCTGGTGCTTGCGGTGCTTCCGCTGGTGGTCGCAGCGTTTGTGATTCCCAACATTGGGTCCGAGGTGGCAACAAAGTTTAATGCCGCCGGCGAGGTGACGCGCTGGGGTAAGAGTTACGAGCTGTTGGCTCTGCCGGTGCTCAACCTGCTGCTGAGCGTGGCGACGTATTTTACTGCCGGTCGTCAAGCAAAGAACAACGAGGACTCCGCTGTAATGGCACGTCTTACGTGTGAGCGCTACCTGCGAAACGGCTGCATCACGGGTGTGTTCCTCAACGTAATCAACGTTTACTTTATGTACTCGGCGATTACCGGAACGGGCTTTGGCTTTGGTTTCTAGCTTGTCCTTTTAGGCAACGAGCCTGCACGCATATTCAATGGCTGCTGCGAGGCCGCCGCTCGATCGTGGTTTAAATACCATGTCGGCGGCGGCCTCGTTTTCGTATCCGGCGCCGCGAAGGGCGAGTGCGATACCGGCTTCGAGGAGAAGGGGCAGGCCACGCTGGCTGGTTGCGATTACGGCAGCCTGATTGAGCGAGCAGCTGTGCGCCTGGCATTGGATGGCAAGTTCACCTTGCGCCGGGCAAGGGACCAGAACGGCGGAGACGCGACTTGATAGCAATGCAAATGCTGTGCGCTCATCGGGCGAAAGACATTCAGCTTCAACGACGACGAGCTTGGGCGGCGCGCTGTTTGTGCGAAGCGTGGCTCGGTACATGCGGATCGAAGAACCCGACATAGAAAACTCCTGTGTATTCGGCAAAACGTAAACTATAGTTTACGTTTATGTTCGGCTCCATTTCAAACTCGGCTGCATGGACGAACGTGCGAAACAGATTCTTGGCAGGCGGGTCGAAGAGACACGCAGGGACCTTGGTATCTCCAAGGTTGATTTTTGTGTGGCAACGGGAATCAGCCGACCCTACCTCGACCGAATCGAAGATGGGACGGCAAATTTCACGCTCAAGGTTCTATTTAAGATCGCGCCCGCACTCGGCATGACGGTGTCAGAGCTTCTCGAGGGCATCGAATAGGGGATACCCGTCGACAACTGAATTACGCCATCGGGATGCGGTCGTGGTTGACTTGGCTGTAGAACAGGCGCTGAATCTCGGCCGCATCACGTGACTGGCCGAGTGCCCACATGGTTTTGGCCACGAGCGTCTCGGTGGTCATGTCGTCGCCGCGCAGAATGCCCGGATGATCGGCGTAAGCACGGCCGACCTCATAAACGCCCAGATCGAGGCCCTCTTCGGGGACCTGCGTGGTCATAACGACGGTACGGCCCGAATCGACCCAGCGGAAAATTGCCTCTTGGAACGACTCACCCGACTCACCAAACTCGGGAATACCGCCAATGCCAAAGGTCTCCAAAATCACGGCGTCGTAGCTATCGGCAAGGGCGTCGAGGATGCCCGGGTTTACGCCGGGCGTAAGCTTGAGTACAAACACGCGCGGGTCGATGCTGTCGTAGAAACGCACCGGGTTTTCACCTTGATGCGTGCCGTGAAGCCCGTTGCGCACGATGCGGTCGTTGCGGATATAGGCGATGGGCGGATAGTTGACGCTAATGAACGCGTTAAAGCTCATGGTGCGCTGTTTGCGGGCGCGCGTGCCGGCAATGGCTACGCCGCCAAACACGATCGAAACGTCGTGAGAGTGTTCGTCGAGCGCATAGAGCAGGCTCTGGTACAGGTTGAGCTTGGCGTCGGTAAATGGATTGCCCATGGGCTTTTGCGAGCCGGTGAGCACGATGGGCTTGGGGCTGTCCTGAATCAGGTAGGAAAGCGCTGCCGCGGTGTAGCTCATGGTGTCGGTGCCGTGCAGAATCACGAAGCCGTCGTGGTTGGCATAATCCTCGACGATGACGTCGCGGATACGCATCCAGTCACTGGGGCGCATGTTGGTGCTGTCGATGTTCATGGGCTGTACCACGTCGAGCGCGCAGAGGCCCGAGATCTCGGGGACGCTCTGGGCGAGCTCCTCACCGGTAAGGGCGGGGGAGAGGCCGTTGCCGTCCTCGGTCGATGCGATGGTGCCGCCCGTGGCGATGAGAAGGATGCGCTTCATGCTGGTATTCCTATCGTATTTGCCGCCGCAGAGGCGGAGTCGTTCGGCAGTATTGTGGCACAGGGCGTCCAATGTTCAAACGTATTACATCATCTGTAACGTTTGGTAACACTTCAATTGTCGTCAAACAGGGGCCCAGGTCGTGCGTTTGCCGTGCGCTGATGGCTGCGAGGGACGAGAAACCCCATATAACGTGTACACTATGAAAGATAATTTCGTTCATTCGCGCGGGTGGGCACCGGCTCCCCGCCAACAAGAGGGGGAAACCATGGATCAAAAGGCTTCCGTAAAGGTCCTCGTACTCGACTTTGGTGCGCAGTACGGTCAGCTCATTGCCCGTCGCGTCCGCGACCTCAACGTGTATTCCGAGATTGTCCCCTGCGACATCTCGGCCGACGAGATTCGCGAGATGAACGCCTCTGCGCTCATCCTTTCCGGCGGCCCGGCTTCTGTGTATGCCGAGGACGCTCCGTCCATCGACCCCGCCATCTTTGACCTGGGCCTTCCCGTCCTGGGCTTCTGCTACGGCCATCAGATCACGGCCGTGACGCTCGGCGGCAAGGTCGGCCACTCCGAGGTGGGCGAGTACGGTCGCGCCACCATCACGCGCACGGCCGGCGCCAAGCTCTTTAACTCCACGCCCATGGAGCAGACCGTGTGGATGAGCCATCGCGACGCCGTTTCCGAGGTGCCCGAGGGCTTTACCGTTACCGCCAGCACCGACGTATGCCCGGTTGCCGCCATGGAGTGCGTCGAGCGCAAGATCTTTACCACGCAGTTCCACCCCGAGGTCAAGCACTCCGAGTATGGCCAGCAGCTGCTGAGCAACTTCCTGTTTGAGATCTGCGGCCTGGAGCCCAACTGGAGCATGGACAACCTGGTCGAGACCATGACGGCCGAGTTCCGCGAGAAGGTCGGCGACGACCGCGTGATTCTGGCCCTGTCCGGTGGCGTCGACTCCTCCGTCGTGGCTGCGCTGGGCGCCCGCGCCGTGGGCAAGCAGATGACCTGCGTGTTCATCAACCACGGCCTGCTGCGCAAGGGCGAGCCCGAGCAGGTGGAGGAGGTCTTCACCAAGCAGTTCGATGTCGACTTTATCCACGTCCACGCCGAGGACCGTTATGCCGAGCTTCTGGCCGGCGTGACCGAGCCCGAGGAGAAGCGCCGCATCATCGGTACGCAGTTCTGGAAAGAGTTCTTTGCCGTGGCGCAGCAGCTCGAGACCGATGGCAAGCCGGTCAAGTATCTGGCTCAGGGCACCATCTACCCCGACATCATCGAGTCCGGCGCGCGCAAGACGGGCGGCAAGACGGCCACCATCAAGAGCCACCACAACCTGATCCCGTTCCCCGAGGGCGTGCATTTCGACCTTATCGAGCCGCTCGACCACTTCTTTAAGGACGAGGTCCGCGCGCTTGGTCTGGCACTAGGCCTGCCGGGTCACATCGTGTTCCGCCAGCCCTTCCCGGGCCCGGGTCTGGCCATCCGCATCATCGGCGCGGTCGACAAGGAGAAGCTCGAGATCCTCAAGAACGCCGATGCCATCGTGCGCGAGGAGCTCGACGCCTACAACCAGCGTCTGTTTGAGCAGACCGGCGAGCGCAACTCCGAGCACAGCTGCTGGCAGTACTTCGCGGTCCTGCCCGACATCAAGTCCGTCGGCGTTATGGGCGATGAGCGCACCTACCAGCGCCCGATCATCCTGCGCGCCGTCGAGTCCAGCGATGCCATGACCGCCGACTGGGCCAAGCTGCCCTACGACGTCCTGGCCCGCATCTCGGGCCGCATCGTTGCCGAGGTCCCCGGCGCCAACCGCGTGTGCTACGACATCACGTCCAAGCCGCCGGCGACGATCGAGTGGGAATAAACGATATTCGTTGATTTTAAGCCTCTGACTTGCGAAAACAGGTCGGGGGCTTCTTATTTTGCAACCTCTGTGCAACCTTTGCGGTTTCGCGCCCCGTGAACAGGGGACGTAGCACTGTTCACGTCTGGGCCCATGTCGGCACCGATCAATGCCCGCGCTGCTTCTGCTTGCGCTTCAGCTTCCGCTGCTCGAAGCACGTCGTCGGGAGTTCCGCGTCGGCGCCCCGCCTTCCCGCCGAAGGAGGGGGTGGCGGCTCCCTGCAGAGCCGCGGAACCTCCTATATCCGCTTGCTGCGGGCTTGCTTGAGCCAGTTCCTCTTGAAAGAGCCTATACCTCCGAAGAACTTGTTGTACGTCTCACCGTTCTCCTTGGCCTCGTACTTGACCAAGGCAAGTTCGATGGTGCAGAGGTAATCCGCCACTTGCTCGAGGCGGTAGTCGGTCATCGAGGTCTTGCGGCGTCGGACGACTCCTTTTGAGAGGGTCTTGCCCACCGAGCGGTCTCGCCCGCGGAACAGAAGGAGCGCATCCTCGCGACCTTCGGCGACCTGTGCTGCGAGATGGAGGGCTGCACCATCGCGCAGGGCCCTTTCCAAAGCGAAGTGTCGAGCCGAAGTGTTGAGCGTCGGCCCTGAATGTTCAATGGCCGTTGTTTTCTGCCCCTCAAGTGGTGAACTTCTCCTCGGGGCTGTTGATTCCCCCACGCGCCCCCTTCCGTTCTCTGTGTTCCCCTTATACTCCTTGTACAAGGAGGTAAGAAGTCATGGACAAGACCGCACAGGACAGCTTGGCAAAGAAGCCCGTCGACATGAGGGACAGGATTCTCGAGCATCTCGAGGCCCTCACCTCTGCCGTCTCGCTCGACGACCTTGCCCGTCTGTCCACCTCCGACATCGCCGAGACGCTCATCATCTCCAGGAGCCTGGCGAGCCAGTACCTCAACGACCTTGTTCGCGCCGGCCTTGTGGTTAAGGTGGCGGGCAGGCCTGTCCGTTATTTTCATCGCCGCGCGTTCCAGAAGCGTTTTCAGGTAAAGCTCTCTGCAAGCGAGTACGCCTCGCTCGCCGACCTCATCCAGGCGACGGGAATCGCCGATCACCGCGACTTCGCGCGTGCCGTGGGCTTCGACCTGAGCCTCAGCTCCGTTGTCGAGCAGTGCAAGGCTGCGGTTCAGTACCCTCCGTTTGGCCTACCCATCCTCTTGAGCGGCGGCGTGGGTGTCGGTAAGTCTTTCCTTTCTCGCCTTGTGTACGAGTACGGCAAGAACCAGGGCTTGCTGTCCCGCGACTCCTCCTATGTGCGCATCGACTGCGCCGGGGTCCCGGACGCCGCCTCGTTCAACGGGCTTCTTGACGAGTCGATCGCGAAATCGCGCGGGGGTGTGGTTTTTGTCAACGGCATCGAGGCGCTCTCTCCCTCTGCGATGGAGCACTGCCTTGCGACGGCCCTCGGGCTCGATGCCTCCCAGGATGCGCCGCGCGCTCGCCTCGTTCTTTCGACGACGCTTTCCGCCGATGACCTGAAGGTTTCCTCGGCCTACAGCAAAATGCCCATCTGTGCCCGCGTCCCCTCACTCAAGGAGCGGACCCCCGAGGAGCGCGAGGATCTCATCTTGAGCTTCCTGCGCAGCGAGGGGTGCCGAATCGGTTCTGATGTGAAGATCAGCCGCGGCGCATACCGTTGCCTCGTGAACGCGGACTTTTCCGATAACATCGCCGGCTTGCGCGCCTGCGTGACGAACTGCTGCGCCAAAGCGTTCCTCAATCGCGAGGGCGACTACGTCGTCGTTCGCCCGTATCTTCTTCCCAGCGGGCTCCTCTCCTCCGCGCAGATCGATCAACAGCCCGACGATGGCGTTCTGATCGACGCGTCCCTGGATGCCGCCGAGAGCACAGGGCCGGTCGAGCAGGCGCTCGATGCCCTGTGCTCTCTCGATGAGCGATTCTGCGCCGGGGAGCTCTCTGTCTCCGAGCTCGTCTCGCAAGCTGTCTCCGCTGTGCGCGGCGTTGAGGATCACTTGATCTTCGGCCGCGGCGTTACCTCCTCGAGGTCGCGCGCCTTCGAGCGCATCGTGGGCGCGGTCCTTGCCGACGCAGGCTCTTCTTATGGCATCGAGCTTTCGAGGAAGGTCGCTTTTCTACTGGCCCAGGAGATTTGCCTGCAGTTGTGGCCGGGCATCGGCCTGGCTAAGCGAAAGTCTGCCTGTGCGGAGCAAATCTCCCATCTCCTCGGTGCCGTGACCTCCGAATTACCGTTTGCCTCGAGCGTCTCCGATCAGGTCGCCGCAGACGTGGAAGGGGCGCTGGGAATCTCGCTCGATCACTTCACGAAGACGCTTCTGACGCTGTGCGTCGCATCGGAGTCTCGCGATGCGAAGGCCCTTCGGACGCTCTGCGTCATCTTGTCCCACGGCTACTCAACGGCGACGAGCATCGCCGACGCGGCGAACCGTATGCTCGGCATGCATGTGTACGAGGCGGTCGACATGCCCTACGACCAGCAGCTGAAGGACATCGTCGGTCCGCTCCAGCGCCTCGTCGACCGCCATTCCTACTGCACCGGGGTTGTGTTCCTCGTCGATATGGGCTCCTTGGAGGAGGCCTATAAGGCCCTCGAGAACGTTACCGACTCCACTATCGGCGTGGTGAACAACGTCTCTACCGGTCTTGCGCTCGAGATCGGGGTCGGGCTGCTCGGCGGCAAGTCCATCGCCGAGGTTCTTGGCGATGCGACCGCCGCGTGCGTGACGCACTGCAAGGTGATCGAGCGCATCAACCGTGAGGACGCCATCGTCTTCTGCTCCGAGTCCGGGGTCGACGCCGCGGAGAGGATACGCCAGCTCGTCTCGCAGAGCCTCCCGCGCACCATAGGCGCGCGCCTGCTCACGAGGCCCTTCAAGCAGCTTGTCGCGAACGGGTCGAACGACGCCGTTTTCTCCGAGCACCGCGTCTGCGCCGTCATCGGCACGGGAGACCCCGGGGTCGCCTCCGTCCCCTTCGTCGCCCTCGAGGACATCATGTCGACGGCGTCCGCCTCTAAGGTCGATGCCGTGTTCGGCAGGTGGCTTGACGCTTCCGAGCTCTCTTCTTTCCACGAGAAGCTGCTCTCGAACATGACGCTGCAGAACGTCATCCGCTCCATCACCATCCTCGACCCGGAGCGGCTATTCCACGAGATCGAGAGCGCCGTGCACGAGCTTCAGCGCAGGACAGGCGAGAAGATCGGCAGCAACGCCATCATTGGGCTCTACGTCCACCTCTGCTGTCTCGTCGAGCGCCTTGTTACCAGAAACCCCATTGAGACCTACGTTGGTCAGGACCGCTTCGAGGAGGAGCGTGCCGATTTCATCGAGTCCTTCAGGCAGAGCTTCTCGAGCATCTCGACGCGCTATCGCGTAGAGGTTCCCGTAAGCGAGATCGCATATGTCTTCGACTACATAAGCGTGAGCGCCGCCCCGGCGCGAGAAGAGCGCCTCGGCTCCTCGGACCTCCTGCTCGACGAGTGACCTTCCCCGCGCCGCCGCAAGCTGACTGCGCGTCCTCAATAATCCGATAACCCCTTGCCCGGCGCGAATCCGGATAGCGCCGAGGCAGTACCGAACGTAAAACTTCATTTGATAGGAGCAAACATGAGTGTTGTTATGGCACGAATCGACAATCGCCTGCTTCACGGCATCATCGTGACGCAGTGGGCCCCGGTGTCGGGCGCGACCCGAGTCATGGTCATCGACGACAAGGTCGCCGGCGACGAGGTCCTGAAGTCCACTATGAGGATGGCGCGCCCCGCGGGCATGGCCGTCTCGATCATCTCCGAGCAGACCGCGCTCAAGAACTTCGCGGCGGGCAAGTACGACCGCGAGAAGGTCTTTGTCATCGCCAAGGAGCCCGAGACGATCCTTCACCTGGTCGAGTCGGGCATCGAGCTCCCGTCGCTGATCGTCGGCGGCTCGCTCGTCAAGGAGGGCGGCGTCCAGCTCACCCAGCGCGCCTATGCCTCCGCCGAGAACGTCCAGAGCTACAAGGCGCTCATCGCCCGCGGCGTCAAGGTGACGGCACAGTTCGTGCCCGCCGACAAGCCCGTCTCCGTCGCCGACCTCATCTAAGGAGGGATCATGGTCAACTTCACTATCCTGCAGGTCGTCCTTTTGACCCTGCTGGCCTTCATCAAACACGTGGACTACTACGGCATCCCGATGATCTTCGTCAACTATGCCGTCTTCTGGGGCCTTATCACCGGCGTCGTCATGGGCGACTGGCAGACCGGCCTCGTCATCGGCGGCACCATCCAGCTCATGCAGCTCGGCGTCGCGGGCTTCGGCGGCTCGTCGATTCCCGACTACGGCACGATGGCCATCATCGCCACCGCCTACGGCGTGACCCTGGGCGCGGACACGGGCCTCGCCATCGGCCTGCCGGTCGGCATGCTCGGCATCCAGCTCGACGTCATCGTCAAGATCCTCAACGGCTTCGTCGTCGAGAAGTCCCAGAAGTTCTGCAACGAGGGTAAGTTCAATCAGATGAACGCCATCCTGTGGGTCTGCCCCGCGCTCTTCGGCCTGTGCGCCGCCCTGCCCGTCTTTGTCTCCGTGACGCTCGGCCAGCCCGCCGTCAACTGGCTCCTCGAGGTCATGCCTCAGTGGTTCCTCTCCGGCCTCACCCTCGCCGGCAAGATGCTCCCGGCCATCGGTATCGCCATGCTGCTCCGCTACATGCCCACCGGCAAGTACTTCCAGTACCTGCTCGTCGGCTTCTTCCTCTCGGCCTTCCTGAACGTGCCCATCATCGGCGCCGCCATCGTCGGCGTTGCCCTCGCGATCGCGTTCTACCAGCGTGCCGAGAGGGACACCGAGCTCGCCGCCCACGCTTCCGCAGACGCCTTCATCGGAGAGGATGAGTAACCATGGAAAACGAGAACATCACCGCCGTCGCCGAGGGCAAGCCCTCCGGCTACAAGGTCACCAAGAAGGATCTGCGCAACGCGAACTGGCGCTGGCTCATGAGCGTGTGCACCTTCAACTACCAGACCCAGCAGGGCGCCTCAGTCGCCTACGCCCTCTCGCCGGTCCTGAGGAAGATCTACACGAACGACGAGGACTATAAGCAAGCGCTCAACAACCACTTCCGCTACTACAATACCCAGCCTTGGCTCGCCGCCATCATCCTTGGCGCCTGCGTGGCCATGGAGGAACGCGACGGCCTAGCGGCGGCGGACGCCGTCCAAGACCTGAAGATCGGCACCATGGGACCGCTCGCCGGCGTCGGCGACTCCCTGCTCATGACCATGATCCCGACCATCATGGGCTCCATCGCCGCCTACATGGCCATCGAGGGCAACCCCGTGGGAGCCGGCATCTGGTTCGCGCTCATCCTGGCCATCTTCTGGGTCCGCATGCACGCCCTCGAGTTCGGCTACAAGCAGGGCGTGAAGCTCGTCACCGACTTCAGCGAGAAGCTTCCCAACCTCACTGCCGCCGCCTCCGTGCTCGGCCTCACCGTGGTCGGCTGCCTCATCGCCTCGGTCATCGGCGTCACCTGCCCGATTAGCTTCAGCTTCGGTGACGTCTCGATGGAGATTCAGCCGCTGCTCGACAAGATCCTGCCTGCCATGATCCCCGCCACCATCACGGGAAGCGCGTATTACCTTCTTACCAAGAAGAACGCGAGCATGACGGTCCTCATCCTCGTGGTGATCGTCCTCGCGATGGTCGCCTCCGCCGCTGGCATCCTCGCTTAGCTTCGACCCAAGAGATTGGTGAATCAATGAGAAAGATAGTTGTGGCGAGCCATTCCCTTCTCGCCCAGGGCTTCAAGGACACCCTCGAGTTCCTTACGGGTAAGAGCGACGCCGTCAACGCCGTGTGCGCCTACGTGAACGACAACGGCGAGGGGCTCGACGCGGCGGTCGAGGCGGCTCTTTCGGGCACTGACGAGGTCGTCGTCCTCACCGACGCGCTCGGCGGCAGCGTGAACCAGCGCTTCTCCCGCTTCGCCTCCGACCGGATCCACGTGATCGCGGGTGTCAACCTCCCGCTCGCCATGACGGTCGCGCTCGCGCGCCCCGACGAGAAACTCGACTTCGACGCCCTCGTCGACGAGGCGCGCCAGCAGATCGTCTACGTGAACGGTGCCAGTTCCGCCGAGTGCGAAGACGACGAATAGAGGAGGTCGACGATGAGAGAGTTCCTTAAGGACGTGTGGATGCACGGCGGTGAGGAAAGCCGCGCCATCACCCCCGAGAACATCACGGGCGAGAAGGGCCGTGCCGCCATGTCGGCCAGCCACCTCGGCGTCGGCCGCAAGGGCTCGTGCTGCGTGCCCCTTGAGTCCGGCGAGACCATCACGCTCGCGGACATCGAGGGCCCCGGCATCATCCGCCACATCTGGATGACCGTCCCCGACAAGACCGCCGCCGGCAGCTTCGTCATGCGCGACCTCGTGCTGCGCTTCTACTGGGACGACGAGGAGACCCCCTCGGTCGAGTGCCCTGTCGGCGACTTCTTCTGCAACGGCTTCGGTGAGCGCGCCATCGTCAACTCGATGCCCATCTGCGTGAACCCGACGGGCGGCATGAACTGCTACTTCGAGATGCCTTTCAGGAAGCACGCCAAGGTCACGCTTACGAGCGAGCACCCCGGGTTCATTAAGTACATCTTCTACACGTTCAACTACGCGCTCACCGACGTGCCGGACGACGCCATGTACTTCCACGCCCGTTTTAACCGCGAGCGCAGCACCAGCAGGGGCGTCGACTACACCGTGCTCGACGGCGTGCGCGGTAAGGGCTACTACGTCGGCACCTACATGGCCCTGTGCGCCCTGGAGCGCTATTGGTGGGGCGAGGGCGAGATGAAGTTCTTCCTCGACGGCGACGAGGAGTTCCCCACGGTCACCTCGACGGGAGCCGAGGACTACTTCGGCGGTGCCTGGGCCTTCCTCGACAGGCCGCCCCACGCGCTGCCCGAGGCGCAGTGCTTCAACACGCTGTTCGCCGGCTACCCGTACCGCTCGACGCGCGACGCCACGCGCGACCGCTTCAGCGCGGGCAAGCCGAACCCGAACCCGATGCTCGCGACCAACGACGACGCGCTGCCCAGGCATGGCCTCTACAGGTGGCACCTTCCCGACCCGATCTCGTTCAAGGAGGACCTGCGCGTGACGTTCCAGGACCTCGGCAACGACGACATCAAGCTCTACGAGCGCGAGGACGACATCTCCACCGTCGCCTACTGGTACCAAAGCGAGCCGCACGCCGTGCTCGCCCCGTTTGCCGCAAGGCAGGACCGCGTGCCCAGGTAGGGTCGCCTCGAAACAAGCCAACGTTATGGGCGCCCGCGGTTGACCATGACTGCGGGCGTCCCTTTGTAAGGAGGATCACATGAGCGAAAAGCAAATGAGGCTCGGCGCGCTCGAGGCCGGCGGGACCAAGATGGTCTGTGCCGTGGTGTCCGGCGACGGCGAGGTCCTCGACCGTATGGAGACCCCGACGCTTATGCCCGCCGAGACCGTCCCACAAATGGTCGAGTGGTTCACCGCCCGTGATGTGAACGCGTTGGGCATCGGCGCCTTCGGCCCGACCTGCGTCGACCCCAACGATGAGCGCTACGGTTCCATCCTTCAGACGCCCAAGCTCGCGTGGCGAGGCTATGGTCTTCGCGCCGCGTTCGCCGACGCCCTCGGGATTCCGGTGGCCTACGACACGGACGTGAACGTTGCCTGCCTCGGCGAAGTAGTCTTCGGCTGCTGCAAGGGGCTCGAGGACGCCGTCTACGTGACCATCGGCACCGGCGTGGGCGCGGGCGTCATGTGCGCGGGCAGGCTCCTTCACGGCATGCTGCACCCCGAGGCCGGCCACATGCTGGTAAGGACCCGTCCCACCGAGGAGGGACGCTGCGTCTGCCCGAGCCACGCGAGCTGTCTCGAGGGCCTCGCCTCCGGCCCCGCCATCGCCGCGCGCTGGGGAAAGCCCGCGGCCGAGCTCGCGGACAACGCTGAGGTGTGGGCGCTCGAGGGGGATTATCTGGGGCAGATGTGCGCGAACCTCGTGCTCATGTACTCGCCTCGCCGTATCGTCCTCGGCGGCGGCGTGATGCACCAGGAGCAGCTCTACGGCATCGTCCGCAAGAAGACCCTCGAATATCTGGGTGGCTACATCCAGACCGCCGAGCTTAAGGACATAGAGAGCTACATCTGCGCCCCGGGCTGCGGCGGCGACCAAGGAATCCTTGGCGCGGCCGAGCTGGCAAGAAGGGCGCTCGCGTAACTTGCGCTCTCTCCGCCATACAACGCGTTAAGAAAAGACGAGCGCTTCTTGCCAATTGGGCGGCAAGAAGTGCTCGTCTTTTGCATTTTCGCCTCTCAAAATCTTATTTTCACGATTTGCATTTTCATCCCGTTGTCACCGACCCTTGCGAGAAACCGGAAAAAGCCGCTGACGGAAGGGTCTCTCAAATCGTTGTAACCCAGCATATAGCCGCGACTTGTGACCTGCAGACGGCTGTCCCACGCGCCGATTTCCTTGGCGGCATCCGAAACCGCAAAATATGCCCCAACATCCTTGATTTTTGCAGTCTTAAGCCATGTTTTTGCGATCATCTTTACTGCCGTCCGATTGGCAGCATCAAAGATCAGCACACCGCCGGGGAAAGCGTCCGCCATCTCCCGCACCAGTTCCCGGACCTGCTGGGTCAGAAAGTAATAGAACACCCCGGAGGCAAAGAACACCGCCCCGCCGGAGGCATCGATTTTGCCAAACCATGCGGTGTCTTTCAGATCGCAGGGGATATTTTGTTCTCGATCCTCGGCGGGCAGCAGCTGCTGCCGCAAGGCAATCACATCCGGGAAGTCCAGATTGTAGATCTTGCATCTACCGTTGTCGCAGGTTCTGCCGGTGTTGTCCAGCCCACAGCCCAGATTGACCACCGCCGCATTGGGGTGGCCTTTCAGGTAATCCCGCACCTCGAAAGCAAGATCACCCTGCCGCATGGCCACCTCCAGCGCACCAAAGCGCTGCATCAGGCTGCGGGAGTTTTTCTCTGCCTCTGAAAAGTCGTAGTCGATCTGGTCGAGCAGGCGAACCGCTGTTTCATCCCTGTAAAGGTTCGGGTACAGCTCCGTACACAGCTTCCGGGAATACAGCGGGAGGATCAGCGTCTCCTGCACGGTGTTTTTCTCAATTTTACATTTCATAGGTTTCTTCCTCAGTGAATAAGAACTGTCATAATTGCCGCCAGCACAGCCGCTATGACCGTCATGCCTATCGCCATGTGCAGGATGGATGCAAAAATGCCCGCATGGCGTTCTCAAACGCCATATCCGCCACACTGCCTTGCAGAACGGCGCAACGCCCCTCCTGAATTGCAGTTCGGTTGAGCTTTCTTGCCTTCTCCACGCTGACGGGCGAATAGTCGATGCCCTTGACGACGCCATGCGGGCATTTTTCAGCAGTCGTTTTATGTTTGCCCCGCCGCCGCAGCCGCAATCTAGCACCTTGGCGTTTGGCGCAAGTCGTAGAAATCGAAGTCCCCACCGCGCCACAGGGCCGTGGCCCAGATTCATCATGGCAACCATAAGTTTTCCGCCGAGGCCCACGGGCTTGCGGGTGTTTTCAAAGAACGACATCTGGCCCCTCCGATTTCGTGCATTCCGTATAGGTCAACTGGAACGAGGCCTTCAGCACCGCGCTTTTCTGCACCGCCCAGCCGTTTTGACGCAGGAAACGCAGGTATTCCTCGCTTGTCCACCTGCTGTGGAGGGGGAATCCCGCCATGCTCATGAAAAGGGCTTTTGCTTTGCCGGAAACCGAGTTCCCCGCGTGGGTGAAGGTTGGCGCGATGAGCACGCCGTCGTCCTTCAGCACCCGCCTGATTTCTTGCAGGGCCTTTTCCGGATGCGGCACTATGTGAAGCGCGTTGGACACGATCACCACTTCGAAGGACTTCTGTGCATAGGGCAGGCGGAACATATCTTGTACGGAAAAGTGCAGCTTTGCGGATTGATTGTCCCGTTTTGCTTCAAGGATCATCTTTGCAGAAGCGTCCGTAGCCTCGATGTGCGCCGCCGCATTCACGATGCTCTTTGCGATAAGCCCCGTGCCGGTGGCAACCTCCAGCACGGTTTTTGCTTTCACCACCGGCCGGATCAGCCCATACATCTTCTCATACGCCGCCCGGTCGTTTCGCATGAAGCGGTCGTACCGACCGGCATTCTTGTCCCAGAAGTCCTTGCGTTCGTGCATGGCTATCGCCCCCAAAAAGTTAGAGCCATCTAACCATAACACACGAATCATGCAGTAAGATAAGGCTAACTTTATTTTCTTGGCTAAGACGCATCTCTTCTGTTTTCGCTTATAGCGGCGCGAGTCGGATACTAGGCTGGAGCGGAAGAAGGAGCTTGGCGGACAGGTAGGTCGATACCGGTTCCCGGAACGGTGATCCAGCCAATTACACCAGGGCTCGAGTCATTGAGTGGGAATAGAAAATTCCTTAGTTATGGGGGTATAAATTTGATTCCCTTTAGGATAAACCCCCATGACTATATGAATTGACCTGCTGACTTCAATGAAGATTGGAGGGTAACGGTCAGGGGTGACGGCCCAGCGAGTGTTATTTTGCGAGCTATGCGCATTGAAAGCGACCTTTCGTGGTATAAACTACTTGCCGGAAGCCGCGGCTTTCAGAGTACGGCTTACGTGTACGTTTAACCTCCGTGGGCGACGGGGTGCCGCAAGGCGTAGAATATCGCCCACCTGTAGGGGCCTGCAGCGATGTGGGCCCCGCTTCGTATGAAGGGGGCGAACCGATGAAGATCGTATCCATCTCCCAGGACTTCTTCGACCTCGTCGAGGGCGACCGCGAACTCATGCTTAAGCACAATCGCCCCTGCATCGTGGTAGTGAGGCTGCGTTTCCGCGGGAAGCGCAGGGACTTCGCCGTGCCGCTGCGTTCCAACATCGCCCCTAACGTGCCCAAAAACCAGTACTTTGCGTTGCCACCCCGCCCCACGACGCGCCCCGGCTGCCGCCACGGCATCCACTACATCAAGATGTTCCCCATAACCAAGGCCTACCAGCGCCGCTTCAGGACCGAGGGCTCGACCTACTACGAGACGCTCCAGCGCATTATCGACGGCAACACCAAGCGCATTGTCTCCGAGTGCCAGGCATACCTCGACCGCTACGAGCGCGAGGGAAGGCCTCGCTTTGCCGTCGACATCGACCGCATCGTGGGGCTGCTGGAGGGCGAGAAGTAGGGCACCTCGGCTCAGTCTCGAGTCATGCGGAGCCGCTCCGCATTTTTGAACGCCGCGTGTGCGTCCCAAATACTTGAGAAATAAGCTGTGAAATGCAGTGGCGCGCCCGTGCCCGTGCATAGCCGTCGCCATCAGCGTCTACGGTGCGCTACGACATCACGGGCAAACCGCCTGACAAGCCGAGCATCCTGATCGTTCCGTCTATGAGCTACGTTGCCGTGCGGGGCAAGGGCGATCCCAATGCCGAAGGCGGCACGTAGCAGAACGCGTTGCCCATGCTCTACGGCGTTGCCTATACCATAAAGATGTCGAAGAAGGACCTGCGGGAAATCGAAGGCTATTTCGACTTCGTCGTGCCGCCGCTCGAGGGCTTCTGGTGGCAAGACCGCGCCGATGGCGAGATCGATTACACGAGGAAAGACGACTTCAACTTTATCTCGTGCATCCGCCTGCCCGATTTCGTCACTTGCGATAGTTAGTGGTCGGGGACGTTCTTTAACGACTAGTCATTTAAGAACGATCCCAATGACTATGCTGCTTGCCTTCGTTATCTGACGACCTGGACGGCAAGTGCGCTCAACTGGATAAGAAAAAGCCGGGGAAAACGTCCCTGGCACTTGGAAGCCTTGCTTGCGGAAAACCAATTATTTTTAAATCATGGGCTGTGCGAAAAGGCAAGTACATGAAACGATCGCTCCAATGGCGAAGTCCCAGCCTGCGCGCCAGCCCATAGGCAAGCCACCTGAGACCACTCACTTTGCTCACCGCTGACGAAGACTTGCGACCTGGGGTTTGCGAGCTGCTCGCAGAACCCAGGTCGCATATCAAGCTTTAGACTGACTCAGCCAATCACTTCTCGTCAGGCAAGTGATCTGTTCTGTACGGATGTCGTCCATCAGCTCACAGCAGACGTCCTTACGGGTGTGGTGCCAAATAAAGCCGCATTTTTCCTGAACGCGTTTCGATTTCTCGTTCCCGTCGAAGTATCCGCACCAGATTTTGTCCAGTTTCAAGTCCTCGAAACCATGGCGGACGAGCTCTCGAACCGCCTCCGGTATCAGCCCCTTGCCCCAGAACGGGACGCCGATCCAGTAGCCTATTTCTCCCTCAGTGTCCGGAATCTCCTTGTCGGACCGCGCGCCAATCATCAACCCTATGCTTCCGATGGCCCTGTTGTCTTCCTTCAGGCAAACGGCGTACGTCTCCGGCGCGGAAAACACGGTGCGGATGATTTCGGCGCTGTCGTCAACGCTCGAGTGAGGCGGCCAGCCGGCAATCGGCCCCACCCTGTCGTCCTTCGCGTATCTGTACAGGTCCTCTGCGTCCGTTTCGGCCCATGGGCGCAGTATCAGCCGCCCGGTTGCCAGTTGTATATCCATCTCCATCGACTACTTTCGATTGATGCTCAGTGCCCATTGTATTCGCTACGATTAAACTCGGCACAGGGGATACTGGTTTTCCGTGCGAAAACGCTCATGCCGCTAAATTGAGCGACCGCCTGTACTGCAGCGGGATCATCCGCCCGAGCGATCCCTTAATCCGTCGCCCGTTGCGCCAATCGGCAGAAGCCACGCGTGGACGCTAATCGCTCGAGCGAATCGTCGTCGGTTTCCGTTTAAGATTTCTTTTTCCGCTATTATCCGACCCTCGGACTTCCTCGTGATAGAAGTAGTCCACGATCACCGGATGCCCCTGGGGGACTCTGCCATAAGGCATTTCGTTGTCCACAAAGGGGCAATCGTACTTCTTGGCCATTTCCTCGGCTTTTACTTCAAGCGCTTCAAAATAGCTACGGTTGCGCTTGTTATAGATCTCATCGTAAAGCGGTACGAGATCGGGATGTTTCTTGGCGATATAATCCAGGATCGCTTTTTTGAAACCACCCCGAAGATTGAGATTTTCGAGCCAAAACAAATCGCACCGATCCTTTACTCGCTCAAAAATCATCTCAAAATCCGTGATGCCGGGAAATACCGGGGACACGAAGCAGACCGTACGGATACCTTCGTCATACACCTGCTTCATAGCAGCGATACGACGCTCGATGCTCGACGCGGAGTCCATATCGTTCTTGAAGTTCTCATCCAGCGTGTTGATCGACCATGAAACGGTCACTCGTCCAAGCTTCTTCAGCAGATCGATATCCCGTACCACAAGATCGGACTTTGTGCAGATCAGAATATCTGCATCGCTGCCAATCAGCTGCTCCAGGAGTTTCCTGGTATTCCCGAATCGCTCCTCCTGTGGATTGTAGCCATCCGTCACAGAACCGATAACCACCCGCTGTCCAGCGTATTTCTTCGGATTCTTGATTTCCGGCCAATGCTTCACATCAAGAAAGGTGCCCCATTCCTCCTTGTGTCCGGTAAAGCGCTTCATAAAGGAGGCATAGCAATACTTGCAGGCATGCGTGCAGCCTACATAGGGATTGACCGAGTAGCCGCCCACCGGCAGGCTGGACTTGGTCATGATGTTCTTTGCTTCCACCTCATTGATGAGGATTCCATCGATCACTTCCGCCATGTTCTCTGCACCTCCAGCACTCTTTCGAATTCTTCCGGCAATTCCTGAATCATGTTTTCGTCCCCTATGACAGAGACGAGGTCTTCCTTCATAAACATTGGAATGCCAAGCGCGTGCGCCTGGTCCGTCAAAGACCATGCCCACTCCGGTTCCGTATGAACCTTCCTGCTCTGCGCCCCGGTCATGGTACCGACGACGATCCAGTTGATTCCGGAAAGGTCGACCGTACCGGGATCGTCGAATAGCGGCTCAAAAGTAACGAAGAAGTGATTTGCTTTGACGTTTTTCCGAAGGGCGTCGATACGCCACAGCTCCGCTTTCCTCGTCACCGTAACGCCGAACCATGCGTTTTCCAGGTCGGTATCTAAATCCAGCAAATCGGGTCTCTTGGTCAGGAACAGGAACTGATGCTGTGGATTCTCATGGATCTTTGCAAATACCTCGTCTCGCCATTCCAGCTTCCACCCGGAGAGATCGCTCATGCCGGTAAGGAGAAAGTTCTGCGGGCGTTTCTTTTCCATCATCTTGAGCTTGCTCGGGAAGAACGCAGGATCAGCGAAGTCGTCAATCATATGCCAACGTTTCACATTGTTACGGGCATAGCAATATGGACACCCCACCGTGCAGCCGATGACGATATTCATATTCTGAATCTGATTTTTGATGCAGATGCTCATAACGCCTGCCTACCTGCCTCTCCCGTAAACACGCAATCAGCCTCCCCCACCTTGCGGGCAAAAGCCTCGATATCTTGCTTGCAAGCAGCAGGCTCGCAATCGCTCAAATCGTATGACGTGCCGCCGTTTCGATAGACGGCCCGATGGGAAAACGATCGGCTGACAAGCCCGATGCCGAGCTTCTCGCACAGGGTCATCCGTGCTCCCTTTCAGCTATAAAAAACAGGTGTCTATAAACAGTATCCTTGTTGATTTTCGCAGGGGCAATGAACAAACGCGTGCACCTGTCGATAAACGAACAGCTACTGGACATTGTCAAACGACTCAGATTGGAGAGGCGATGGGAGAAACCAAGATCGACCGCCGGCTGCGCTACACCCTCTCGGTCATACAGGAGGCGTTCTTCGCGCTGCTGGCCAAGGTCGGCTTCGCGAAGATGACGGTGGCGGACATCTGCCGCCGCGCCGAGATCAACCGGGGAACGTTCTATCTGCATTACGAGGATAAGTACGCGCTGCTCGATGCGCTTATCGACGAGGCATTGGCAGCGGCTCCCCCGCTTGAGGGGGTTGAATCGGCAACGCTTTGCCAGTGTCCGCCGGCAGACGACGATTATCGCCTGCTTTATTCGGACGGCGACGCATACGCTCGCGTAGCCCAGCGCGTCATAGAACGCGGAGCGGAGCAGATGGTTCCCTGGGTCATGGAGAAAACAGGGCTTTCACGCGAAGACGCCTTCCTGCTCTTCGTCCACAACGTCCAGGGCAATCTGGTCGTCAACCGCCTGCTCGGCTGGAGACGAGGCCCCGAGTTCGCCCATGCCCAGGAGCTGCTCAACGCCTATTCCGAAGGGGGCTTACTGGCGGTATCCGCTCTTCGCGATTCCGATAACCCATCGTGACCTGCGATTCAGGAATACCAGCCTCCGAGCCCTCTCGTTCGGAGGCTGTGGCTAAAACCTCATTGCGCGTCTACCGCTCCGCGCTACTCGTCGCCTGCCTGCGCCGCCGAGAGCAGTGCGCTCAAATCGGCCTGGATCGCCTCCGCCTTGCTCCCGAGTTGCAGCGGAGCCGAGTCGCCCGAGATGTTTACGCTCAGCAGGTGCGCATCCGGCAGCTTCGCGGTCATGCTCCAGAACGGGAGCGTGATGATGCCGGGGGTCATCTCGCCCACGCCGAGCTCCAGCAACAGCACGTGGCTACTACCGCGCTCGCGCACGAAGCGCTCGTATCGTCCGAGGCCCTCGCGCCAAGCCACGCCCTGCAGAAACGTGTCGTCGCGCACCCACGGTACGAGCTGCCAGCCGCAGTGCGGGCATCGGGGGACATCCTCGCTGCGGATCTCGAACCCCGCCATGCCCGCGAGCATGCGCTCGACGTAGGGGCTCGCCTCGAAGAGCTCGTCGCAGCATGGCTGCTTGCACTGAAGGTGCGCGAAGCTTCCCTGATAGTTGCAGATTCTCTCGGCGGGAAACGTCTTCTCGACCTGGGTGTCCACATTGGTGCTCAGGGTGAAGTAGTCCTTATGGCCGATGAGGGACTGCAGGTCGAGATAGAGCTGTGAGGCAGGCTCGCGCAGCATGAAGTCGATGTATCGCGCGTAGTAGGCCCATTGCTGCTCGAGGCTGGGGTAGAGGTAGTAGAAGCCGTCGAAAAGGCTCTTGAAGCCAAAGGCTTGCTGCCAGTCCGTCATTCCGGCGCGCGCCATGCCTGCGCGGTTGTAATGGTTGAACCCGGCGGCGCTTGACATGCCCGAGCCGATGCCGACGATGATGGCGTCGGCATCGTCGATAAGGCTTCGAAGCCTATACGCTTCCCTCTCTAGAGACGGCATTGGGCAATCTCCTCGAAAGCCGGGGCCATATCGCCGTCAACGAGAATCGTCTCGCACGATGCATCGGGCGCCATAGCCTGGCTGTAGTTGAACACGATGTAGGTGGCGTGCTCGCAGACGTTCGCGATCTGGGCGAGCATGTGCTTTATGATGCCGTTGCGCAGTCCCACGCCAAGTTCGAGGATGGCGACCCTGCCGTTGCGATGGGCTTGCACAAGGCGCTCGAGCTCCTCGAGCTGGGTCATGGCGAGGGCGTCTGGATGGGCGAGGCGCCGCTCGTCAACCGACGTGCGCGTGCTCCCCTCAGTCTCGAGCACGCGCTCCTCGTCGAACCCGGCGCGCGCGAAGTGCCCGTCGATGTTGCATGTGACCACGAAGGTGTCGGCGTGCTCCGTAAGACGCCGCAGCCCGTTCATGAGCGAGCCGGGCTCATATTCGAGATACTCCTTTTGATGGAACCGCTCGGCCCATCGGCGTCGCACGCTGGCATCCGGGGAAGCGAGCCCCTGCAGTATGCAGCCGATGCCGTCTGCCTGGGCGAGGTCCCCGTACGCCTCTTGGAAATGAGCATCGGCGCAGAAAAGGTTGAGCCCCTCCGCCATGTCGAGTCCGTTGCTAGCGCCGATGATGACAAGATCCGCTTCGGCTAGCGCCCTGCCTATGCGAACTGCTTTCGCCGTCTCCATGCGCTACCTCCCCAGCGTCTTGCGCACGTCGGCAAGCACGTCGGCGATGTCGGCGCGAACGGCGAGCCCCCGATCCTCGATCGCGCGGGGGAGAAACTGCGTCTTGTTGTTTACGGCGATGTAGCTGGCCTGCGGTAACTGCGCCGTGAGGGCCCAGAACGGCTCCTGGATAAACGCGGGCGTCATGCGGCCCACACCCAGCTCGAGGAAGAGGATCCTCTGCCGTGCGTGCGCGTCGAGCCATTCGGACACCTTGCGGTACTGCTCCTCGTAGAGTTCGCCCTGCAGGAAGTTGCCGTAGCCGCGAACCCAGGGGAACGCCTCTGCCCCGCAGTGCGGGCAGCGCGGCACGAGCTCTGTCGGAACCTCAAGGCCGTCTCCCATGGCCTCTACCATGTTGGAGACCGGTTCGACCGCATCCCACACCGCGTCGGTGCAACAGCGGGAGCACTGAAAGAAGCGGTGGTCGCCTTGGATCTCTGCCACTTTCTCCCAGGGATAGAGCTTCACAAACTGCGTGTCCTGGTTGGTGGTGAGCACGAAGAAATCCTTCTCGGCGAGAATGGCGTCGAGGTCCTTGTAGGGCTTGCGCAGCGGGGCGTTGAGCGTGGTGTCGAGGAAGGTGGCGAGGTATCCCCAGCGCGCCTCGGCGGTGGGCCAGCGGTAGAACGACCCCTCGAAAGCGCCCTTGAAACCGTAGCGCTCGGCGAATTTGCCGAAATGCCTGCGATAGGTTGCGTTGTCCTCGTAATAGAAGTCGCCGCCGCCCGCCGCGGAGAGCCCAGAGGCCCCGCCCACCAGCACGCAATCGGCTTCCTCGATCATGCGGGCGAAGTCCCTGATTTGCTGGTCGTAGGGCTCGGGCTCGCGGTCACTCAGCTCATAGGGCGTGCCGCCGCTGCGGTAGGCGGCCTGAAGGGAAAACGATTGGTTGGTGAGCTCGATAACGAGCTGCTCGTACAGGGTCACTGGATACCTTCTTTCAGCTATTATAAACAGGTGTCTATAAAAAGTATCCATGTCGATTTGCTTAAGAGCAATGAACAGCTTCGGCCTGCTGTCGATAAACGAGCGTTTGCCGGGCATTGTCGAGCGTTGCAATTGGAGGGGTAATGGAAGCGGGGAAGATCGATCGTCGCCGACGCTATACACTCTCGGTCATACGGGAGGCGTTCTTCGCGCTGCTGGCCGAGGTCGGCTTCGCGAAGATGACGGTAGCGGATATCTGCCGCCGCGCCGATATCAACCGTGGCACGTTCTATCTGCACTACGAGGACAAGTTCGCCCTGCTCGACGCGCTTATCGACGAGGCCTTGGCGGCGGTGCCGCCGCTCGAGGGAACGGAGGCGGGTGCCCTCTGCCAGCGTCCGCCGGCAAACGATGACTATTATCTGCTCTACTCGGATGACGACGCGTACGCCCGGGTGGCACAGCGCGTCGTCGAGCGCGGCGCCGAGCAGATGATTCCCTCGATCATGGAGGAGACTGGGCTTTCGCGCGAGGACGCCTATCTGCTCTTCGTCCACAACGTCCAGGGAAATCTCGCGGTCAACCGCCTGCTCGGTTGGAGGCGAGGGCCCGAGTTTGCCCACGCTCAGGAGCTGCTCAGCGCCTATTCCGAAGGGGGCATGCGGGCGGTGTCTGCCCGCTATGATTCTCGTAGTTCATCTTGACCACGGGTTCATTTCAAGTAAGCAGTGCAGCTATGAGCTGAGGATAAAGCGCCACAGTGTGCCCCGCGTTCTCGACTTCCCGGCAGAAACGTGAGTCCTTTGGTTAACGCATCTCAAGATTGAGCGTTGGTTCCGCTTTTGATTTGGTGGCATGACGGAGTGGACGGCATGGCATTGTCGCATCGCCGTGCTGTCGCAGCGCCAGACGTCTTCGTGGCTGCCGTTCAGCCCTCGTCGAGCTCCTTCAGCCGGGAGAGGCAGCGGTCCAGAAACCCGCTCCTAGCTTGCGCGGCAAGGAGTCCGTCGCAAAAGCGGTCGCCACGAACGCACCACGTGATGCATGCACGTATCAGGTCAATGTCCCCATGGTCGATGTCGCAGCTGTCTATACCTTCCGAGGTGTCGATGCTATGGCGTTCAAGCGTCTCGAAGTAGCTGGTGTCCGCGAACCCGTCCAGTCCATAGAAATCGTCGACGAAATCCTCGAGTCCGAACGTCCCGCCCCCAAACTCGACATTCATGTTTCTGTCCGCCAGCTTGCCAGCGTACTTGGTTAGTCTTTCGAACATGTTCGCTCCTTAGCTCAAAAGTCCGTTGTCGCCCAGGTAGTCCACGAAGGCATCGATGATCCGTGCCGTGCGAGTCGCGATGTCTATTTCGGTGAAGTCTCCCATGACTTGTGCCAGGCGCTTGAGTTCCGTGATCTTTGTTCCGGCTTTGCGCTTGCCATTGCCGTCGGTGTATCCCTCATAGTATTTGCGTTTATCGCAGAATCTGTAGTCGGCCGCGCGGATGTTTACACGCTTCTCGAGCAGCGCCTTGTTACCCAGCGCCTCCAGGCTGGATTGATCGACGAGCGGGTCTATCTCGTTGCGCTTCTTGGCATAGATGTGCTCAATTTCGAGCGTGGTGTCTAGGTCCATGAGTGGTTGATCTGGGTCTGCGTACGCCCACCAAGTGAGTATGGACTTTGTTACAGGCCTGCCGTTGGTGAACACGTAGGTTCGGAATCGCTCAGCAATATTTGCGCGATTGAAGTGGTGGTTAGGAAACTCCACCGGGCGGTGCTCCACGATGTTGATCATCTCGGGATACACTGGCGAACGCAGCGCGTTCACGCCGGGTCGCTCAATGGCGTAGGCGAAAATGAATGCCGTGATCTTGTTTAGAAAGCCGTAGAGTGCCTCGTCATCGAGGACACCTTTGCTGTCGCTGTTGGCAAGGAACCAGACGCTTAGCAGATAGGTCCACATGCCGTTGGGGGCGTAGTTCAGCACGAAGAGCCTGCGGAGCACGCGCTCGCTGAACCCTTCCTGCGCGTCGACGCGTTTCCAGAAGCCGAGCAGCGCCTCGAGATCGGCGAGCGTGGCGTCCTCCTTGAGCATGGCGTAACCATCGGCACCGAAGAAGTCGCGCAACGATGCGGTGGTCGTGTCGCGGATGCCTTTCTTCGCGCGGCGGTAGTACATGTAGCGCGTAAATAGCTCATCGGTTGGTGTGCCGCGCATGGGCCGGAAGATAGCGTTCGCTCCCTCCTCGAGTCCCTTCCAGCGACGGATGAACTCGTCCTTGCGCCCCGTGTCGGAATAATGCTTGTAGAACTGGCTCTTGAAGATGTCGGCATCCGAGAGAGGCAACCCTCGGTCGTTTAGAGTCGAGAAGATGCGTAGCGCGGTGTCCTGCGATTCCGCTTCAATGGGCAACAGTATCACATTGTTGATGACGCGTGTGGCCATGTAGACGGTGTAGGTGGGCCACTCGCTCACCAGTTGCTCAATTTTCCTCTGGAAGAAAGCGAAGTTGCGGGCATAGGCGCTCTTCCAGCCATCGCCTACATTGCCCTCTCGTAAAATCTCGAGGAATTCATTCTTGTCGTTGTCCGATGCAACCTCGGAGTCGATCTTGAGGCGTTCCATGTCGGGCTCGTCGAACTCGTCGGTTTTCCATACACAACGGGCGATTGCCTCGCGCATCTTCACAGACTGCTTATCCTTCATGTTGGTGAACTTGTCGTAGAACGCGCGGAGCAGCAGCATGATGGTGGTGAGGCGCTGCTGGCCGTCAATGATTTCGAGTTGGCCAGAGAGGTTCTTAAAGGTGACGATGGGTCCTAGGAAGTATTCGTCGTTCTCGCTGTCGAAGCGCTCGTAGTCATCGCCCGGAAAAGCGAACGCGAATAGGTCATCCCACAGCGTTGCGCATTCGTCCTCGCCCCAGGCGTAGGGCCTCTGGTAGTCGGGGATGAGGAAGTCTGATCGCTTATCGGTGAGAAGATCGCGAATCGATCGCTGGTCGATGTTGAGCTTGGACATGAGCTGTACCTTCCGCGCGGGAACAATCAAGATGACACGGATTATATCGCCGAAGTCGTCATTCGCTCTATTGCTGCGAGCTACTGAATCTGGCAACCTCTGGCCAACCCTTACGGTTTCATGTCGTGATCCATATCGGCGCTGATTAATGTCCGTGATGCTTTTGCTTGCACCTTCTTTGGAGAGCGCGAGCGAGAGATGCGATCTACAGACGTCTGAATAGCTCCATCCGTTTTGGTTACAACAAAATGTGTGCCGCGCGCCTGCGGCATGAAGAAGGGAGATTCTTGTGAATATCGTTGTATTGAGCGGTAGCCCGCGTAAGGGCGCCAATACAGATACCATGGTCGAGGCGTTTGCCGAGACCGCGCGTGAGGGCGGCAATACGGTCGAGGTCGTCCGCGTTGCCAGCAAGAAGATCGCCGGCTGCTTGGGATGCCAGTACTGCTTCGCTCATGAGGGCGTCTGCGTGCAGAAGGATGACATGGTCAACGTGATCGAGTCGCTGAAAGACGCAGATATGGTCGTCTTTGCCTCGCCTATCTACTGGTTCGATATCACTGCGCAGGAGAAGGCTGTCATCGACCGCCTGTACGCCTTCGGTGCTACGGGCTTCCCGTTCACCAAGACGGCCCTTTTGCTCGATAGCCACAGCGAGGGCGTCTATGATGCGGCGATCGCCATGTACAAGTCCACGTGCGCATACTGCAAGTGGGAGGACCAGGGCATTGTCACCATCAGCGGTATGACCGAGCGCGACAGCATGGCCTCCTCGCCCAAGCTGGAAGAGGTGCGAGAGCTCGCTCGCAAGCTCGCCTAAGGGCAAGAAGAGCGCATGGCAATCGGTGTTGGTGGAAATGCTTGCTGTCCTTACCGAGAGATAGGGGCGCATTCCCTCAAGCGCCGTATGGAACAATTTTTAAACGCAGAAAAATAACTGAAAACAAATTAATCCGCGTTAAAATATTGTCAAACAGAAGTTAATGAGGGAAGGTTGCGTATGCGTCGCAAGGCAGACGAGCTACTTAGGGAATGGCGAGACAGAGCTGATAGAAAACCTTTGCTGGTCAAAGGCGTGCGCCAGTGTGGCAAGACCTATTTGCTCAGAACGTACGCCCAGGATCTTTTCGAATCGGTTGTCTACGTTAATCTTGAGAACGACCGGTCGGCGCGAGCGGATTTTTCGGGCGGTCTTGACCCTCATTCGATTGTGCGCGCGATCGAGGCTCGTACGGGACAGCGTATCGTGCCTGGCAAAACCTTACTGTTCATTGACGAGATCCAGGCATGCGAGGAAGCGCTCACTTCCCTTAAATACTTTTGCGAAGATGCTCCCGAGTATTACGTTGCGGCTGCCGGGTCGCTTCTTGGGGTTGCCATTAACCATCAGTCGTATTCGTTCCCCGTCGGAAAGACCGACTTGATCGAGATGACTCCACTCGATTTCGAGGAGTTTCTCTGGGCAATGGGGCACGATCAGCTGGTCGATGAGATACGCTCGTCATTCGAGTTAATGGGTCCTCTTGCGCCAAGCCTTCATGAAAAGGCGCTTAGGCTCTATCGACAGTATCTTGTTGTTGGCGGAATGCCCGAGGCGGTCCAAACGTATATCGATGATCAGTCAATCATTGATGTGGCCGAAAAGCATCGGATTATTCTCGACGGATATTCCGCCGACACCAATAAATATGCTGATGAACGCTTGAGCGCAAAGACGCGTGCGTGCTTCGATTCCATTCCACAGCAGCTTGCCAAAGAGAATCGCAAATTTCAATACAAGGTAGTGCGAGCGGGGGGCAATGCGTCTCTCTTTGGAGATGCTCTCGACTGGCTTGTATTGTCGGGTACGGTGGCGCGCTGCAGCCTAGTCGGGCAGATCGAAAGCCCTTTAGAGGCCTTCGTTAACCCTTCTGCTTTTAAAATCTATCAGGCGGATACAGGGCTGCTCGTCTCCAAGGCCGGTGCTCAACGCGCCGATATTCTTGCCGGCATCGGCGGCACATTCATGGGTGCACTTACCGAAAACTACGTCGCCCAACAGCTTTCAGCCATGGGCTATCCGCTGCATTATTGGGCGCGAGATAATCGTGCGGAAATCGACTTTGTAGTAGAGAAGCAGGGATGCTTGTCTGCGATTGAAGTCAAGGCGGGAGAGAACACAAGATCTCGAAGCCTGTCCTCACTTAAAAAGACCCATCCGGGCGTACGCCTTATCAGGCTATCGACTAAGCCCTTTGGAATGAATGATGGGCTTATGTCTGTTCCACTTTATGCGGCATTTTGTCTATAGGGATGATGCTGGTGTAATGCATGGGGCCCAGGGCGCAGCGTTTACTGCGCTCCGGGCCCCGCTGCTTAGTTAAACCATGACGGTTTGGTCGCCGTCGTCCTAGTCAAACAAACTCGGCATGTCGTTTTCCTTCATGAGGGCACCGGCAGAGGGCAGGCTCTGCGCGGTGAACTTCTCGGCCGAGACGCCGGCGCCAAGAATCTCCTCGGTCGTGCCGACAGTGGTGACCGAGCGGCCCTTCTTGGCCGTGAAAGCCTGGACGCCCTGCGTGTTGGTGGTCGTCTTGGTCTTGAGCAGCGACGTGTTGAAGTTCATCAGGCGGTAGTCGCTCGAGACCAGCGCGATGTCGCGATCTTCCTTGAGCACCTGGGCATACAGCAGCTTGCTGCCACCATAGATGGCGTTTTTGAGGCGCTTGCGGTTGGTCTTGGTAACGTATCCGGCAAGCGCGACACGCACCACGCGGCCGTTCTCAAAGACGAACAGCACGTCGGCCTTGTAGTCCTCGGGGTCGATGACCCAGATGACGTTCTCGTCGGGTTCCATCTCAAGATCGGTCGGCAGGTACGAGCCCAGCTGTGCCGACTTGGTGTCCTCAAACGCCGTGACCTTGCACTTGTACACCTGGCTCTTGTTGGTAAAGACCAGCAGCTCGTGGGTGTTGGAGGACGGGAACTCGATAAAGGGTTTGTCGCCGTCCTTGTACTTGAGCGTGGTCGCCTTCTTGAGCACGCGGTCCGTCATCTTCTTGAGGTAGCCATCGCGCGAGAGCATGATCGTAACCGGGTACTCCTCGACCTCGGGCTCCAAGCTTACCTCGATAACCTCATGGGGCTCGATCCTGCCCGTGCGGCGCGGCATCACGTACTTCTTGTTGACCGCGGCCAGCTCGTCGCTGATGACCTTCTTGATGTTCTCTTCGCTCGAAAGGATCTCCTCAAGCTCGGCAATCTCACCCTCGAGCTTGGCGATGTCCTTGGTGCGGTTGAGGATGTACTCCTCGTTGATGTTGCGGAGCTTGAGCTCGGCGACAAACTCGGCCTGGGTCTCGTCGATGTCGAAACCCTTCATAAGGTTGGGTACGACCTCGGCCTCGAGTTTGGTGCCGCGGATGATGGCGATCGCCTTGTCGATGTCGAGCAGGATCGCCTCAAGGCCGTGCAGCAGGTGCAGGCGCTCGGACTTTTTGCCCAGGTCAAAGTTAATGCGGCGACGCGTGGACTCAATACGCCACTTGACCCACTCGTGCAGAATCTGGCGCACGCCCATAACACGGGGATAGCCGTCGACGAGCACGTTGAAGTTGCACGAGAACGAATCCTGCAGCGTGGTCGAGCGATAGAGCTTGGCCATGAGCTTGTCGGGGTCGACACCGCGCTTAAGGTCGATGGCGATACGCAGACCCGAAAGGTCGGTTTCATCGCGGATGTCTGCGATCTCCTTGACCTTGCCCTCCTTGGAGAGCTTGACGATGCGCTCGATGATGACATCGGTCTTGGTGGTGTAGGGGATCTCGTAGACCTCGATGATGCGCTCTTCGGGAATCCAGCGCCAGCGGGAGCGAATCTGGAAGCTGCCCAGGCCGGTCTCGACGATCTTCTCCATCTCCTCGCGGCGGTAGATAATTTCGCCGCCGGTCGAGAAGTCGGGCATGGGCATGTACTCGAGCAGGTCGCAGTCGGGATCCTGCAGGTAGTGCATCGTGGCGGTGCAGACCTCGTTGAGGTTGAAACCGCAGATGTCGGACGCCATGGCGACGCCGATGCCCTTGTTGGCCGAGACGAGGATGTTGGGGAACGTGGTGGGCAGCAGGCGCGGCTCCTTCATGGCGCCGTCGTAGCTGTCGACGAAGTCGACCGGGTCCTTGTCGATGTCCTTGAAGATCTCGGCGCTGATGGGGGAGAGCTTGGCCTCGGTATAACGAGAGGCGGCGTAGCTCAGGTCGCCCGAATAGTACTTGCCAAAGTTGCCCTTCGACTCCACGAAGGGGGCAAGCAGCGCTTCGTTACCCGTCGCCAGGCGCACCATCGTCTCGTAGATCGCGGCGTCGCCGTGCGGGTTGAGCTTCATGGTCTGACCCACGATGTTGGCGCTCTTCTGGCGCTCGCCCTTGAGCAGACCCATCTTGTACATAGTGTAGAGCAGCTTGCGATGCGAGGGCTTAAAGCCATCAATCTCGGGGAATGCGCGCGAGACGTTGACGCTCATGGCGTAGGGCATGTAGTTGACCTCGAGCGTCTGCGTGATCGGCTGGTCGGTGACCTCGGAGTGCAGGCCGATGACGTTCTCGGCGTTGACCTGCTTTTTCTTTGGCTGGTTCTTCGTCTTCTTCTTTGCCACGATTTCCTCTTGAACTTCTTATAGGCCGTCGTTATCGATTTGCTGCTACTGCAGGTCCAGCTGGTCCAGGTATTCCTTGCCGTGCTCGGAGATATGGCGCTTGCGGCCCGCCTCGTCGTTGCCCAGCAAAAGGTTGAACATGGTTTCCATCTTGGTGACGTCCTCGGGCTCCACCTTGATCAGGCGGCGCGTCTCGGGATTCATAGTGGTGAGCCACATCATGTCCGGGTCGTTCTCACCAAGACCCTTGGAGCGGTTGATGGAGCACTTTTGGTCGCCGACTTCTTTGAGGATGCCGTTCTTCTCGAGCTCGGTGTAGGCAAAGTAGGTCTTCTCTTTGCAGTTGATCTCGTAGAGCGGCGACTCGGCGATATACACGTAGCCTTCGTCGATAAGCGTGGGCACCAGGCGATAGAGCATGGTGAGCACGAGCGTGCGGATGTGATAGCCGTCGACGTCGGCGTCTGTACAGATGATGACCTTGTTCCAGTTGAGGTTGTCCAGGTCGAAGGCACCGAGGTTCTTGATCCGCTTGTCCTTGATCTCCACGCCGCAGCCCAGCACGCGCATAAGGTCCATGATGATGTCGGACTTAAAGATGCGCGGATAATCCTCCTTTAGGCAGTTGAGGATTTTGCCTCGGACGGGCATAACGCCCTGGAACTCGGCATCGCGCGAGGTACGAATGGCGCCTGCTGCCGAGTCGCCCTCTACGATGTAGATCTCGCGGCGGCTCTTGTCCTTGGAGCGGCAGTCGATGAACTTCTGCACGCGGTTGGCCATGTCGGTCTTCTGCTGCAGGTTGGTTTTGATGCTCTGGCGCGTCTTTTCGGCGTTCTCGCGCGAACGCTTATTGATGAGCACCTGCTCCATGATCTTGTTGGCGGCATCTTTGTTCTCGATCAAGTAGGTCGAGAGGCGCTCCTTAAAGAATGCCGTCATGGCCTGCTGGATAAAGCGGTTATTGATGGCCTTTTTGGTCTGGTTCTCGTAGGACGTCTGGGTGGAGAAGCAGTTGGTCACCAGTACCAGGCAGTCCTGGACGTCTTGCCACTTAATGCCAGTCTCGTTTTTGTTGTACTTGCCCTGTTGCTTAATGTAGGCATCGATGGCGCTGGTCAGAGCGCTGCGGGCGGCCTTCTCGGGCGAGCCGCCGTTCTCGAGCCACGATGAGTTGTGGTAGTACTCCTGCATCGTAAGGGTGCGCGAGAAGCACATGCACGCGGTGATCTTTACGTTGTAATCGGGCAGGTCCTCGCGATCGCGACCGCGACGGTCGGCCTCGATAAAGAAGGGCTCGGTAAGGTAGTCGGCACCGACCTTCTCGAGCACGTAGTCCTCGATGCCCTTGGGGTAGCAAAAATCCTCTTCGGAAAACTCGCCGTCGTCGCCTTCGATGCGCAGACGGAAGGTCACGTTGGCGTTGACCACGGCCTGGCGGCGCATGGTCTCGCGATACCAGTCGTGGGGAATGCTGATCGAGGTAAAGACCTCAAGATCGGGGCGCCACTTGATGGTGGTGCCGGTGCGGTTCTCATCGCTGGGCTCAATCTCGAGCGCCTTCTTTTTGGTGCCGACGACCTTGCCCTTCTTAAAGTGCAGGGAGTACTTGTTGCCGTCGCGCCAGACGGTGACGTCCATGTACTCGGAAGCGTACTGGGTCGCGCACGAGCCCAGGCCGTTGGTGCCGAGCGAGAAGTCGTAGTCGCCGCCCTGGTTGTTGTTGTACTTGCCGCCGGCGTAGAGCTCGCAGAAGACGAGCTCCCAGTTAAAGCGCTTCTCGGAAGGGTTCCAGTCGAGCGGGCAGCCACGGCCATTGTCCTCTACCTGAATAGAGCCATCGCGAAAGGCGGTGAGGGTGATGAGCTTGCCGTAGCCCTGGCGCGCCTCGTCAACGGCGTTGGACAGGATCTCGAAGGCGGCATGCGCGCAACCGTCGAGTCCGTCCGAGCCAAAGATGACGGCGGGGCGCAGGCGTACGCGCTCCTCGTCCTTGAGCTGGCGGATACTGTCGTTACCATAGTTTGCGGTGTTTTTTGCCATACTCGCTCTCTCGGTGCTCCTTTGCTGCGTTTTAGTCATATAGATAGTCAAGGTAGCATAGCCCAGGCCTTGGGCGATTCCAACCAACACGAATTCCATCGAACAATCGTTCGGATTAACGGGTAAAACGTGTCGTGCGGATTGTTGTTCCGAATCGAACATTGGGACAAGCGTCTCGTTTTATGGGCCACGGGCGTGCGTGTGCGAGTCCCTTTGGCCCATAAGGAACGCTGGCGGGTCGTTATTTGGGCCGTGGGTCACTTCGCCGGCGTCGTGTTTCGTCATACGCTCATAGTGGAAGCCGATGCCACGGGGTCGACTTGGGACTCGGGCAACGGATGAGCTGCAAGCCGAAAGGAGCGGTGAGGATGATGAAGCCCATGACGAAGAAGCTGCTGTTAGGAATTCCCACCGTGACGCTTTCGGCCGTGCTGGCATGTACGGTGGCCGGCTGCGGCGGTAATGCGCCGAGTGGCTCGGGCGGGAGCGCACCTGTGCAGGAGAAGGCCGAGAAGCCCAAGGCCTATGAGTCGCAGACGGTCGAGGTGGCAGGCATTACCTATGAGTCGGTGGCTCACGGTACGTTCTATCGCGGTGATGCCAAGAAGCAGGACGGCTTTTACCTGCACATCAAGATTACCAACAACAACACAAAGAACAGGACGTTCAGTTCCTTTAACGTGCATGCTGCCCAGGGCGATCTTGAGGCAGGCGACCCGTTGTTTACTTCCGGCAAGGCGGCCGTGCTCGACTACGTTGCAAGTGAGGCTCCCGATGAGCTTCACGAGGGCATCGATCTTTCCAAGAGGCCAGATATCGGCCCGGGCGAGACCGTTGAGTACGTGTATTTCTGGGCGCCCAAGACGGCGTACTACGGGCCCATCACTGTCGAGTTCGTAGACGCTTACGCCCCCGCCAAGAATCATGAGGCCATGCACTTTGACACCACGGGATGCGAGACCAAGGAGTTCAAGGCGGCCGGCGGCGTGGCCGATTCTGGCGAGAAGGCAGATTTAACGGGCATCGACTGCGCATCGTACAGCATCGAGGCCGCCGATGGGTACACGCTGGATTCGTCCGACGAAGAGCACGAAAAGGCAAACTTCTTCCACGACGAGACTGGAGGACGCCTGAACATCAGCATCTTCCTACGCTCGCCGGAGGAAGAGGTTGCAAGCCTAGAGCAGGTCTACGAAGGTAAGGAGACAACAACCGACCAGGTCGAGTACAACGGCATAACGTGGCTGCGCTTTACCGGTCCCGACAACGGCCATACACTGTTTGCGACGGCTCCCGCAACGGGTGAAACCGTCCGCGTGTCGATTGGCTGGAAGATCGATTGGGACGCCGCCGTGCCCATGATGGAGGCGCTGAAGCTCAAGTAACGCCGCGATTCTTACGTCAGGCGACTCAGGGCTGGCTCCGAGTTATCGGGGCCAGTCCTTTTTGGTGCTCGATGAGCCGAGCCGGCGTCTCTCACAAAAATAACTAGGAGCTAGCGAGACTTATCCGAATTGACCTCATTGGCGGTGTCTTTTTCGAGCGCCGTGCGGCGGGCCCGCGCCTGCCGCGGCGAGTGCTGCAGCGGCTGCTGTAAGGGGAGCGTTGACATCGCCCGTGCCCGCAAGCGCGCCCGCTTTTCCGGAGCGCTTGTTATTGCCGTGGTTCTTGCCGCTGCCGGAGCTGCTTCCGCCGGAGCCGCCGCCCTCGTCAGTACCGCTGCCACTCGAGCCACCATCGCCGTCTGCTGTCATCGGGGCGTCGTGAAGTCCTGTCGTATCCGCGCTGTCGCATACGCCGACCTGCACTTCTGAGCGTTCGCATGCCGCGTCGGGCACATGAAGCTCGTGCAGAACGGCACTCAGCGCCGAGTTTGCGCCCGGTCGGATCTCCTCGAGCGTTACGGGATCGAGCGCCACCAGATTACGCGCCTTCGCATACAGCGTGACGCGTTTGCCCACTTCGTCGCTCCAACTCTCGGGGATGGCGAAGCTCATGCGGAACTGTGCCGTGCAACCCGGTGCCAGCACGGCGTTGCCGTTGTCGGCTACCAGCGGGTGCGTTGCAAAACGTGCGCCCAGCGTCTCGAGCGCGTACTTTACGTGTGTCATGTCGTTGGCCGAAGCGTCTTCGGCAAGCTCTGGATCGTAGATCGAAGCCATGCGTGCGTTCGCTCCGAATCCGATGGATGCGCTGGAGAACGGCTGGCTGGAGCCCTCTCGGTACAGATCGATTGTGCCGGCAGTCAGCAAAGTGTTGCCGTCGTTTCGCACCGTGACCATGAAGGATTCGCCTGCTGCTCCGGGCACCACCGCGCCCGAGGTAGCGACCGCGCCCGTCGGAGTGGCACACGCCACCAGAGGCACTTCGATGCCGTGCAGCTCTGCCTCGCTCTTCTCCGCGCTCACAATGTGCGTGGCGAGCGCGGAGAGCATGCCTCCCGACGTCAAAAATGTCGTTATCTGATCGACGGGATGGTCCAGCTCGCACATCACGAACGGCTCCGTGAACAGATCGCCTGCCAAGGTGCTGGCGAAGATGCGGAAGTGCTTGCCCATCACTGCTACCGGGTTGCCTTCTTCGTCGTAGGTTTGCCCCACCTTGCCATCGGTGTTCTCTACATAGAGCGCGCACCTGCCGTTGTTGCTTACGCTAAACGATGCCGGGCCACAGCCTGCGGCACCCACGGGCTGCGTTGCAAATGCCGATGCGCCTCGCGTCCAAGTAATATGCTGCAGCTGCTCGTTGACGGTGGCCAAAAAGCCCGAATGTTGTGGCCACGGCACCGCATGGGGCACCGTGGCGTCTGGTGGCATAACGCCCCAGCCCGCAATGGACTGGCCGATCACGGCGTACGATGCGCAGCCGCAACCGTCTGCGGTCTCGTACGCAACGGGCACCACCATTTTGCCGTTGATATTCTCGGGCTCGCTCAGCTCGATACTCGACGGTGCCTGCGGAAAGCGAAGAACTTGGCGGAACGTCAGGCTGTCGCCCAAATCATCCGACCACAGGGTAAAGCATTCCAGCGCAACCTCGGCCTCGCTGCCGAGCGCCTTCTCTGCGGTGGTTCCGCGGCGGTGGAGGTAGGCACCCGACAGGCGTCCGTCGACCAGCGTCTTGCCTGCCGTGATGCGCGGGCACTGCAGGCAATGGTAGCCATCCTCTTGCAGGCGGCCGCGCGAGATGCTGCGCCATGACGTATGCGACACCACGCGGATCTCGTCATTACTTATGCGCAGGCGCACAACGGACAGTATGCCGGCTGTGCTTGCCGTATCGAAAAGGGTGTTGTCGCCGGCGGGGCGCTCGCCCGAGACCAGCAGCACGTAGGCGTCCTGGTTTCCTCTTCCGTCCGTATATTCCACCACGTCGAAGTCGTAATCGAATATGCCGTCGCGCTCCACGTCGCCCTCGCCAAACCCAAGGGGAAAGTCCACGGGCGTGGGAGCGGACCACGTGCCGTTTGCCTTTGTGTGCACCACCAGGCGCGAGCGGCCATTGTCGCCGTAGCGCACCGAGGCGATACGGAACAGGCATTCTACGCCGGCAATCATCGTTAGCTTCATGTGGGCTTCGCTGAGCACGCCGGAAAACAGCACGTTGTCGCTCGAGGGTTTTATGCCGCCACGCTCGTCCTCCGACACGCCGGCAGAATTGGCGTTCGGGTCCGCAACGGCGTTCGTTGACTGACCGATGTAGGTGTACTCATACATCGGCGCGGCGTTTTCGTCGTTTTCCATCAGTGCGTGGACGAAATGCTCAACCTGTCCCGTGTCGTCGCTTTCTGCATCCGCCTCGAGCTCAATGCGCGTGACCGCTTGATCCCAATCGCGCACGACAGGCGCGACGTTTATCGCGGCGGCTGCAACCTCGGCGCGTGCGAGCAGCTCGGAATTGGTGACGATGGTGGCCGACGCGATAAACTGCGGCACACCACCTGCCTCGGTGTTGCCGGGCGTGCCGAAGCAGGCATCCAGCGTGTAAGGCGTATCTCCACCCAATGCCAGCTCAGAGCGTTGGGGCACATACCGGTCGTCATTGTTCACCGACATATTCCACGAATCGATGAGTGTGGGCCACGACCCCGACCAAGCCTTGGTGGTCCACTTGAACATTACGAACTGGAGTATCACATCGACATCGACGTCTGCACCCACGCGCAGCCGCGGAAGCTGGTGTCCATCTGCCTTCTCGTACCCAATGAACAGCGTGAGGGATGCGGCACCGCGCACGGCAGACGAAGCGACGCCTGCAACGCCGGCTCCAAAGGTGACGGCAAGTCCGATCTGGATGGTGAACGAGCCCGACGTGTTGGAATAGTCGAGCGAAATGTTCTTGAAAAACGCCGCGCCGCTGCCGTGCGTGTGGGCACCCACAGCGAGCGCCAGCTTCGCCAGCACCCAAGGGTTGACGTTTAGGAAAAATGGCACCGGTCCTAGGGTAAACTGCTCGGTCCAATTGAGGTCAGTTCTTACCTGGAAGAGGGCCTTAATATTGCCGTATGCAGGGTCGTTGTTGTTACCCCAGGTTTTGCCCACCCAATCGTAGGCGAGCGAGCCGTACAGCTGTGTGGCGATATCCATCGTGAACAGCGGCGTGCAATGGTGGCGAAGGAGCTTGGTGTTTCTTGGATCGGTGCCCGAACCGGCACTCATACTCTTGTACTGATTCCACTTCCCCTCCATCTCGTCGAGGTAGCGGTTTGCCTGCTTGGCGCCCGACTCACGCGGCGATTTCTTCCAGTATTCCGGATCAGGGTTGCCCGAATCGTTCATATAGCTGGCTGGTTTGTATCCTCCGCCAAACAGTACGTACCCGGCAAACGAGAAATCGAACAGAATGGGGAACGAGGGCATCCAGCACGTGAACTTATTACCACCGATGCCGGGAAACGATGCGGGGAAATCAAACGGAGTGATCTCTTGGTCCATAGTGGTGGGGACGATAGTGGTCGATCCGGATTCCGCCTTTGCCGCCGGCGCGGTAACAACGGCCATGGGGGAGGAGAGCGTGTAGGTTTTGTCCTGGTAGTCGAGGACAAAGCGCAGCTTGCATCCTTCTTCCAGAAGGCTCGACGCTGCATCGAGGAACTTGTCTTCGAGTGTGAACGTCGCCAGATTATCCGCGCTCGATGCGCTGGCCTTGATCTGACCAATCTGCGTGACGGTTTCGGTTGAGCTGCCCGCAGCGGGCATCACTTTATTGATATGCAATGTTGCCTGCCCGCCCTGCGGCAGATGAGCCTGCACGGTAAATGCGTGCGTATCGGGCTGCTCGTTTGCCGTGTCGTCCTTCGGCAATGCCATGAACGTGGCTTCAGCGTACTGGATGTCCCATTCGTCGAATGTGAGCTGGCGGAAGTACGGCTCGCCGTCGGAAAGCGGACGCGTGGGCGCGGTTATGGCGGTGCCGCCCTGGATACGCGCAAGGGGAATCTCGACATCGCGGTAGCCCGCCATGCTAATGGAGATGCCGCCGTTAAAGTCGTACGCGTCAAGGAGCTTTGCCTCGTCTACGTAGCCTTCCGAAAGCGAGGCAATCTCAAAGATGGCGGTGCCTTCGTCATCGGTCGTGGCGGCGAGCTGCTTGCCTGCGGCGTAGCGCGACGTGAGCGTGACCTGCGCTCCCTTGATGGGCATATTCTTGTTGGCGACGTCGACCACGACCACACCAAACATGGTGCGCGAGAGAACGAGCACCCTGAAGGGGTCTTTTTCGTCGGCATAGGCCGCGGTGGGCGCGAACGGCAGCAGGAAGGCATTTTCGCTTCCCGGCACGCGAGGCAACATGATGCTCGCTAGTGAGGACGCTCCGGCAACAAGTAACGAACGGCGATCAAGCATCTTGGGCTCCCATCCCGCAAATATCGGTGGAAATAATCCAATTTTGCGAGAAGACGCTTCGTGGCGGTAGTGCCGTTCAAGGGTCAAAATGTCCAAATTGATCGAGCGAAGCGCCGGGTTCCGGAACGCGTTCGATGCGCTTGGCAGCCCGGTCGCTAACGCAACATGTGCGCGACCAGCTCGGCGCGTGTGCCGATGCCAAGCTTTGCGTATACGCCGGATAGGCGGTTTTTGACGGTGCCCGGCGATACTCCCATATGGCGTGCGATTTCAGCGTTGGTCCATCCGCGGCAGGCGAGCATGGCCATGGTGAACTCTGTGGTCGTTAAATCGTCGGCAACGTCCTCGCCCGAATCGGGGTTGTGGATGCGCCGCCAGCCGTAGCTGAAGCGGTACGTGATCTCGATGATGCGTGCGAAGTCGTCAGGGTATTGCGTTTTTAGGCATGCCTCGATGAGCCCCTGCAAAAGGCCGTGGTGCTCGCCAATGAGCTCGATAAGGCCGTCGGGGCGCGCAATGTCCCAAGCGGCTCCAAAATGCGCTTTTGCGGCGTCGATGTCCTTGAGGCTCATGCATGCCATGGAAGCTGCCAGGTGCAGGAACAGTTCCGAGATGGGATAGCTTCCCTGTTTCATAATTAGGGCGTTTTCCGCCATGCCCAGGCTGCGGCCGTATTCGCCGCGCAGATACAAGGCGTGCGCCATCACGTAGCTGGCGAACAGTCGCAGGCCTTCGGGTAGGTGCGCCGCAAGTGGATAAAACTCTTCGGCAGAATACGGGGAAGGCAAGTGCAGCAGGACGCTCGCGGCCGAGGCGAACAGGATATGCGTGGCGTGGACGGCGGGCGATTCCTCGTCGGCCGGCGTATCGAGGATGCCCGCAAGGCACCGGCGGGCGTCGGCGATACGGTTGAGCGACAGACTGGCGTATCCGCAGATAAAGCATGCGGAATAGCGCAGCGCGGGATCGGTGACGTCAAGATAGGGGTGCGCCGTCTTGGCGGCGAGTGCGGCCTGTCCGCGAAAGTACAGCGCTTCTGCCGTGGCGATGGCGCGTGAATCGGGGTCGGAAATGCCTGCAACCGCAGCGTCAATCTGCCCCGGCACAAAGGCGGTGCACATCAACGGCATGGGAACGCATGGGTAGCCATCGCAGTCCATCTTCCATCTCCCAACAGCTGGCAACACTAGCAGCAATTGTACTCTTGTTGCTCGGGACTGGAATTTGTGGGTATCGCCTACGATTGTGCCGAACGTATAAAGGAAGAGTCTATTGGCGATGCTCCCAAGGTGGCTACCGAAGTCTAGCTGACCTTGGGATATAGAAAAACTGCCGCCCCTGCAAAAAGCTCTGTCGCAGCGATGGGAAACGTATCTCGTTCTGCATATAATGAGGTCATATGACGGTGCGTCTGCATACGCGCGGCGCATTTCCATCGAACCGAGAAGGAGCTCTGCATGGATCCCAACAAGCGTCCCGACGACATGGTGCGTATCACCACTCCCGAACTTGCCCAGGTGTTCATCGATGAGCAGGTCGCTGCAATCCGCGAGCAGATCGGCGACAAGAAGGTCCTGCTGGCTCTTTCCGGCGGCGTCGACAGTTCGGTTGTCGCGGCCCTGCTCATCAAGGCCATCGGCAAGCAGCTCATTTGCGTGCATGTGAACCACGGCCTGATGCGCAAGGGTGAGAGCGAACAGGTCATCGACGTCTTCAAGAACCAGATGGACGCTAACCTGGTCTATGTGGACGCGACCGATCGCTTCCTGGATAAGCTCGTGGACGTCGAGGAGCCCGAGGCCAAGCGCAAGATCATCGGTGCCGAGTTTATCCGCGTGTTCGAGGAGGAGGCCCGCAAGGTTGGCGACGAGGTCAGTTTCCTCGCCCAGGGCACCATCTATCCCGACATTCTTGAGTCCCAAGACGGCGTGAAGGCTCACCACAACGTGGGCGGTCTGCCCGAGGATCTGCAGTTTGAGCTCTGCGAGCCCGTCAAACTGCTGTACAAGGACGAGGTCCGCGTCGTGGGTCGCGAGCTCGGCCTGCCCGAGAACATGGTCGAGCGCCAGCCGTTCCCCGGTCCCGGCCTGGGCGTCCGCTGCCTTGGTGCCATCACCCGCGACCGTCTTGAGGCGCTGCGCGAAGCCGACGCGATCGTGCGCGAGGAGATCGACAAGGCGGGTCTGACCATCTGGCAGTATTTTGCCGTCGTGCCCGACTTCCGCGCCACCGGCGTGCGCGAGGGCAAGCGCGCCTACGATTGGCCCTGTATCATCCGCTGCATCAACACCGTCGATGTCATGACCGCCGAGGTGCCTGAGCTCGACTGGGCGTTGCTCAAGCGCATTACCGCCCGCGTCACCGCCGAGGTTCCCGGCATCTGCCGCGTGTGCTACGACCTCACGCCGAAGCCCGTCGGCACGGTGGAGTGGGAGTAGGCTTCTACTCTTTTGGGCGAATTGCATTGACAGGGAGGGGGTCCCGCGCAAACGTGTGCGGGACCCCTTTCGTTTTACTGTTCGGTTAATGCTGCGGATCGTTTTGGAAGGCTTGCGAGCATAGTGGTCCCGTTCTCGGAACTTGCTTCGACCTCTACAGCGCCACCGTGAAGCGCTGCAATCTCCCAAACGAGCGCGAGTCCGAGTCCTGCGCCGCCGTATGCCCTGCTGCGGGATTTATCCAGGCGAAAGAACGGTTGGAAGATGCTCTCGTGGTACTGCTTGGGTATTCCCGGGCCCTGGTCCTCGACTCGCAGGAACACGCGGCTGTTGTTGTCGCAGATGGAGACGTTGACAGTCGAGCCGGGGCGGCTGTAACGGATGGCATTTTCGACCAGGTTAAACACCAGCCGATAGAGGAGCGTGTCGCTCCCGATTACTAAAGCGTCTCCAGCACAATTGAGGGCTATGCCCTTATTTTCGGCAAGTGGCGCAAGGTCGGTGAGGACCTCTTCGGACAAGGGACCAAGTTCAACATCGTCCTCGCAAGGAACGCTGCGGAGCTCACTCATCTCGAGCAACACCTTGGTCATCCGCGACATCCGCTCAGTTTGTTCTTGTAGCAGGCCGAGCAGCTCGGCTGTTTCGGGTTGCAAACCGGAGTGCTCGGAGATGAATAGTTCAATCTGTGCTTGCATAAGGGCGAGCGGGGTGCGAAGCTCGTGTGCGGCGTTGCCGGTAAACTGACGCTGTGCAGAGAACCCTTCGCCAAGACGAGCGATCATGTCGTTGAAAGAGGCGCTGCATCGTTGTAGCTCGGTGGGCACATCTTCATTGAGTCTGATTTCGCTTAGGTTGTCAGGCTGCACACGCTCAACCTGAGCTGCAAAAGCCCGTAGCGGTTTGAGTGCACGGCCGCTCACAAAGTATGCCAGCGCGCCGCCAAGGAGTGTGACTCCAGCCGTGATGTACCAGGCTGTCGTGCCAAAAGACTCCTGTGCGTCATTTACGACGATTGTGACCTTGTCATCGAGGGCCGCTTTCGTTGGGTCGAACGCCTGGAGCGAATCTTCGCCGGTTGCGTTAAAGGCCGAGATGTCGCTGCCGATGGCATCCATGTAGCGCATGCCCGTATAGCCGACCAAGCAGTTCGTCAGTACGCATGCCGCACACGTCAGCAGTGCCGTCATAATCGTTATGCGCCATTGCAGCGAAAGCCCTTTCATTCTCCATCCTCCATAACGTAGCCCTCTCCAATCCGATTGCGAATCGGGTCGTATCCCAAAGCGCTGCGTAGCTTTTTGCGGAGCGACGAGATATGAACGCGGGTTGCGTTGCTAAAGCTGTTGACGCTGCTGTCCCATACATGCTCGATAAGCTCTTCCTGGCTCACCGGCCGCCCCTGGTTAAGCATCAGGTATTCCAAGATGCCGGTCTCCTTGCGCGTGAGGGATAGGGTCTCGCCGCCCACGGAGGCGAGGCGCGCCTTGGTGTCAAAGCTCAACAATCCACAGGCTAGAACAACGTCGTTTTGCGTAAAGCGCCTGAGCGTGAGACTGCGTATGCGTGCCGCCAGCTCGTCAAGATGGAACGGCTTGGTGAGGTAGTCGTTGGCGCCCGCATCGAGCCCCGCTACCTTGTCGGAGACCTCGCCACGTGCCGAGAGCACAAGCACCTTGGTCTCACAATCAGTTGTCCTGAGTTGCCTGAGCACGGTCATGCCGTCGACATGGGGGAGATTGAGGTCGAGCACGACAAGATCAAAGGTCTCGACATCGAGCAGATCGAGGGCCTGCTGCCCGTCGTAGCAGCAGTCGACGCTATAGGCTAAGTTGCGCAGGCTGCGTGCGATCGCATCGCACAGCGCCCGCTCGTCCTCGACGACCAAGATGCGCATAACGTTCTCCTTGCATAGTCATTCGCGCTTAACACGGATTTTATAGTCGGTATGGTCCAATGGGTCGCGAAACGAAAGGAGTGGTCAGATTGTTCAAAGCGATTAAGCCTGTGGCGCAGGTGGCTTTGCTGATCGTTGGGGTAGCCATGGTTGGCTTTGGCATTATGCGCGGCGAGGCAGATGCCGTGCTGGCCAAGGCAATCAGGCTGTGCTTGGAGTGTATCGGAATTGGTTAAAAGAAAAAATACCGTATCGCATCTTTTGGCGAGATTTCGCGGATTGATTCAGGCGGCGGCAACGCTTGCGACCAATATTCACCTGCCTAACTTTGCCAAGGGAGGCATCTACCAGGGGGCGGGCAAAGCCGTCTGCGTGCCGGGGCTCAACTGCTACTCGTGTCCGGCGGCCTCGGGTGCGTGCCCCATCGGGTCGTTTCAGTCGGTGGTGGGCTCGTCTAAGTTCAGCTTTTCGTATTACGTCACCGGAACACTCATTCTGATCGGCGTGCTGCTGGGGCGTTTTGTATGCGGCTTTTTATGCCCGTTTGGATGGCTGCAAGAGCTTCTGCATAAGATTCCCGGCAAAAAGCTCTCGACGAAAAAGCTCAAGCCGCTCACGTACATCAAGTACGCCGTGCTGCTGTTTGCCGTGGTGCTGCTGCCCGTTCTGGTAGTCAACGATGTGGGCATGGGCGACCCGTTCTTTTGCAAGTACATCTGTCCGCAAGGCGTGCTCGAGGGCGCGATTCCGCTGTCCATCATGAATACGGGAATCCGTTCCGCGCTGGGAAAGCTCTTTACCTGGAAGCTCGCAATCCTCATTGTGGTTGCGGTGCTGAGCGTGCTGTTCTACCGCCCCTTCTGTAAATGGATTTGCCCCCTCGGTGCGTTTTATGCACTCATGAACAAGGTGTCTTTGCTGGGGATCCAGGTTGACCAGTGCAAATGCGTCTCGTGCGGCAAGTGCGCCAAGGTGTGTCAAATGGACGTGGACGTTACGCGTACGCCCAACCATGCCGAGTGCATTCGTTGCGGCAAATGCGTGGGCGCGTGCCCCGTCGATGCTATTAGCTTTCGCTATGGGCTGGGTGTGACGGGCGACAAACCCGCGCAGTCCACGCAAGCCTGCGAAAACAAATAGGTACCTATATAAGTTTCGATATAAACGGAGGAACCATGAAACTGTCAAAAATTGCGGCTCTGTTGATGCTGCCCGTGCTGGCGCTGACTCTCGCGGCGTGCTCTGCCCCCAAGGGCGACGCGAAGGGTGCTACGAGCGGCGATGCGCAGATTGCCGAGCTTGTGGCACAAAAGCCGTCGAGCGCCGAGGAGGCGGCCGAGCTGTACCAGCAGCTGCTGCAAAAGGAAAACGAGATCTTTGCGAGCGATAACGCCCTATGGGAAAAGGTGTTCCTTGCGGCCAACAAAGACACTCCCATGATTGAGGACGGCAAGAACTACGGTGACTTCTTGCTCGATACCATCGAGGGCGCCAAGGATCAGTTTGCGGCTGACGAGCTTAAGACGCTTAAGGCCGGCGCGCAGCAGGTCAAGGAGATCGAGGACAAGCTCATGGCGCTGGAGAAGGAGTTCCCCGGATGTGGCAGCACGCCCGGCGAGGGGGAGAGTGTTGATGCCTCGACCGCGGGCATGACCAACGGCGAGAGCGGGGAGACGAAGTTCCCCAGCTTTAAGGGCAAGGACTTGGACGGCAACGATGTAAACAGCGACGAGCTGTTCTCCAAGAACAAGGTCACCGTCATGAACTTCTGGTTTACCACCTGCAAGCCGTGCGTGGGAGAGCTGGGCGATCTGGAGAAGCTCAACAAGGAGCTTGCCGAGAAGGGCGGCCAGGTCGTGGGCGTTAATTCCTTTACGCTCGATGGCAACAAAGACGAGGTGGCCGATGCCAAGGACGTGCTTTCCAAGAAGGGCGTAACGTATAAGAACATCTGGTTTAAGTCGGACAGCGAGGCCGGAAAGTTCACCTCCAACCTGTACTCGTTCCCGACCACCTACGTGATCGACCAGAACGGTAACATTGTGGGAGAGCCGATCATGGGCGGCATCAACTCCGCTGAGCAGCGCGAGGCGCTCAACAAACTGATCGATCAGGCACTCGCGAAGAGCGAACAGTAAGTCCGTGGGACAGACAACTGAAGGGGAGTCGCTGGAAACAGCGACTCTTTTTTCTGCTTCGGGGTAGCATCATGGGTATACGTCGAAAGGGCACGCAGCTTTTCGTGCATTGCCTGAGCGGTGCGCGAAGCAACCAAGCTGTGAGTTTTCTTAAGCGTTCTGGGTATGGCAGTGTCAAGAATATCGGCGGCATAAGCGGCTACACGGGAAAGGTGGTGCGTTAGCTATGAAGGTGGTTATCGTTGGAGGCGTCGCGGGCGGCGCATCGGCGGCGGCACGTTTGCGCAGACTCGACGAGCAGGCCCAAATTGTCATCTTTGAGCGCACGGGTTTTGTATCGTATGCCAACTGTGGGCTTCCGTACTACATTGGCGGCGTGATAGAAGAAGAGAGCGCATTGACGCTGCAGTCTCCCAAGGGCTTTTGGGATCGCTTTCGCATTGCGGTCAAGACGAGTCACGAGGTGTTTGCCATCCATCCCGATTCGCATACGGTCGAGGTTCGCAATATGCTGACGGGCGAGGAATTTGTCGAGACGTATGACAAGCTCATCCTGTCGCCGGGTGCAAAGCCGATTCGCCCTGCGTTGCCGGGCATCGACTCGGATAAAATCTTTAGCCTACGCACCGTTGAGGACACGCTGCGTATTCACAGCTATGTTCGAGAGCGGCGACCGAGCAGTGCCGTCGTGATCGGCGGCGGCTTCATTGGCGTCGAGACGGCGGAGAATCTGTGCGAGCTGGGGCTCCAGGTGACCCTTCTGCAGCGTCCCGTCCAGCTTATGAACAACCTGGATTACGACATGGCGACCCTTTTGCATACCGAGGTGCGTGAGCACGGTATCGATCTGCGCCTCAAGGCCGATGTGACAGGTTTTGAGGAAGTTGATGGCCGCGTTGTCACCCATGTTGCGGGCGATGACCCTATCGGAGCCGATATGGTGCTGCTTGCCATTGGCGTGGCACCTGAGAGCCATCTGGCGCAAGAGGCGGGGCTCGAACTGGGCATCAAGGGGGCTATTGTGGTCAACGACCGCATGGAGACCTCTGCTGCCGACGTGTATGCCGTGGGCGATGCCGTGCAGGTCACGCATCAGGTGACCGGCGAGGACGCGGTCATTTCGCTCGCCGGCCCCGCCAACAAGCAGGAGCGTGTCGTCGCCGATGTCATAGCCGGCATGGACAGCTGCTACCTCGGATCGTTGGGCTCATCGGTTATCAAGGTATTCGACTTGACGGCGGCAAGCACGGGACTATCCGAAAAGGCGGCACACGCGGCGGGAGTTGACTGCGACAGCGTGGTCCTGTCGCCCGGTTCGCATGCGGGTTATTATCCGGGTGCAACGCCCATGACCATGAAGGTTGTCTTCGAGAAGCAGGGATTGCGCCTGCTGGGTGCGCAAATCGTGGGCATCGATGGTGTGGACAAGCGTATCGACGTTCTGGCGACTGCCATCCAGGCAGGCATGCGCGGCGATAGGCTTAAGGATTTGGACCTAGCATACGCGCCGCCGTATTCATCGGCGAAGGATCCCGTCAATATGGCGGGCTTTATGATCGAGAACCTCAATCGCGGCATACTGGCGCAGTGGCATTGGGAGGATGAGCCCAACTTGCCACGCGATGGCAGCGTGCAGCTGCTCGATGTTCGTACGGAAGGGGAGTATGAGCGCGGGCATATCGATGGTTTCGTAAACATTCCCGTCGATGATCTGCGCAATCGCCTGGGCGAGCTCGACCGGGCCAAGCCGGTCTACGTGATTTGCCAGAGCGGCATTCGCAGCTACATTGCTTGCCGCATTTTGGCGCAGCATGGCTTTGAGTGCTTTAACTTCTCGGGCGGCTATCGCTTCTTTGCAGCCGTGACTGAGGCTCGCCGCGGCAGCGCTAACGTTATGCCGTGCGGGTTCGAAAAGTAGCGCGCATTGGAATGTGACAAAGTGACAGCCTCTTTGTCGCATCGGGGATGTTATATGCGGGATGGTGCGCCATGCGGCGTGCTGTCCCGTTCGTTTTTTGGCGCGGTTCGTTACATTCCTCACTGGTATCGGCCAAAAATGAGGATAGAGTAGGACAAACGCGCCGAACGTGAACGGCGGGGGAGCGGGCGAGCGCGCCCGCGCGAGAGAGGTTGCCGTCCATGCTGGATCTCAGAGTTATTTGCAAAAGGTACGTTACGCAGTCGTTTACGCAGGTAGCGCTCGACAGCGTAAGCCTGTCTTTTCGCGATAACGAGTTCGTAGCCGTTCTGGGTCCCTCGGGTTCGGGTAAAACTACGATGCTCAACGTCATCGGTGGACTCGACCATTTCGATTCGGGCGATCTGCTGATCGACGGCATCTCGACCAAGGACTTCAACGACCGCGATTGGGATGCCTATCGCAATAATCGCATCGGCTTTGTGTTCCAGAGCTATAACCTCATTCCGCATCAGAGCATTTTGGAAAACGTGGAGTTGGCGCTTACGCTCACGGGCGTGGGGCATGCCGAGCGCCGCCAACGTGCGCGCAAGGCGCTCGAGGCAGTCGGTCTGGGCGAGCACGTTGACAAGCGCCCGAGCCAGCTTTCGGGCGGGCAGATGCAGCGCGTGGCCATTGCCCGCGCCCTGATCAATGACCCCGAGATTGTGCTGGCTGACGAGCCGACCGGCGCCTTGGACTCAACGACATCCGTACAGGTCATGGATTTGCTCAAGGATGTTGCGCGCGATCGTTTGGTCATCATGGTCACGCACAATCCCGAGTTGGCATACAGGTACGCCACGCGCATCGTCACCCTGGCGGACGGCAAGATCACCGACGATTCCGACCCCTTTGATGCTGCCGAGGCCGCGCGTCGCGAGGCCAAGCCCACGCGCAAAACCTCGATGAGCTTTGTGACAGCGCTGGGGCTTTCGGCGCGAAACCTTTTGACCAAGAAGGGCCGTACGGCTATGACGGCCTTTGCTGGTTCGATCGGCATTATCGGCATTGCGGCGATTCTGGCGCTCTCCAACGGCGTAAACGGCTACATCAAAAAGGTCGAGGAGGATACGCTCTCGAGCTACCCGCTCACCATTTCCAAACAAGATTATGACCTGTCGTCCATGATGGGCGGGCATGGAGCTACGGATGAGGAGGCGTCCGAGGACAAGGACGCGTCCGACGGCGCCACCGGCGGCAAGGCTCAGGGGACCGATAAGATCCCTGTGGTCACGGCCGTAAAGGATATGTTCGCAAGCGTTAAGTCCAACGACATGACGAGCTTTAAGGCATGGCTCGATGCCGGTGGCGACGGCATCGATAAAGAGGTCAACGCCATTCAGTACGGCTACGGTGTATCGCCGGTTGTCTATCGTGCCGGCAAGGGCGATGAGAAGCCTGTCCGGCTGGTGCCCAACGCTATGACTGAGGCCATGAGCGGAGGTGCGAGCTCGGCGGCAACGGTGAGCATGGAATCCATGGGAACGTCGGTCTTCAACGAGATGATTGACGACCAGAGCCTGCTCGACAGCCAGTACGATGTTGTTGCCGGCCATTGGCCTACGTCAGCCAACGAGGCCGTGATGGTGCTTTCGAGCCGCGGAACGGTGGGCGACTACACGCTCTACAGCATCGGTGCGCTGGATATCGATGAACTCAACGACCTGGTTAACAGCGCCATGACGGCCGACGGCAAGGTCGAGGCGCCCAAGACCGGCGCCGACTTTACCTACGACGATGCACTGTCCACGACGTTTAAGGTGCTGTCGCCGGCAGATGCCTATCGCAAAAACGAAGAGACCGGCATGTGGACTGACATGGCTGGCGATGCCGACTATATGGCGGCCAAGGTTGCCGACGGTATTGACGTGCGCATTGTGGGCGTGGTGCGACCCAACGAGACGGCCAACGCGAGCGCATTATCCCCGGGCATTGCCTATACGCATGCGCTGACTCGCCAGCTTATGCAGCGTGCTGCCGATTCGCAGATTGTGCAGGAACAGCTTACCCACCCCGAGACGGATGTCTTTACGGGTAAAACCTTCGACGAGCTGCAGGGCGAGGCCAAGCAAGGCGTGGATCTGAGCAGCATGTTCAGTGTGGACGAGGCGGCGCTGAAGAGCGCGTTCTCTCTCGATTCGTCTGCGCTCTCGGGCGCGGCCGGCGGTATGGACCTTTCTGGTATCGACTTGTCCGGGCTGGACATTGACCTTTCGGGCGTTGGGAAGGACATCGACTTCAGCGACATCATGGCCAAAGCGCCGGCTCCAGATTTCTCGGGCATTTTTGACGGTTTGGAGCTCACACCCGAGCAAATGCAGCAGGTGGGAACGCTTGTCAACCAGCTGTTTGAGGGCTTTATGCAGTCGGATCAGTTTAAGGTGCTGTCGCCCGAAGATCTTAAGGACGCGTCAAAGCTTGCTGCCGCATTCTCAGCGTACCTTGAGAATGATGCCGCCGCCCAGCAATGCTTGGCTCAGCTTAAGGCGCTCGGCGGCGATGCCTTGGCCGAGCGTCTGCAGCAGGTGATGGGCGACTATGTGCAAAAGCAGCTGGCTCCGTATTTGCAGCAGTCTATGGATCAGGTGATGAAGGCGGTCAGCGAGCAGATTGCGACGACGGTATCAACCCAGCTCAAGGCGGGTGCGGCAGGGCTCATGGGCCAAATGGCGACGCAGATGTCTTCGAGTTTTGCCAACCTGGCGAGCGCCATGCGCGTGGATGCGGGCGCCTTTGCTCGTGCCATCCACTTCAACATGGACGCCGAGGACCTGAGCTCGCTCATGATGAGCTATGCCAAGGCGTCGAAGCTCACCTACGACAACAATCTGACCACGTTGGGCTATGCGGACGAGGCGGACCCCATTTCGGTCAAGATTTTCCCGCGCGACTTTGAGGCCAAGGAGCGCGTGCTCGATTACATCGATGCGTACAACAAGCAGGTCAAAGCTGCTGGCCACGATGAGCAGGCAATCTCGTATACCGACTACATGGGCATCATCATGGGCTCGGTGACCGACATCGTGAATACTATCAGCTTGGTGCTCATCGCATTCGTGAGTATCAGTTTGGTGGTGAGCTCCATCATGATCGGCATCATCACCTACATCAGCGTGCTGGAGCGCAAAAAGGAGATTGGCATCCTGCGCGCGATCGGCGCGTCAAAGCGCAACGTGGCCAACGTATTCAATGCCGAGACCTTTATCGAAGGCCTCATCGCTGGCGTCTTTGCTATTGTCGTCGTGGTGGCCGTGAGCTTTCCGGTTAATGCCTGGGCGCTTGCGGCCAAGCAGGTGCCCAACCTGATGAGCCTGCCCGTTCAAGACGCGCTGATGCTCATTGTAATTTCGGTGCTGCTGACGGTCGTTGCCGGCCTGCTGCCGGCTCGCAGCGCATCCAAGAAAGACCCTGTGGAAGCCCTACGCTCCGAATAATGTGACAAAGGGACAGTCCCTTTGTCACATTGGGTGGCTAGCTCGTTTTGCCCATCAACGTGATACGGATGCTTGGATGGGTGTACTCGTCAAATTCATCCTCGGGATCCGTGTCAAACGAATAGTACGTTTTGATGGGGTTGCCACTCGTCCTGATGGAGATTCTCTCGTAGAGCGAACCGTTCAAAAAAGCCTGCCTAAACTCTTCGGGGAGCTTTTGCGGTGCTAGGAGCTCGGGACTCACGGTCTTGACGTCTACGGTTTGGACGACAGAGGAAAGTTCGTCCAAGTCGAGCTCGATGCGGGCGAGGTTGTCCTCAAGGCTCGCGTCGGGGTCGATCTCTGCTATGTAACTCACTTCCTTGAGCGTTCCCTTGTTGTCGAAATCCAGGTACGTATAGGTCTTCTGGGTATCGGAGTCGCCGTCGTGAAGGTAGCCGCGGACGTGATAGCCGTAATCTTGATATCGCTCGTAAGGGTCATCGGCGGATACGTACTCGCATGCGGGCTCTAGCGTCTTGCGGGCGATGGCGATCTGCTCGGCCGCGGCCGCGGCGTTCTGTTGCATCTCGATGTTTCCCTGCGCCAGCTGCGGGATATAGGCACCGCACACGATTGCGAGGGGCAGTGCCACAAGCGCGACGATCCACTTTTTTGCACGGGGGATAGGCACGCCACAGGCCTCTGCCATGGCCTTTGCGTTGGCAAAGCTTTCGGCAAGCACGTCTGCCGCGGTGGCGACGGCGCCTACGGCAGCGGCGACTTCTGCCGCACCGCCCAGGTTGCGTGCGGTCTCATTGTCGCTGTTCTTGAGCAGACGCGCGGCGGCCTGCGTGCCAACAACGCCTGCAATTTGTGCCGAGCGGTCTTTTTCGCTCTGCTCGACGGCGAGCCGGTGCTGCATTTCCCTCCACTGCTTGCCGCGCATGCCAAAGCGCGGCGCGAGCGCGCAATAGCAGAAGATGATGAGCTCGACGGCGGTGAGCGCCAAGGCGGTCATCATGCCCGTCTCCTGGAAGCTTTCATGATGGAAGACGATATCGTCAGTCATTTCGAAGGGAATGATCAAAAAAGGCAGCACAAACGCCATGGCAAGCGCCGCGCCGGCAACCTTGGGACAGATGCAGTATCGCTGGATGCGCTTGCGTTCTTGTTCGGAAAGTGTAGCCATAGCTGCTCCTTGGTGTCGTGGCGGTCGTTGCGGCGCATGGGGTGCGGGGCGCATCAGTTTGAGCTAGCGCTGGATAAGAACATAGAGCAAGATGCTCATCGCGATGAGCAAGAAGCCCGCGATGTTAAACATCAGTGTGGCAAAGTTGCCCACGATGGGGCGTTCGACATAGCTTTTGTCTGGGTTGCTGGGGTTGTAGTACACGGTCATTTGGCTACCGAGGGGCCAAAGCTGCTCCGCGAGGGTGCCTAGGCGGGCGATGGGGCCTGTCTGCACGTGCAGCCAGCCCTTGGCGTCTTCGTAGGCGGTGGCTTGCGTGCGGATGGGGAGTCCCGACAAGCTTTTGGTCTTTATGCCACGGAATTGTTTTTTCGCGCGGTATTGCGTGCCGTCGACGGTGTATTCCAAAACGGGATTCATTCTGCCTTCACCCATAAAGCGATGGTCGATGACCGTCCCCATGGTCACGGCGGTACAGGCCTTGGCTTTCTTGCGGGCGGCGGCCTTCATGAGCATGCTCGCTCCGATAAACAGGATGCCGATGCCTCCAACCGAGATGAGCGCGAGCAGAGATATCTGCGAGGTGGTCACGGCGTTCTCCTTTGGCACGATACCGTCATATGTGACCCAGTATAGAGAATCCCGCCATCGATGAGCTATTGCGGGGGGGGGTCAATTCTGAATGTGACAAATGGACTGTTCCTTTGTCACATCGGGGACTGCGGAATCGAGGTCTAATACTTTTCCCGAGAAGTGAACGAGTGAAAACGGACTCCCGAAGCATCGACACTTTTGGCGTGCAATTTCCTGCGGTTTTGCCAGTCAAATCCTGCGGTTTTGACGCCTAAAAATGTCAATGCTTCGGGGGTCCAAATACAGCCGTTCACTTCTCGGGAAAAGTATTAGACCTCGAAATATGGGCGGCGTTCGCGAACGGCAACTAGCTTGCGTCCGGTAGCCGGCACTTGGGGCAAAGGGACTGCCCTTTTGCCCCTTCACCATTGCATCGTATCTGGTGTGGAAAAAATATCGCCTGCGTTCTCGCGCCTGCGAAGAGTTCCTGAACCGCTTGAATGGGATGTGACAAAGGGACAGTCCCTTTGTCACATTGATTTGAGAATGGATGTTGATGTATTTATCGCTGGCTCCTATGGAGGGGATTACCGGGCATGTGTTCCGTCGCGTGCATGCGGAGTGCTTCGGCGCGCTCGATTGTTATTACACGCCGTTTTTGCCGCCGCCGCGGGTGGGCAATCGCTTTGGCGGCAAGGCGTTTAAAGAGGTCGATCCTGCCAACAACCAGGGACTTAACGTGGTGCCCCAGCTGATGTCCAAGAATGCGGACGAGTTTGTGTGGGCGGCGCAGGTGCTTGCCGATATGGGTTACCGCGAGGTCAACCTCAACCTTGGCTGCCCTTCGGGTACGGTGGTCGCGAAGGGCAAGGGTTCGGGCTTTCTGCGCAATTTGGATGAGCTCGAGGTGTTCTTGAGCGACGTGTGCGAACGCTCGCCCTTGCCGGTGTCGGTCAAGACCAGACTGGGGCTCGAATGCGATGACGAGTACGAGCGCGTGCTCGACCTCTATTGCCGAATGCCGCTGGCGGAGTTGATCGTGCATCCGCGCGTGCAAAAGGACCGTTATACGGGCTCACCGCGCAAAGAGTTTTACGGCGAGACGCTGGAACGGGCGCCGTTCCCCGTGGCCTATAACGGCGACATCTTTGATCTTGAGGACATGGATGCACTGGTGGAGGCCTATCCCGGAACACGCCACGTCATGTTGGGGCGCGGCTTGCTTGCGAACCCAGCGCTCGCTCGCATGGTCAAGGGCGGCCCTGCTGCCGCGGCTGCTGAGCTGCAGCGCTTCCACGACACACTGTTTGCGGCCTATGCGGACGAGATTGGCGGCAATGCGGTCTTTCGCATGAAAGAGTGGTGGTTCTACGCTAAATGCGCCTTCGCCGATCCCGCGACCGTTCACAAGCTCGTACGCAAGACCAAAAAGGTCGATGAATACCGCGCCGCTGTTGAGCGCGTCTTTCGTGAACAGCCGCTTGCGCCCATCGCCCGCTTTTGTGGCTAAATGATCCCTTGGGGACGGAGAAGAACGGATCGCCTGTGCCGGGCCCATGCAAAAAGCTGTACGCCAGCATCCAAAGATGTCGAAAAATGTCGACTTTGGATGCTGGTGTACATGTTTGGGTCGTATGGGCTTGGACGTCGGGGCGAGCCGACTGCAATTGCGTACTAGAGCAGGTTCTTCTGTACCCACGCGATGATGTCGCCCGATTCGTAGAGTGGTTTGCCGTCGATGAACAGGCAGGGAACCTGGCGTTTTCCGCCGATGGCGATGAGTGCCTGCTCGGCTTCGGTATCGGTCGAGATGTTGCGCTCGGGGATGGTCACGCCGTTATCGGCCAGGAAACGCTTGACCTTTATGCAATACGGGCAGCCGGTCATAACGTAGAGCGCGAGCTCGTGATAAGTAGCCATAGGTCTCCAATCGGTTGAGGTTTCGATTGAAATACCCAAAGCCGCCGCGGTCTATGCGCGAATCAACGACGACTCGATGGCCTGAACCAAAAACGCCGTGGCCCCGGTGCCGCAGGGCTTGTCGTAGTAGTCAACAAAGCGCTGGTCGGCAAGGTAGCCGTGTGCGAGCCCCAGGTATGCTTCGTCTTGAGGCTTACGCCCCCAGTTGAGGCTAATCCAACGACGATGCATCGCAACAATTTTTTGGGCCTCGATGCTCTTTGGGTCGCCGTCGTCCATGGCAATCGAGAGCTGGCCCAAAATCGCGCGCTCGAGTTCTTTCATGTCGTTCCAGGTTTCGGGGTCCATGTCCAGCAACGCCTCGTTTGCCGCATCGATTGCCCTGTCGCCGTAGCGCGCCCGGGCCTCGGCGCCGTAGCGCTCCTCGTTTTCCTGCACGGTGCGCCAACGCTCCAGTTGCGGCAACACGGCACCCATGAGCGAGACGGCTTCGTCGAGCGACATGCCGGTGCTTTGTGCCAGCCGCGGGGCACAATCCTCGATCATTGCTTCCATGGTGGTGTCGTAGGTGTACTTGCCGCGGTCGTAGCACCACTTGCAGTAATGGTCGGTCGTGGCACCCGTCGCATCGGTGCCGCAGTCGTCGGGTGTGAGCACCATGCCGCAGCTCTGGCAATAGTGCTCGGGCATTTCGAGCAGGTGGGACAGCGGTTCTCCGGTTACGGCGGCAATGAGCTTCATCATGTCGATGCCCGGGGTGACTTCGCCGCGCTCCCAGCGGCTGACGGCTTGGCGCGTGACATAGAGCTTGGCGGCAAGCTGCTCTTGGGTAAGGTTGTTGGCGCGACGGACGGCGATGAGTTTTTCTGCAAAGGCCATAACGGCTCCTTTCTGCTGCTTGTTGGCTTAAGCATACGCGGCGGCCGACGCCCTTCCAAGCAACCGTTGGTTGCAAAAGGGGCGGTCGCGGTGAGGGATTACGCGCATCGCGCATGCCCTCATGCCGTACAATGACCGGCATGGAACCTATTGCACACATACATACCGACCTGCCGCAAAAGTTCGGCATCCCGCGCAACAGCTTTTTGGCGCCCCATCTTGAGGGACGCATCGTCTTTGAGCCGGAATTTGCCTCCAGCGCGGCAGTTGAGGGTCTGGACTCCTTCTCTCACCTGTGGCTGCTCTGGCGCTTTGAAAACGGAACACCCGGCGGCGCGGCCGAAGACATCGCCGCCGATGCCAAGACACAGGATAGGTCCGGCACCAACGCCAAGTGGTCGAAGACCGTGCGTCCGCCGCGCTTGGGTGGAGCCGAGCGCGTGGGCGTATTTGCCACGCGCAGCCCGTTTCGACCTAATCCCATTGGGCTTACCTGCGTCAAACTCGATCATGTCGGGCTTACCGACGATGGCCCCATCATCCATGTGCTAGGGGCCGATCTGCGTGACGGCACGCCCATCTACGACATTAAGCCCTACATTCCGTTTGCGGACTGCCACTCGGATGCGACCGGCGGCTGGATTGAGGATGCGCCGTGGCAAGAGCTCGACGTTGACTTCCCGCAAGCGCTGCAGGAGATGGTCCCGCCCACGAAGCTCCCCGGGTTGGTCGAGGTCCTTCGCCAAGATCCGCGCCGCGCGGGTAGCAAGCACGAGCCAAACCGCATTTATCACTTGGCTTACGCTGGGCTCGACATATCCTTTACGGTTGACGGAACCAGGCTGACGGTAACCGCCGTCGACGACGCGCAGGACTAACCGGCCATTTGTCCGCATTCCCATAGTGGTGCCGCGAGCATGGCTGCGATATTCAGTGGCTGCTCGACGAGGGGGCGCGTGTGGGCGTGGGCTATCAGGACGGCCGTCCGTTCCACGGGCCCTGCCACATTCGCGTGAATCTGGCGCTGCCGCTTTCGCGTGTAAGGGAGGCGTGCGACCGCCTGGACCGCTACGTTTTTAATGCACGGTAAGTGAGCGCTGCATGCGGGGCCGTCTGCCAGATTGGCTGGAAGGCCCCGTATGGTAAAGCATCTGTAACCATTGAGCGCAAGCGCGGTTTTGTCTGCTAATATCTTTGCTCTTGAGTCTGTAAACAGGAACGTCTGGAGCTCGATGAAAAGACCTCGTCGCTCGGCCGCCATATCGTTGTTTGTTGCGCTTGCAGTGGTGAGTGCCTTTGTCGTGGCGATAGCTGGCTGTTCCGGGTCGAATGACGGGGCCGCGGCGTCTGCATCAGAAGGCGCGGCCGCCTCGCAGGTCAAAGACGACAACTTTAAGACGCTCAACGTCGGCAGCGACCTCTATCCGCCGTTTGTGTATAGCGACGAGTACGGCAATATCGTTGGCCTGGATGTCGAGATTTTGACCGAGGCTTTGGTCCGCATTGGTTACAAGCCAAAATACCAGCTGATCGACTGGGAAAAGAAGAAAGAACTGCTGGCGAGCGGCGAGCTCGACTGCGTCATGGGCAGCTTTAGTATGACGGGTCGCGAAAACGAATATCGCTGGGCCGGCCCGTACCTTGCGAGCCGCCAGGTGGTCGCGGTCGATCCCGAGAGCGATATCTACACGCTTGCCGATCTTGAGGGTAAGGTCGTGGCGGTCCAGTCCACCACCAAGCCCGAGTCGATTCTGCTCAATCGTACCAGTGAAAACGTTCCGCAGATCAAGGAGCTCTACAGCTTTTCGGACCGCTCGTACCTGAACCCGGCGCTCGTCGAGGGCCTGGTCGATGCCATCGCCGCGCATGAGTCCTCGCTGCTCACCTACGAAAAAGACTATGGTGTGACGTATCGCATTCTGTCTGAGCCGCTGCTGGAGGTTGGGTTGGGCACCGCTTTCGATCTCAACGACACACGCGGCATTGACGTTAAGCTCACCCATGCCTATCAAGAAATGCTTGCCGATGGCACCATGGAACGCCTGGTGTCAAAGTACTATGATGACCCTACGCCGTTTTTGAATGTGGAGGGCCTGTCATGATTGATGCGTCCGACCACACCGCTCAGGAGCGGGGCGATCGTTCGGCACGGGAATGGCTCATCGTCGTCCTGTTGGGGATAGCGCTCTCGATTGTTGCCGGCATGACGAGCTACGCCTACACGACAGCTCAGGCCGAACAGCGCTTTGCCGACGTTGTCGATTACGTGGCGACACAGAGCCTTTCCTACGATGCGTTCAACAGCGCCTATGCGACCAAAAACCTGATTCGCGTTATGGAGATCGCCGGAGAGGCGGCGCGCGATATGGAGCGCGACGGCTCGGTGGATAACGCTACGTTGGAGCAATATGCTGACCAGTTTAATGTGACAGCGCTGATCGTAACGGATGCATCGGGCAACTTGGTGTCCGAGTCCTCGAAGGATGACGTGGGCTACGAGTCGCTCGCTGCGAATCTCAAAGAGGCGCCTGTGCTGGAGGTGGCAGCCCATCCGCTTAAGTCCTATACCGCTCGCATTACGCTTGCGGACGATTCGGTCGCAGACATTGGCTGCGTGGCCCGGCGGGACGGTGAGGGCATTGTTGTCGCGGTGAGGCACCAGAGCGCCAAGGCGGTCGCGAGCAATACGCTCAAGTTGCAGAGCTTGCTCGATGGTTATGAGACCATCGATAGCGGCAATATCGTGATCGAAAACGACGGTAAGGTCGTTGCGACCAACGCTGTTGAGCCCGCCGTGTCAGGCGTGTTCGATTTGCCTGCGACGGATGCCATCGTTGTCAACGGCATTAAGGAGCGTTGCCTGGCTGGTAAGGTCAGATTGGTTAACGACAGCGGTGAGTGGTATCTGGGCACATTTGGTAAAGCGCGCGATTTTTACGTGTACACCTATGCTCCCGCGCAGCGTTACTTTGAGGTTGTTGCCGCTGTTGTTGCCAGTGTGTTGGCACTCTACGGCGGTGTTATAGCCACTGTTGTGTTGGTGCGCCGCCGCGCCGAGAGCCAACGCTTTGCCGACCTGTTGCTGCAGGAGCGCGACTATGGCGACAAACTGGCAAAAGCGGCGCGCGAAGCTTCGTCTGCCAACTCTGCAAAGACGGAGTTCCTGCGTCGCATGAGTCACGACCTGCGCACGCCCATCAACGGCATTCGCGGTATGGTCGAGGTGGGCAATGCCAACGCGGACGACTTGCAAAAGCAGACTGAGTGCCGCTCAAAGATCTGGACGGCGTCGGGACTGTTGCTCGACCTTGCGAACGAGGCACTCGATATGAGCCGCTTGGAGAGCGGGCAGGTCGACCTGAATCTCGTGCCTACAGATATGGTGGCCCTCAACCGTGAGGTGTGCGATATTCTGGAGCGCCAAGCCGAGGAGCGCCTGGTGACAATTATCTGCGACCAACGGACTCTTGATCATCCCTATGCCCGGGTGAGCGTGACGCACCTCAAGCGTCTGTTGCTCAATATTGCCGGTAATGCCGTCAAGTACAACCGCCAGGGCGGCTATGTTCGCCTGACATGCCGCGAGGTGGAGCCGGTGGACGGTGTCCCCGTCTATGAATACACGATCGCCGATAACGGCATTGGCATGAGCGAGGAGTTTCAACAGCACCTCTACGAGCCGTTCAGCCGCGAGGAACAACAGGTGGAAGGCGCTTCATCGGGAACTGGCCTGGGCGCGTCTATTGCCAAACAGTTGGTCGAGCTTATGGGCGGAACCATGAGCTTTACGAGCGCCTTGGGGCGGGGGACGACGTTTACCATTTGCCTGCCGTTTGAGAAGTGCAAGAGTTCCGAGATTCCCCAGGCAGTTCGCGTGGATGCAGGCGACAGCGACGTGCTCCAGGGCCTGCGTGTTTTGCTCGTAGAGGATAACGACCTGAATGCCGAGATCGCACAGTTTACGCTCGACCGCGCCGGTGCCGTCGTGACACATGTCAAAGATGGCGAGTCTGCCGTCGAGACGTTTGCCGCGAGTGCGCCGCACGAGTACGACGTGGTATTGATGGACATCATGATGCCCGGCATCGATGGCCTTGAGGCCACGCGTCAGATTCGAGCGCTCGATCGCGAGGACGCCGCGACCACGCCGATTATCGCCGTGAGCGCCAATGCCTTTGCCGACGACCGTAGGCTTTCGCGCGAGGCGGGCATGAACGCGCATCTGAGCAAACCCGTGAGTTCTCAGGATCTCGTTGAGGCGCTTGCGCACATAGCCGCCGACGCTTCATAAACAAATGGCTCGGTTCCAATACTGGTTGGAACCGAGCCATTTTGCTATTTGCAGGACCTATTTTTGGGCTTACTTTTCATGGATCTGCTTGCCGCAAAGATGCTCAATCGAAATCTCGTAGAGTTGGACGCCCTTGATGTCTTTGGCGATTTCCTCCTCGACTTCTTCGGCAGAAGGGTAGTACTTAAGCGCTAACTGGCGGACTTTGTCCTCGATAAACGAAGGCGTCTCGTTTACCAGGCGGCAACGGCCAAAGACCACGGTGCTCATAACGTAGGGAGCCCAGTCGTCGTCCTTGTACCACTCGTTGCCGTACACGGTAAAGCAGACTTTATCGTCACGCTTGAGCGAATCGACCTTGTGGCCAGCCTTGGCGCCATGGAAATAAATCTTGTCGTGCTTGGGGTCAAAGAAGTAGTTGACGGGAATGGCGTATGGGTAGCCATCATCGCCGTTAACGGCAAAGACGCCGCGCTTGCAGGTGGCCAGCAGCTCGCGCGCCTCCTCGTCGGTGATGGCACGTTTCTTTCGGCGTAAGGGTCTAAACATCGTCGGCTTCCTTTCTAACTGTGCATGGTGGGTGGGCACAAACTATAGCGAAACAGTTCCGTTTTTCTTGATGCGGGCGAGGATGTTTTTGAGCTTGTTAAAGTCGAGCGGTTTGGGCAGATGGGCGTTCATGCCGGCATCGTGTGCCGCCTTGGCGTCCTCGGCAAAGGCATTGGCGGTGAGCGCGATGATGGGGATGTCGGCTGCATCGGCCTTCTCGCTCAGACGAATCGCGCGAGTTGCCTCGTAGCCATCCATACCCGGCATCATGATGTCCATCAGGATCGCATCGAAGCTGCCGGCGGGACGACTAGTGTATAGTTCGACCGCTTCTTTGCCGTCGGCGGCGCGAGTTACGACGATGCCTTCGCTTTCGAGCAGGGCCTGGGCAATTTCGGCATTGAGCTCGTTGTCTTCGGCCAAAAGAACGTTCATGCCGGCAAGCGAGCAGCTGATCGCCTGCTCGTCCGCACCTTCTCTTGCCTGAGGGTTCTTGTCGATATCGAGCGGAATCTGGACGTTGAACGTACTTCCCACGCCGACCTCGCTCGAAATCTCAATCGTGCCGCCCATCATGTCTATGAGCGATTTGACGATCGGCATGCCCATGCCAGTTCCCTGAAATTTACTGCGGGCATCGTTGCCCTCTTGGGCAAACGGTTCGTAGATGTGCTTAAGAAACTCGGGCGACATGCCGATGCCGGTGTCCGAGACGCTAAAGCAAAAGAGCACCTGGCTATCATCGATCGGTTTAATCTGCGATGCAAAAGCGACAGTCCCGCCATCTTTGTTGTACTTGATGCTGTTGTCGAGCAGGTTGATGATAATCTGACGTACATGAGTGGGGCTTCCCATTACATGTGGATTGCAGAGGGGATGTGCTCTTTGATCCTGCATCGTAATATTGCGATCGGAAGCGCGGAGCTTGCACAGAACAATTGCATCGTTGCAGAGATCTTCGAGGTTAAATGAGACATGCTCAAGCGTTAGCTTACCATTTTCAATCCTGCCCATTTCTAGAATGTCGTTGATGAGTGAGAGCAGATGGTTGGCGGCGATTCGCGCCTTAGCTCGGTTTTTACGGGCGGCATCGACATCGTCTTCGTGCAATTCTTCAATTTCGATGAGCCCCAGAATGCCGTTGAGCGGCGTGCGGATGTCATGGCTCATGCGGGCGAGAAAGGCCGTTGTGGCCGCATTGGCGGCGAGTGCCTTGTTTTGCTCTACTCTGGCTCGCTGCAGGGCCCAGGTTAGAACCGCTACCCCAGTCAACAGTACACCGACGATGATGACGACAATCGAGCTACGATGACGATATATAAACCTGAACGCGTCTGATTCCTGTGCGCTATACGACGTAGAGGAATAATTGCTCGCAGAAAGCGATTCTCCGGCGTTGATGATGCCCTTGTTGACGATACTCAATAATTCGGGATTTCCGCGTCGCATAAGGCAAGAAAGTTCGGCCGTGCGTGAGAGTTCCTGTATCTCGTAGTCTCTGATATCGTAGCTATCTCGGATGGTTTCCAGCCGTGCGTTGGGAACAACGATGCAGCTTGATCTTCCGTCCTTAAGGGCAGAAAGCATGTCGTCTGCAGACGGATACTCGGTTACATTTGCATTTGGAAACATAGTTTTTAATTCGCTGCGGTTGACGATGGAAAACCCTGTGCAACAGATATTGCGGAGATCCTTGTTGAGATCGCTGGTGGCGTGGATGGCGGTAAGAGAGATCGTTCCCATCGAAATCGATTGAACGGTTCCCATTTGCTCGGCAAGCCAGTAGTCGCGAAATGCCGGTAGGGCGATGTCGATATTTCCCTTTGAGAGCGCTTCCGTCATTTGCTGGTTGCTTGAAAAAGCGAGCGTGTGTACGGTAATGCCAAATTTGTCGTGGAGCGTCGTAACGAGTGAGACGAGTGACCCTTCCATTTCTCCGTTTGCATCTTGGTTGCAGAAGGGGAGATTGTTGTTGAGATAACCAAGTGTAAGCGTGTTGTTATTGGCCTTGAGCCACGACCGTTCGGAGTTGGTAAGTGATGCGGATCCGCTATTTTGCGCCGAGTAGTTGGATTTGACTTCGTCGTTGTAGCGCGGGTTGGTGCGGTTGATTGCCGCCATGGCCGAGTTGATGTCGTTCATCAGATCGGGGCGGCTTTTGGGGACGGCAAAATAGTAGTCGCTCGAGCCTACGTAGAACATGGGCGACGCATCGGGCGACGAAATGGTGTCGTTCATGATGACGGCGTCGACCTCGCCGTCTGAAAGTGCCTCAAAGAGGGCGCCGCCGGTGTCGATTTCTTTATAGGTACAGGTGACGCCTTCGTTGGCGAGCCACTGCTGGCCGACGAAGGTTTGCATAACGCCAGAGTTGCAGCCGATGGTGAGGCCTTGGAGTGCCTGGGGGTCACCCTTGGCCAGATCGTCGCGATCGGGCTTGGCGTAGATGTAGTAGCGCTCGGTGCCCTCGGGGTTTGAGGAAAAGAGTAACTTTTGCTCGCGTTCTACTGAATGCGAGATGTTGGGCATGAGGTCGATTTCGCCCTTCTCGAGCATGTCCATGAGCTCGGTGAAGGTGCCGGACACGTATTCGTACTGCCAGCCAGGGGTGTAGTACGAGAGGGTCTGGAGGTACTCGTAGCCCCATCCCGAGAGGCGCTCGCCCGGTGTGCCTTCCTGGAACCCCTCGTTGTTGACAAGCCAGCCGACGCGGACCGTCTTGACCTGCTGGTCGGAGTCGGCGGCAAAGGCCGGGGTGGGCATGACGGCGCTCAGTAGTGTGAGCGCAGCAAGCGCGACGGCTAGGGTGCGATATAGAGCTAAGCGAAGGACGGCGGAAGGTTTCACAGACAATCCTATCGAGTTGAGATAATACCGCATAAGGATACCAGCTCAGCCACCCTAACACCCGGCAGATGGGTAGTCATTGGGGACGTTCTTAAACGACTAGTCGCTGGGGACACTCTTTGCCGGAGTTGGCACTTAGGGACGTTCCCAATCTGTTTGACACAAAAGGAACGTCCCCAAGTGCCGGATGTGCGACAATACCGAGCAACGTGATGGGGCGTCTGGGAAAAGGGGTCGCGATGAACAAGTTGAGGACGCTTGCCGACGTGTTGCGCCAGGCTGGCTTTGCGCGCATCACCGGCCTGTTCCTTATCTTCTACCTGCTGTGCTCGACGGCCGTCTGGCTGTCCGACCCTGCGACCCTTACGTTTGGCGATGGCCTCTGGTTTAGCTTTGAGACCGTATCGACGATCGGCTTTGGCGATATCCCGGCCGAAACGCCGGTTGCCCGCGCTATCACCGTCGTTTTGAGCGTCATCAGCATCTTCTACATCGCCATGCTCACGGGCGTGGCGGTGAACTACTGCAATACGCTCATCAAGATGCGCCAAAAGGACACCATGGCGCGCTTCATGGACGATCTTGAGCACCTGGAAGAGCTCGATCGCGATGAGCTCGCCGACCTGTCGCGCCGCGTGCGCGAATATCGCCGACGCCAACGCTAGGGCGGGCGCCGCGCGTCACGATGAGGGGGACAAAAATATGAATATTACGGTATACCTGGGCGCCAGCGTCGGTAACGACCCGGCGTTTCTGCCTGCGGTGCGGCAGCTCGGCACATGGATTGGCTCCAACGGCCACGCGCTGGTATACGGCGGGTCCAAGTCGGGACTGATGGGCGCGCTCGCCGATAGCGTGCTCGATGCCGGTGGGCACGTGACCGGCGTGGAGCCAAGCTTTTTTATCGAGGCCGAGTTTCAGCACGATGGTATCGATGACCTGATCGTGACGGGCGACATGGCCGAGCGTAAGGCCAAGATGATCGAGCTCGGCGATGCGTTCGTCGCCTTTCCGGGCGGCACGGGCACACTCGAGGAGATCGCCGAGGTCATGTCGGCTGTATCGTTGGGGCATCTGAGCACGCCGTGCATTCTGTACAACCTGAACGGTTACTACAACGACCTCAAGGCGCTGCTCGAGCACATGATTGATAAGGGGCTTTCGAGCCCGAGGCGCCAGCAAGGCATTTACTTTGCCGAGGACCTGCACGAGATCGCATCGATTATCGGCAGCTAAGCCGTAGGCCTATCGCACGTGCGGCGCCCAACGGTGCCGTTTGAGGCGTAGATGGCTGGCCCGTCCGCGCTGTGCCCGTCCTACAATAAAACGTATCTTTGTCGATTTAGACCACGGGAGGTCCCGATGGACAACCTTGCAAAACCCAAAAACCGTGCGCTGTTTTTAGTTAGCGTAGCCGTGACCGGTGCGTTTGCAGGCGCCGCGGTCTGGCTGTTTTTCTTTGCGATGGAGCACGGTATCGACTATCTATGGACCGAGATCCCGCATATGCTGGGCGTCGCTTCGCCCGAGCTCGCGAGCGGTCCGTTCGGTTTTTTGCCGTATCCGTTTTTCGTCTGCCTGCTGGGCGGCCTGCTGATCGGTCTGTACGAAAAGCTTACGGGCACCAAGACCGATGACCTCAACCAAGTGATGGTCAAGGTAAAGCGCGACGGCCGCTACCCGTACGACAACTTGGGCAAGCTTTCGCTTGCGGCATTGCTGCCACTGCTATTTGGCGGAAGCATTGGACCGGAGGCCGGCCTGACCGGCGTCATTGCGGGTCTGTGCAGCTGGGTCGGCGACCGCATGCGTCGCTTTGGCGCCGAGTTTAGGCAGCTCACGCTGCTGGGTACCCAAGCTGCCCTGACGGCGCTCTTCACCGCGCCCGTGTTTGGCTTTGTGGCGCCGCTCGCCGGTAGCGCCGACGGCCAGGGCGCTAATGACGATGAGTCCGCGTCCGATGAGATCACGATCAAGCTTCCCAAGGCGCAAAAGACCGTGGTCTACGGCATTGCGATTGCCGGCGGTCTGGGTACCTACCTGCTGCTCGGCCAGCTTATGGGCGGCGGCATGGGCATGCCCAGGTTCGAGTCCGCTCAGGTGGGCAACCTGGAACTTGTCTGGCTCATTCCGCTGGCGTTGGTCGGCACCGTATGCGGCTGGCTGTACTTTGTCTCTGAGCATGCAAGCGAGGCACTGTCCCATGCCATAGGGGAGCGCCCTGTCGTCAAGGCCATGCTGGCCGGTTTGGCGCTCGCCATCTGCGGTACGGTTCTGCCCTACACCATGTTTGCCGGCGAGACACAGGCCGATGTGCTCATGGAGACCTATATGGCCATTCCCGCCGGCGTGCTTATCGCGACCGGTCTTGTCAAGGCCATGTTGACGCCTGCCCTCATCAACCTGAGCTGGCGCGGCGGTCACTTCTTCCCGGTTATCTTTTCGGGCGTGAGCCTGGGCTACGGCTTCGCCATCCTTACCGGCGCCAATCCGGTCTTTTGCGTCGCCGTCTGCACGGCATCGACGATGGGTGCGGTCATGCGTCAGCCGGTCATGGTCGTGGGCCTGCTGCTCATGTGTTTCCCGCTCAAGGGTATCGTCTGCATGATTATCGCCGCCGTCATTGCGGCAGGCATTCCGCTGCCCAAGCTGCTACGCAAGTAGCACGGTGGCGCACGCCGGGGACATGCCGTTTGCCACGGATTTGCGGGGAGGGGGCGATCACTCCCTTCGTGGATCGAGACTCGCATGCTTACAAATCGCGTACTCGATAAACCTTGGTGCTGACGGCGCAGCTCAGTGCACATAGCACGAGGGCCAGCGCGGCAATTCCTGCGCACAGACAGCCGAGGACGGCAGGATCGGGGTTCGCCCCGGCAATCGACATAAGCCAGTTGCTGATGGGGTTGGAGGAGCTCAGTGCGGCCATGGCAAGGCATCCGAGCAGGGCAAACAGGCCGACGGAAAGGCGCAGCGCCTCCATGTGTCCAAAGCGAAAGAACAGCGGCTGCGCCAGAAATACCATCATGAGTGAGATGAGCATCGAGGCTGCTGAGGCGATTGCGATCTCAAAGACCGTCTGTCCCGCCGAAGGAATGCCCACGCTGCTGAAGAGCGGGATGGCGATGATACTCAAAAGCGTAGCTGCACATGCCATGACGGCGGAGAAGGCAATAACGCTCAGGTAGCGTGCGCAGATGATCTCTTTGCGCGAGAAGGGCAGCGTCGCCCGATAACGCTCCCAGCCATTTTGATTGTCGAAGCCGGCCAGCGAACTCATGACCGTGATGGGCGACATGGCGCTGACCGCGCAGGCGCCGGCGCTCATACCGGAATCGCCATCCGATGCGTTGGCGAGGGTCAACACGACGAAGATGAACAGGCCGACGCCCGCAATGCTCGGGATGAGCGTGCGAACGATGGCGAGCTCGGACATAAAGGCGCGTTTCATTTCGAAGCCCCTTTCAGCATGAGGCGCAGATAGTCATCAATGGTTGCCCGATCGCAGGGAATCTCGGGAAAGGCCTCGAGCGTATCGCGACGGTTGGGCACGAGCACGTCCACGCTGTAGGCGTGGTGGGCGGCGCGGGCGCCTTCGACGCAAGCCGTAAGCTCGGCGGCCTGTGCTTGGGTACAGTGGGCGATGCCGGCGCGGTCGGTAATGTCCTCGCGCGGCAGGTCAAACACAATCGAGCCGTTATCGATACAGATGACGCGGTCGGCGGCACGATCGAGGTCGGACGTAATGTGGCTCGAGAGCAGCACGCTGCGCTGGCCGTCGGCGACAAAGGCAAGCAGCTCATCAAGCAGTTCCTCGCGTGCCATGGGATCGAGGCCCGCGGTGGCTTCGTCCAAAACGAGCAGCTTGGCATTGTGGCTGAGCGCACAGGCAAGCTGCAGTTTCATGCCCATGCCGCGGGAGAGGTCCTTGACCTTTGTCCTGGGATCGAGGCCAAATCGGTTGATGAATCCGGCGAACGTTTTGCGGTCCCACGTGGGGTACGCAGGGCCTACGAGCGCCTCGATTTGGCCCACCTTGAGCGTGGAGGGGAAGGGGCACGTGTCCAGGACAAGACCGACGCGGGAGCGCAGGTGGCGTTGCGATTCATCGGGCGCCTCGGCGCCACAGCGCTGCCCAAACAGGCGCACCTCGCCGGCATCGAGTTTGATAAGCCCGAGCGCGGCTCGAATCGTCGTTGTTTTGCCAGCACCGTTGGCACCAACAAAGCCAACGATCTGGCCAGGCTCCACGGCAAGCGTGACGTCGCGCAGCGAAAAGCGATCGCTCACATGGCGCGACGCACCTTTGATTTCTAGCAAATATTGCATGGTATAGCCTTTCTTGCAGATGGCTACTGCATGGTTTCGGGGGCCACCAGGTCGAGCATTTCGTGCAGTTTGTCGCGCGTGACGCCCAGGGTTTCGGCTTGGCTCGCCGCTTTCGCAAGCAGCTCTTCGATATGGCAGAGCTGGTTTTCGCGCAAGAGCTTCTGGTTGCCCTCGGCGACAAAGCAGCCCTTGCCCTGCACGGTGCAGATAAACCCGAGTTGCTCCATGTCGGCGTAGGCGCGCTTGGTGGTGATGACGCTCACACCCAGGTCGCTCGCGAGTGCACGGATGCTGGGGAGTTTGGCTCCCGCAGCGAGTGTGCCCGAAAGGATCTGAGCTTTGACCTGCGAGGATATCTGCTCGTAGATGGGCTTGTCGCTCGAATTGGATAGGATAATGTCCACAGCGGCTCCTTAGCTGTTGTGCTACACGTGTATATAACCGGTAAGCACAGTATATATACACTATGCACAGTTACGCAAGAGACAAATTCGGATTGGGCCGGCTACCCAGGCCCCAACTGATGAATTTGTCCTGATAGGTGCCCTATGGCGGGATTTCGCGGCTACAATGGTGCGGTTACAACGACGTAATGCACTCAATGCAAGAAAGGATCCGCATGGCAAGCCTGTCGGATGAAATCTCGTCGCGCCGCACATTCGCGATCATCAGCCACCCGGACGCCGGTAAGACCACGCTTACCGAGAAGCTGCTGCTCTATACCGGCAGCATCCAGACTGCCGGCTCGGTCAAGGGCAAGAGCTCGGCCAAGCATGCCGTTTCGGACTGGATGGACATCGAGAAAGAGCGCGGTATTTCCGTTACCTCCTCGGTGCTGCAGTTCACCTACAACGGCGCCTGCGTCAACATCCTCGATACCCCCGGCCACCAGGACTTCTCGGAGGATACCTACCGTACCCTTATGGCCGCCGACGCCGCAGTCATGGTCATCGACGGCGCTAAGGGCGTCGAGGCCCAGACCAAAAAGCTCTTTAAGGTCTGTACGCTGCGCCATATTCCCATCTTTACCTTTGTGAACAAGCTCGACCACGAGGCTCGCGATCCGTTTGAGCTCATGGAAGAGATCGAGAATGTTCTGGGGATCAATACGTATCCCATGAACTGGCCGATCGGCAGCGGCCGCAACTTCCGCGGCGTGTTCGATCGCCAGACTCGTCGCGTTATCGCCTTTGAGGGCGACGGTCACGCCAACGCCACCAAGAAGGTCGCCGAGGTCGAGGCCGAGCTGGGCGATCCGGCCATGGATGAGCTTATCGGCGAGGAGAACCATAAGAATCTGATGGACGATATCGAGCTGCTCGATGGCGCCGGCGACGAGCTCGACCTAGATGCCGTGGCCTGCGGCAAGCTGAGCCCGGCGTTCTTTGGCTCGGCGCTCACCAACTTTGGCGTGGAGCCCTTTCTCAAGGAGTTCCTGCGTCTGGCCCCGACGCCGCGTGCCTATACCGATACGCTCACCAGCGAGCCGGTCGCGCCCGCCGAGAACGACTTTAGCGGCTTCGTGTTTAAGATCCAGGCCAACATGGACAAGAACCACCGCGACCGCATCGCCTTTGTGCGCATTTGCTCGGGCAAGTTCGAGCGCGGCATGGACGCCTTCCACATGCAGGGCAACCGTAAACTCAAGCTGGCCACGGGCACGTCGATGATGGCCGACGACCGCGCCATCGTGGACGAGGCCTATGCGGGCGATATCGTGGGCCTGTTCGACCCGGGCATCTTTAGCATCGGCGACACCGTGTGCTCCGGCAAGCGCCACGTGCAGTATCCACAGATCCCGACGTTCGCCCCCGAGATGTTCGCTCGCATTACGCAGGTCGACACGCTCAAGCGCAAGCAGTTCGTAAAGGGTATGGAGGAGCTTGCCCAGGAGGGTGCCATCCAGATTTTCCGCGAGCTGGGTGCCGGCATGGAGAGCGTAATCGTGGGCGTGGTCGGCGTGCTGCAGTTTGAGGTACTCGAGCGCCGCCTCAAGGCCGAGTACCGTGTTGAGGTCCGTCGCCAGCCGCTGCCCTATACGGACATCCGCTGGATCCAAAACGACCCCGACACCATCGACATCCCGGGCCTTTCGCTCACGCGCGATACCCTGCGCGTCGAGGACATGCGCGGCGGTAAGCTGCTGCTGTTCACGAGCCCGTGGAACGTGGACTGGGCAACCGACCACAACCCCGACCTTGTCCTGTCGGAGTTTGGCAACGTAACGTTTTAGTGCGCCGGCGCGGTGGTCCTGCGGGGCTGCCGCGCCGTTTGCTTGCCTGCCGCCGCGTGAGCGGCTATCATACCCACCGTCGCCTCAAGACCGTGGCGGCCGAGCAGTTCGGGTCCGATATCCTGCTCGTTAAACCTAAAACCAAAGGAGTACATAATGATCAAGAAGGTCATGGAGGACTACAAGGTCCTGTTGCGGAGCATTCCCGCGGCAACGGTTTCGCTGTTTTTCGTGAGCGTCATCATGATGAACCTGCTGGCCAACAAAGAGCTCATCAGCCTGCCGTATCTGGCACTCGATTGCGGCTTTGTGGTGAGCTGGGTTTCGTTTTTGTGCCAGGACATGATCTGCAAGCGCTTTGGCGCCAAGGCATCCATCAAAATCTCTATCCTCGCGCTGCTGGTCAACCTGGCTGTGAGCCTGTGCTTTTGGGCATGCTCGCTCACGCCCGGCATGTGGGGCGCCTACTATGACACGGGCATGATCGAGGTCAACACCGCCCTTAACGCCACCATCGGCGGCACCTGGTACGTGGTGTTTGGATCTTCGCTCGCCATGCTCGTTTCTGCCGTGGTGAACTCCACGCTCAACCAGTCGCTCGGCCGTATGCTCAAAAAGAATAACTTTGCGAGCTTTGCCTTCCGTTCCTATGTGTCCACGGGTGTTGGCCAGTTTATCGACAACCTGGTCTTTGCCATTGTGGTGAGCCACACGTTCTTTGGCTGGACCTGGGTGCAGGTCCTTATGTGCTCGCTGACCGGCGCTGTTGCCGAGCTGCTGTGTGAGGTCTTCCTGAGCCCCGTGGGCTACAAGGTCGTGCGTGGCTGGGAGCGCGAGAATGTGGGCGCCGAGTACCTCGAGCGTCACGCAACCGCCTAAGGAGCAAGTATGCGGGTTTTGATCACGGGTGCCTCGGGCGGTATCGGAGCCGCGTGCGTGCAGCGTTTTTTGGACGAGGGCCACGAGGTCGTGGGCTTTGATCTGCTGCCGGCGGCGATCGAACACGAGCGCTACCGCCATCTGATCGTTGATGTCCGCGAGCCGGACTCGTTTCCAGGCGAGCTTGAACCCCAGGTGATCGTAAACGTCGCCGGTACGCAGGATTCGGCCAACGATATTGCCGCCAACCTGTGCGGCACCATCAACGTGACCGAGCGCTATGCCTTTGTGGGGGAGGGGCTTGCCGCCAAGCCGGCGCCGGCCATTACATCCGTGGTCAATGTGGGGTCGGCGAGCGGGCATACGGGATCGGAGTTTCCCGCCTATGCCGCCAGCAAGGGCGGCGTTATCGCCTACACCAAGAACCTTGCAAACCGCTTGGCGCCGCAGGCCATCGCCAACAGTGTGGACCCGGGCGGCGTTATCACGTCGCTCAACCGTTGCGTGATGGAAGACGAACACCTGTGGAACCAGATTATGGAGCTCACGCCGCTTAAACGCTGGGCCACCGCCCAAGAGATCGCCGAGTGGATCTACTTTGTGGGCGTGGCCAACCGGTTTATGACCGGGCAGAGCCTGCTGATCGATGGCGGCGAGGCCGGCCGCACCCAGTTTATCTGGCCCGAGTAACAAAACGTGCCCGATGGCAAGCCGTCGGGCGCGTTTTTGATGTATCGATTTTTAGCCGAGGCAAGTCCAGTTGACGGGGGTCGAGCCGTGCTGCTCGAGTAGCTGATTGGCTGCCGAGAAGGGACGCGACCCCATAAAGGCGGGGAGTTCTGCCGTGGCGCGGTTGGCCGAAAGCGGCGAGGGGTGCGTGGAGGCCAGGCAGAACTTGTCGGTTGCCTTGCCCGCGCCAGTTGCGACGAGCTTACCTTCGACCATCTGCTGGGCAAAGCGGCCCCATGCCAAAAAGACTACCGGTTGGGGTAGCTGACAGCAGCGTTCGATAATATAGTCGGTGAGCGTGCTCCAGCCCAGCTTGGCGTGCGAATTGGCGGCATGCTCGCGCACGGTGAGCGTAGTGTTGAGGAGCAGGACGCCCTGTTGTGCCCATGGGGTCAGGTCTCCCGTGGCGGGGATGGGGCAGCCCAGATCGGCGCTGAGTTCCTTATAGATGTTGCGCAGGCTCGGCGGCAGTTTGGTTTGCGTCGCGGGGACCGAGAACGAAAGCCCCATGGCCTGGTTGGGTCCGTGATAGGGGTCTTGACCCAAGATGACAACTTTGGCTTGGTCTGCCGGCGTGTAGGCGAGGGCATTGAGGATGTCGTCTTGTGCCGGGTAGATAGTCTGCTCGGCACGTAAAAGGGCGATGCGCTCGAGCAGCTGGTTCGTCGTGTCACGTACCGGCTGCGGCGCATCGCCCAACCAAGTTGCTATGTTGCGGTCGCGGGTTGCGGTGTCCATGGGGCTCCTTTATGGCAGATGCTCTGTTGGCATCTATTGTAAAGGCGCACCGGTTGCCTTTATGCCACGGCTGTATGAAGAGTGGGGTCTACGAGACGCGCTCGGGCGCTCCTGCCATGCGAGCGTGTTCATGTGCGCGAAGACGAGGAAGCTCGACGGTTGCCACCATGACACCGGTGAGGAGGAGGGCGGCGCCAAAGAAGGCGATGGGGCTCAGGACCTCGCCGACCAGGAAGAACGAGAAGACGGCGGAGCAGACCGGCTCGAGCGAGAAGGCAAAGCCGGTGGTCTCGGCGGGCACGTGGGGCTGCGCGAGCGTTTGGGTGATAAAGCCGTAGGCAGAGCAGATGAGCGCGAGTGCGACGACGACCACGACCTCGCCCGGCGTGCCGGGAAGCGTGAAACCGCCAAAGGCAAATGCGGCGATGCCCGAGAACAGGCCGCCAAAGCCCAGCTGCCAAACGCCCAGAGCCAGCGGGTCGACATCTTCGACAAAGCGCTTCGCCACAATGATATGGCCGGCATAGACAAAAGCGGAGAGCAGCATGATGATCGCGCCGGGATTCAGGCTGGTAAAGTCGGCACCCGAGAGCAGCAGCATACCGCAGGTGACGATGGCGGTGCCGATGAGTACCTTGCGCTCGGGGGCGCGACGCAGCAGGGCGGCGTTGGCAAACGGCACGATCACGACCGTCAGGCTCTGCAAAAAGCCGGCGGTGGAGGCGGAGGTAAGGCTGGAGCCCAAGCACATGCAGGTGAGCTCGGTTGCCATGATGGCGCCGATGATGGCGGCGCGAACCATCAGGTCGCGGTTGATGCGGAAAGCGCGCTTGTGGAAGAGCAACAGGCAGGCCGCAAAGGCGATGATGCAGCGCAGCGCAACGATGCTCGTGGCGTTCATGCTGTCCATGCCGATCTTCATGAGGGGATACGAAAAGCCCCATGCGACGGGAACGGAAAACGAGAGCGCGATTGCTTTTTTGCGATCCATGGGACTCCTTTTGTTACAGAACGGTTTCGCAAAAAGGATTCTGCTCCCAGATTTAGATGTAGTAAAGCGAATGTATCTTCAGTATGATTAAGTAATACTAATGTAGGCGGGAAAAGCGCTGGCAAAACGTTTTACGGCTACGTCGATGTGGAGGTACGATGGCATCGCGGTATCAGATTGTTTGTATGGTGGTCGATCGCGGCAGTCTTAAGGGTGCAGCCGATGAGCTGGGCTATACGCAAAGCGCGGTGAGCCAGGCCGTCAAAGCGCTCGAGCGCGAGCTGGGTACCACGCTTATCGAGCGCGGCAAGCAGGGCGTTTCGCTTACGCGCGACGGCAAGCAGTACCTGCCGTATCTGCGCCAGATTGTAACTGCCGAGGCCGAGCTTGAGGGCAAGCGCCAGGAATTGCTGGGACTCTCCTCGACTGATATTCGTATCGCAACGTTTACCAACGTGAGCCGCACCGTGTTGCCGCGCGTGATCCGCGACTTTGGTGCCCTGCATCCGGGTGTACGCTTTACGCTCAAACAGGGCGATTACACGCGCAATGCCCAGTGGGTGCACGATGGCGTGGTTGATTTTTGCTTTACGGCACGCGGATTTACTGCTGGGCTCGAGAAGCGCGTGGTCTATCACGATGAGTTGGTAGCACTGTTGCCGGCCGCGCATCCGCTGACGGCAAAGGAAAAGGTGACGCTCGCCGACCTGGCGTCCGAGCCGTTTGTGCTGCTGGATGAGGGCGAACAGAGCCTGGTGCTCGATGCATTCGCGGCGCATGGGCTGTCGCCGCACGTGACGAGCGAGGTGACCGACGACTACACCATCATGGCGATGGTGGAGGAGGGCCTAGGCGTGAGTATGCTGTATCGCCGTACCGTCGAGGGCATGAGGGCCGATATTCGCGTGCGTCCCATCGTGCACGCTCCCTCGCGTGACGTAGTGGCAGCCTGGCGCAGCTGGGACACCATGCCTATCGCCACGAGGCACTTTATCGACTATATGAGCTCACATATTGTCAATTAATGACTGGCATGGCGTTGAGTGCGGTGTTTAGCGGGCTGTCGCTTTGGCTTGGGCGGCGCGATAGGTGCGTGCCGGGTGGCAGAGTAGTACCGCCACGACCATAAAGAACGCCGTGGTGCCCAGGCTGATGGGGTAGACCATCATGATGTTCGCAAAGGTGCGGAAGTGCGGGAACACGCAGAATACCCAGTAGAAGCGGATGCCGCAGACGCAAATCATGGTGATGAGGGCGGGCATGAGCGAGATGCCAAAGCCGCGCAGATAACCGGACATGTTTTCGTAGAACATGCTAAAGGCGTACGCCGGGAAGATCGAACACACGCGGATATAGCCGATCGAGACGATGTTGGGATCGCTGTTGAACAACGCCAGGATCTCGCGCCCCAGACCGACGATGACGATAATCGTGGTGAGTGCAACGATGCCGCCTTCGACCAGGCAGACCTTGAGCGTCTTGGTGCAGCGGTCGATCTGGCGCGCGCCGTGGTTTTGTCCCACAAAGGTGGTGCAAGCCTGGCTAAAGCTGTTGAGCAGGTTGTAGCACACATACTCCAGGCTCATGGCAGCGCTGGATGCCGCCATGACCTCGGTGCCCAAGCTGTTGATGGCGGACTGGATGATGATGTTGGCGACGGCAAAGACGGCGCTTTGGATACCGGCGGGCAGGCCGATCTTAACGATGCGCTTGAGGGCGACGGGGTCGATAGCCAGATCGCGCAGGGTGACGCGGACGACGGAATCGGTCTTGAGCAGACGGATAAAGAGCGTGACGGCGCTGACGGTATAGGCGATGGCGGTGGCGATGGCGACACCTGCGACGCCCCAGTGGAGCACGGGGACAAAGATGAGGTCCAGGCCAATGTTGAGGACGGTGGACACGGCAAGCGCCTGCAGCGGCATGCGGGTGATGCCGACGGAGCGGAAGATCGCGGCCTCAAAGTTGTAGAGCAAGATCGAGGGCATGCTCAGCAAAAAGACGCGCAGGTAGAGCGAAGCGAGAGGCATGGTTTCGGCAGGAACGTTGAGCGCGGCGAGCATGGGCTCGGCAAAGATCTCGCCCAGCGCGATGACGACAAAGCCCACGAGCGCCATTAAAATCGAGGTATGGACGGCGCGTTTGACCATGTTCTGATCGTTGCGACCGATAGCGTTGGCGATGACCACGTTGGAGCCAAGCGACATGCCAATAAAAAGGTTGAGCATAAGACTGGTAAGCGGAACATTGGAGCCGACCGCCGCCATGGCGAGGGTTCCCTGGTCGCCCGAGAAGTTACCGATGATGACCGTGGCGATGAGGTTCGACAGCTGCTCCAAGATGCTCGTGGCGGCCACGGGGAAGGCGAACAGGGGAATATTGCGCCATAGCGAGCCGGTGGTCATGTCAATGTGCTTAGATGCGGTGTCTGTCATACGCTCTCAATCTCTAATATGCTCTTTCGTGCTTATTTGCGCAGACGATGATACTCCTAATGCAGCCAGCCGGCACTTGGGGACGTTCCTTTTAATATGAGCAGGACATTGTCAAGAGGCAAAATCGGG
>CABMOY010000002.1 GCA_902388345.1 uncultured Collinsella sp.
CCGACCTCGCCGCCCGCGCCCGCGCCGCGGAGGAGCTAGGGCCCCCGTGTCGGCGGTGAACGCGGCCGCTGCGTGGGAATTCGGGATGGGGGCGGGTTCCGAAATGCCTGCGGAGGGGAGACCCCGTTGGGCGGGGACTATTCGTGATGCTTGATATCGCATCGCAGCATGGAAGCACGGACCATCTTCGCGATGGTCCGACCGGTTGATGGGCTGGGACGTGCATTCAGCAGGGAAGGGGATGGCTTTTAATGCCGCTTTTGGCTTATGCGTGCCGCGCTCCGCGTATGGCCATCCTGCGGTGCTAAAGCATTCTTGAAGTCTGCTAAGTGAATTCGTTTTAATCGCGCACGTGACCGTTTGCCCATATCGCACAACAGGATTCAGTGTTGATTGCCCGTGTGGTGACAGTGCGAGTTTCGGGGAGTGTGGCGTGAGCGGAGTCGCCGCGTTGTATAAGTCTGGTCGGCCCGACTGATGTGTCGCTCTGTCGGGCCGGCCGAGAATGGTGAAGAGATCTCGCTGTTGAATGAACGAATGTTGCAAGCAGCTCTTCAAAGCGCTTTTGGGCGTTGGCTGGGGCTGCGCGGTCAATCGCATGCAGTGATAGGCGAGGTGATTGCTCGATGAGCCGGCGACTAGTTCTGTGCTGCACTCGTCCCGGTGCCGTCGTTGTCTGCCGAGTACCAGAATGCGTAGGCCGCAACGACGGCATCATAGACGGCTGCGACTACGTTATCCACGACGGCTGCAAAGTTGACCACAACGGGAACGGGGCCGGTTTTGGAATCCATCTTCTCTACTTCTGGGGTCTCGTACATGGGAACATCTCCTTAGAATTGGGACAGGACGCTCAGGTCGCCTAGATCATCGTCGATTAGGCCGATATAGAGGTCGCCGTCCATATTGATGACTGCAATCAACGATGAGATCTCTTCCATCTCGTCAATCGAGTGCATGCGATTGGCCAACGCTGTAACAACGGGCTTATCCCAAACGGTTGCCATTCCGGCATCGTAGTATTCCTGAAGACTGTGTTTGCGAACGTTTCCGATGATGAGAGGTATATAGGGGGATGCGATGATATCGCCATTGGCGCGGATGGCCGCTTGGTCAAATTGCATTTGCAGTTGAGGGAATCTGACCAAGTGGTCGATAGGGTCGCCCCACTCAAACATGAAGTAGCCTCGATAGTCCGGATCGTATCGAAGATCGTTGATCGTGTTGACTAGCCGACGGTATTGATTATTCGAAGGGTGAATTGTGCGGTTTCTTCGGGCTCTACCGAGGAGCATGAGTGGCTGAACCCGAACGTTAATTCGGTCAGTTCTACCCGACGATTTCAGCTTGTCTCGAAGCATCGTATAATCAGGCTTGAAATCGTCGACACTGAACGATGCCGGACAAAAGGCAATTGAAAAGTGCAGTGAGGTTTCGTTCAGCGTGATATCGATGGCGTCGAGCACCCGGTTGTAAAGCCCCGGGAGCTCCCGCATATGTTCGTGAGAATCGCGTAGGCCATCGAGGCTAAACTGTATGCCGTTTAAACCGGCGCGTTCGAGCTCATGCAGAGTACTTGAGCTTGCGAGCAGACCGTTTGACACGAGATTGCATTTGACGCCAGATGCGTTGAGCCGCTGCAAGGATTCGATGACAAGGAATGGACTGGAGTGATGGCGATGTCGGACGTTGTGGTTTCAATGGTGGGGTCATGCCTGCTGCTGGTGTTCGGAATAATGATGTATCGAGGCAAGCTCACGGGATTGCTTGCCGGAATGTCTTTGCTATCGGGAGAGCGTTTAGAGGAGGCAAAGCGGACGGCCGAGACTCTAGGTGTAAACCGAGTGATGGGGGCGGCTATAGTTTTCTCCGCAATATGCCTTTTTCTCTCGTCCCTTTTTCCGGACAAAAGGGCTATTCTCGGCCTGATGGTGGCTGCCGTTATAATCTCCGCGCTTGCCTATGCAAATAGGGGGCCTATCCGTATGTATATAAAGGCGAAACGGGATCCTGGGCACCGCAACCCGCAATAATGTCTTGAGCAAGGATTAACAACAAGGGATATATGGGAGCGATTAAGCGGCGAACAAATTCGGTCTTGGATAAAAGGTCGCTTGATGGGAGCTGGCATGTTTAAGAAGACGGTTCACGAGTTGTTTCGGTGTAAAGGGTCACGGCTTTTCGTGATTCTCATGTTGGTGAATTTTGCTCTCTCGTGCGTCATGCCCGCCTTAAACGGTGGGTTTGTAGACTTTCTCGTGACGAATAGGGATCCATCTCGCGTCGTGTGGTTTGCGGCCTTTGTTGCGGGCATAGGGATATCGGCCTCCTTCATGTCGTATGCGATGGGCGTGAACGTATCGCGCGTCATCTTGGAGATGACGATGAGGCTGATGGGAGCCACATGTGAGTCGTTTGAACGGGGACCCCTGGAAAAGGGGGAGCAGGCGGATCCATCCTATACAACGCAGAGGGTATATGCGGATTCGAATGCGGTGTCATCGTTTGTCGTGAACAACTTCCTGACGATCGGGCTTAACATCGTTCTGGTTGTGTTGATATGCATCATCCTGTTTTCGATCAATCCGGTGTTCCTGGTGTTAAGTGCATGTTCGCTTGGTGCGTACTTCATTTTATTCAGGGTGTTGAAAAAGCCGTTGTACAACACCTCGCTTGCGAACAAGGAGGGGTTGAGCAAGCTTTTCGCGTCCGTGAGCGGCGAGCTGTCGCAGTTGTTTGACATTAAGTGCGATGGCGCATATGACCAGAGCGCCCGGACGCTCAAAGGGGTATTCGAGGGGTACTACCCGATTTACATGAAAGCAAGTAGGGTCTCGAATCTGGCCACATCAAGCGACGGCCTGATCTCGTCTGTGTTTCGGGGGGCACTGCTCGTGATCTCCGGGATGGAAATATTGAGCGGAAGAATGAGCATAGGTGAGTTCACAATGGTGAACTCGTATTACTCGATGGCGTTCGGATGCTTCAAGTATTTTTTGAATTATTTCAAATCGTATCAGGACGCAAGGGCCTCGTTCGACCGATTGGGGACTCTGTCGGAGGGCGCCGTGGAGCGCGGCACCATCACGGTTGGGCACGTGGAGAGCATATCGTTGTCCAACATCGCGTACCGATACGCGGGGAAGCCCTACTTATACCGCGACCTCTCCGTGGAGGTGGAGGGAGGAAAAACCTATGCCATTACCGGGCCGAACGGATGCGGGAAAAGCACGTTTCTGAAGGTGTTCCTTGGACTATATTCCGCTGGGGGACATCGGGCTTTGGGGTCGGTGCCATATGAAGAGCTCGATATGGAGACGATCCGACGGGATCTGTTTGCGGTGTGCCCGCAAAAGCTCCTCATTCCGAACGAAACGGTGGAAAATTATCTTGAGAGGACGTCGATTCGGGGATCGAACGAAAATCTCTGCGAGCTTGTGCCGGGCTTCTATCGAACCGTCGAATCGTTGAAAGGCAAGAATTGTAGAGATCTTTCTGGTGGAGAGTATCGAAAGCTAAGGATATTCGCAGCACTTCGTAGGCGGCCGGAAGTGCTTGTGTTTGATGAACCAACGAGTGATCTAGACGAAGAAAGCCGTCGGGAGTTCACGGAGTATATTCATCGAAATCCCTTCGATCAGCTAATTCTCGTTGTAAGCCATGATCGGGATTTGATTTCGGCATGCGATAAGAAGCTGGATTTGGATTTCGATCCGAAAGACGGGCAATGCTGATGGGAAACGCTTAGAGTTCGGGCTTGCGCGTCATGGAGTGATCTCTCCTCTTATCGAAAATCGTTACAATATAAGAAAAACAGTAAGCAAGAAGAAATGGTTCGGGGAAGAGCTCGCTGCTGTCAGTGATATTGGGGCTATATCCAGATAACACGGAAGGGGCCGTCCTCTACAACGGGGTATCACAGCATCGCATCGACCGATACGCATTGCGGCGGTGCCGAGTTGGCATTACGGAGCAAGAGCCCCCTATTGTTGAGGGGACGATCCTCGATAATCTTACGCTGCTTTCTGATGATTTCGAAGCCGACTAGCTGAATCGGATGCTTGTCATATTGGGGTTAGACAAAATGATTGCCGCTGCGGAGAACGGGGCGGCAGCGATGCTTGGCAGCAAGAAAGGAGGGGTGTCCGGCGGGGAGAAGCAGAACATCGCAATTGTGCGGCAGATGTTGAAATCGCCGGACGTCATGTTGTTTCTTGAGTCAACTTCAGCGCTTGATGCGAAGAGCCGGAGCGCGCTAATTAAATTGCTTCATGAGGTTAAGAGAGACCATATTGTAATTGTTGTCACTCATGACGAGGAGATGCTTGCGGCTTGCGACGAGGTCATTCCGATGCCCGGATGCTTATCGGGACGTGGCATTGAAGGCCCAGAAGATCGAAATGGCGTGGGTGTTGGGTAAGTCCCTACGCGTACGACGTTGGGTTTCTGAGCTTCATCGTCCTGCAAAGAAGGCTTTGTAACACGTTTCCCCTGGGAGGCCCCTTTTGTCCGTAGTGGCAAAGAGGGGCTTTTTCGTTTCCCTCTTGCGGCGGAGGGGGACACCATGCGCCTATACAGGACGACCTGCGCGCTTTCGTCGGATGACGGGCTATGTGTCGAGATGGGGGTCTCGGGTGGAGGCCGCGTTGCGGTCGCGGTCGGCCAGCGACCATCGGTACGGCTCAATTGTATTACCAGAACTAGTAAGGGGCCGCCCTTTCGGACGACTCAAACTGTAATGGGGGGGTTTGGCTACTTTAGATATGGGCACGTTCGCCGATTGAAGAAATTAAAAGAGACAAGTCCTAAATTGACTAATGTTCAAAGTACTCAGCGGTGCCCCCTTCAAGATTTACTTGGGCAGAGTCGTTTGCGGCAATCGAGATTCCGAGATTGGACGTGGCGAAATCGGCGAAGGCTTTGTCGTAGGCCTCGGATGCAAAGGGTGCATCTGTAAGAGGCGGAATAGCGGCGCTGCGACGGTTGCTATGATGAGAATGCTGAGCGTGATGGCGCTTGGGAGTGCTGCGAGGTTGCGGATCGGCATGCGGGACGTTGGCTGATTGCTCGTTATTCGTTTTGGCGATATCCCCTTGAGCGGCGAGCGCCAGTCCGAGAGCATTGAAGATCGCCAATAGCTTGTCGAGCCGAATACCCGTGGCGTCGCCGAGCTCGAGCGATGCGAGCAGGCGCTCCGAAACACCGGCTTTTTTAGCGAGGGCCGCACGGGTGATTCCCTGCGACTCGCGTGCCTGACGCACATAGATGCCAGCTTGGCGCGGTGTGGTGATGGGAAGGATATCCATGGCGATCTCCAACATGCAGACTTTTGCATATCAGTATGACATGCAAAAGTCTGCATGTCAATGTGACAAAGGGACAGTCCCTTTGCCACATCCGAGGGCTCCTATTTTGTTGGCCGGCGCCGTTGACCGTGTTTTCCCTAGGGGAAACACGGCAGTAATGTCTGGTGAGATGGGGCCGAAAGGCCGCGCGTGCACTGTGAGCCGCTAGGCTACAGCGCCAAAACTCCCAAGTGCTCAAGCAAGATCTTAAACCCGATGAGGATGAGCACGACGCCACCCACGATGGTGGCGGGTTTTTCGTAGCGCGCACCAAAGGTGTGGCCGATCGCCACGCCGGCGACGGAGAAGATAAACGTTGTGACGCCGATAAGCGATACGGCGGGCACGATGTCGACCGAGAGCGCGGCAAATGAGATGCCCACGGCTAGGGCGTCGATTGAGGTGGCGATGGCGAGGATCAGGTACTCGCCCAGGTCAATCTCTTCGGCATCCTTGCCGTCGCCTTCATCCTCATCCTTGTCTTCGGTAAAGGCTTCCCACAACATTTTGCCGCCGATGAAGGTGAGCAGGATAAAGGCAATCCAATGGTCGATGGGCCCGATGATGCCTATGAATTGACTGCCGAGCGCCCATCCGATTACGGGCATGCCGGCCTGGAAGCCGCCAAAGAACAGGCCGAGCACTACGGCGACCTGAAGGTTGATCTTTTTCATGCCAAGACCCTTGCAGATGGAAACGGCAAAGGCGTCCATCGAAAGGCCAACGGCGAGCAACACGAGCTCTGCGAGTCCCATAGTCTGGCTCCCTCTCTGCGGGCGGGCCCGCGTGTCCCTCTTGGGGGAGTAACAAAAAAGACCCGTGGCGTACGCGTTGCGCGCACAGCCACGAGTCTCGTTCATTAAGGCAAGCCAGGCCGCATCGGCCAGTATGTTGACTTGCCGCGCCATCGGAGGCGAACCCGATCACGCGACTACTCCCTCATTTATGCGAATCCCGATGCTAGCACATAAGCAGCTCATTTGGGTTGGGGCTCTCGGCTGTGTTCGCTCATTCTGTAAGCATCGGATTTCGCGAGCGCCGCAGGGACAAACCGTGAGAAACTATTTAGCGTTTATGGAGCGTATACGATGGGAGCGATGCCTTGGATAAGAACGAGCTGCAAAAGCGTATGGAACAGGCCATTCGCCTGACGGCACCTGGTCAGCCGATCCGCACCGCCCTCGACATGATCATTGCCGGTCACCTGGGTGCCCTTATCTGCGTCGGCGACACTGAAAACGTGCTCGCTGCCGGTAACGACGGCTTCCCGCTCAACATTTCGTTTACCTCGAACCGTCTGTTCGAGCTCTCCAAGATGGACGGCGCCATCGTTATCGATGGCGACCTCACCCAGATCCTGCGCGCCAACTTCCACCTCAATCCCGATCCCTCGCTCGCCACGAGTGAGACGGGCATGCGTCACCGTACTGCCGCTCGCATGTCGGTGCTCACCGACGCCATCGTGATCTCGGTTTCGGCTCGTCGCGCCGTCGTTAACGTGTACGTCCACGGCAAGAGTTACGAGATCCAGCCCGTCACCACCATCATGAGCTCGGTCAACCAGCTCGTCGCCACGCTCCAGACTACCCGTCAGTCGCTCGACCGCTCCCTGCTGCGCCTGACGGCCCTCGAGCTCGACGACTACGTCACGCTCGCCGACATTACCGGTATTTTCTCGAGCTTCGAGATCATGCAGCAGGCAAAGACCGAGCTTAAGGATTGCATTGTCAAGCTGGGCAACCAGGGCAAGCTCGTGCAGATGCAGCTCGAGCAGCTCGCGGGCTCCAGCATGGATACCGAATACGACTTGATGATCCGCGACTACGCAAGCGATTCCTCTGAGGCCAACGCCGAGAAGATTCGCGCTGAGCTGAGCCGCATGACGCCTAAGGACCTGTCCGACCCGCAGCACGTGGCGGCAGTTCTGGGCTATGACGACCTGGACGAGGACTCCGTCATGACACCGCTGGGCCTGCGCACGCTTTCTCGCGTGTCCGTCGTGCGCGACGGCGTGGCCGAGAAGATCGTCGACGAGTACGGCTCGCTGCAGGAGCTCATGGACGACATCAGCGAGGATCCGGAGCGCCTGGGCGACTTTGGCGTTAACAACCCTGCCATTCTTGCGGACTCTCTGTACCGCATGAAGGGCACCAAACAGGGGAACGCATAATGGCGCCCGTATGCGCCGTGGTCGTTGCCGGTGGCAGCGGCCAACGCTTTGGTAACCCCGGTGGCAAGCAGCTCGTCAATGTAGCGGGCCGTCCGCTTATGAGCTGGTCCATCCACGCGTTTGACCGTAGCGATAAGGTCGGCCACATCGTCGTGGTTTGCCCTGCCGAGCGTCGTGCCGAGATGCGCCGCCTGGCCATCGACCCGTTTGACTATGACACGCCCATCAGCTTTGCCGATGCCGGCGATACCCGCCAGGATTCCACCCGTGCTGGCGTGCACGCGGTTCCGGCGGGCTTTGAATACGTCGCCATTCACGACGGCGCTCGTCCGCTCATCACGACCGAGGCCATCGATCACGCTATTGACGTGCTCGTGAGCGACCGCGCCCTCGACGGTGTCGTGTGCGGTCAGCCCGCGATCGACACGCTCAAGATCGTCGATGGCGACAACATCGTCGAGACGCCGCCGCGCGAGCTGTATTGGGCCGCGCAGACGCCGCAGATCTTTAGCGTCGATGCTATGAAGCGCGCTCATTCCGAGGCAATTGCCGAGGGCTTTATCGGTACCGATGATTCGTCGCTGGTCGAGCGCATGGGTGGGCGCGTCCGCTGCGTCCAGAGCCCGCGCGACAACCTTAAGGTGACGGTGCCCGAGGACCTGCGTCCCGTAACCGCGATTCTGCTCGGTCGCATGGCCGAGGGAGAGGACCTTCCCCATGTTCAGTAACCTGCGCATTGGCCATGGCTACGACGTTCACCGTCTGGTGGAGGGGCGTCGATGTATCATCGGCGGTGTCGACATTCCCTACGAGCGCGGCCTGCTGGGCCACTCGGATGCCGATGTGCTCGCGCACGCCTTGGCCGACGCCATTCTGGGCGCCTGCCGCGGGGGAGACATCGGCAAGCTATTCCCCGATACCGACCCCGCCTATGAGGGTGCCGATTCGATGGTGCTGCTCGCTCGCGTGATGGACTATGCGCGCGAGCTGGGCTTCGAGTTTGTCGATGCCGATTGCACCATTGCCTGCCAGCAGCCTAAGATCACCCCGCACCGCGATGCCATGTGCGCCAACCTTGCCCATGCCCTGGGCGTTGACGTCGAAAACGTGGGCGTCGCCGCCACTACGACCGAAAAGCTCGGTTGGGAAGGCCAGGGCGAGGGAATCGGCGCCTGGGCCGTCTGCCTGCTACAGAAAACCGTTAAGGAGTAACGAATGCGTATCTACAACAGCGCTACCCATAAAAAGGAAGAGTTCCAGCCCATCGAGTCCGGCAAGGTCCGCATGTACGTGTGCGGCCCCACGGTCTACGACAACATCCACATCGGCAATGCCCGCACGTTCATCAGCTTTGACGTGATTCGTCGCTGGCTCATCGCGAGCGGCTACGAGGTCACGTTCGCCCAGAACCTCACCGATGTCGATGACAAGATCATCAAGCGCGCCAACGAGCAGGGCCGCACTGCCGCCGAGGTCGCGACGGAGTTCTCGGACAAGTTCATCGGCGTCATGCGCGCCGCCAACGTGCTCGATCCCGATGTGCGCCCCCGCGCCACCAAGGAGATCGGCCCCATGATCGCCATGATCAAGACGCTTATCGAGCAGGGCCACGCTTACGCAGCCGATAACGGCGATGTGTACTTTGCCGTGCGCAGCGATCCCAACTATGGTCAGGTCTCGGGTCGCAACATCGACGACCTTATGGTTGGCGCGCGCATCGAGGAGAACGAGGACAAGAACGACCCGCTCGACTTTGCCCTGTGGAAGGCCGCCAAGCCCGGCGAGCCCAGCTGGCCGAGCCCCTGGGGCGAGGGCCGTCCCGGTTGGCACACCGAGTGCGCCGCCATGGTGCATCGCTACCTGGGTACTCCGATCGACATCCACGGCGGCGGCTCCGACCTTGCCTTCCCGCATCACGAGAACGAGTGCGCTCAGGCCACCTGCGCCTGGCACCAGGGCTTCTCTAACACCTGGATGCACACGGGCATGCTGCTGGTAGACGGCGAGAAGATGTCCAAGTCGCTCGGCAACTTCTTTACGCTGGCCGAGGTCCTCGAGCAGCACTCCGCTGCCGCCCTGCGCCTGCTGATGCTGCAGACGAGCTATCGCTCGCCGCTCGACTTTTCTTGGGAGCGCCTGGAGGGTGCCGAGAACTCGCTCACGCGTATCGCCGGTACGGTCGAGAACCTGCGTTGGGCCGCGAACCATGCGACGGCCGATGCCGATGAGGCAGCATCCGAGGCGTTTGCCGCCAAGGCCGCCGAGACCCGTGCCACCTTTAAGGAGTGCATGGACGACGACTTTAACACCGCCGGCGCCATGGGTGCCGTCTTTGGCTTTGTGACCGAGTGCAACCAGTACCTGGAGCAGGCGGGCGACGCTGCCGACAAGGCCGCCGCGCTTGCCGCCGCCGACACGCTGGCCGAGCTGCTCGATACGCTTGGCGTTGAGCTCCCCGAGCCCAAGGTCGAGCTGCCACTGGGTCTGCTGGGCGTTGCCGCCGGCTTGGTCGCCTACACGGGCGACGACGTGGACGAGGCCGCTGCCAAGATTCTCGAGGCCCGCGCCGAGGCCCGCGCCGCCAAGAACTGGGATCTGGCCGACGCCATCCGCGACCAGCTCAAGGACCTGGGCCTGACGATTGAAGATACTGCCGCGGGCACTCGTATTAAGAGTCTCTAGTATTTGTCGACCGTTCGAGGTGCGGCAGATTGCCTTGAAAGAGGAGGGCATAGACCTGGTGGTCATGCCCGACGATTGAAAGGCAAGGTGCCGTGGCTCGGACGGTCGATTCTTGTTCGTTATCTATTTAAGGAGGCCGTTTTATGGCCGACAATCGCAAGCGTGCGCCTCGTGGCGGCAAGCAGGCTGCTTCTGGCTCGCGTCCGATTCGCCGCAACGATCGCGCTGCCGCTCCCAAGGGCCAGCGCGATCGCGCCCAGGCCGCACGTCCGCAGCGCGATCGCAACCGCGACAACGTTCAGGTTCCCAAGGGCGAGTTTATCGAAGGTCGCCGTGCTACCGCCGAGGCGCTGCGTACCGGCTTTCCCGTCAAGTGCGCGCTCATCGCTGAGGGCGGGGAGCGCGATGCCGCCTTGTCGCACCTGGTCGACGACCTCAACGCCGCGGGCGTCCGCATTAAGTATGTGCCGCGCGCGCAGCTCGATGCGCTGTCGAGCCATGGCGCTCACCAGGGCATTGCGCTCGAGGTTGGCAACTTCCCCTATGCCGATGTTGCCGATATCCTCGACCGCGCGGGCGACGGACCGGCGCTCGTCGTCGTGCTCGATCATGTGACCGACGACGGCAACTTTGGCGCCATCGTGCGCTCCGCCGAGGTCGTGGGCGCCGCGGGCGTCGTCATCGCCAACAAGCGTGCCGCCGGCGTGACCGTGGGCAGCTACAAGACCTCAGCCGGCGCCGTCATGCATCTGCTTATCGCGCAGGTTCCCAATATCGCCCGTGCACTCGATGACCTCAAGGCCGCTGGCTTTTGGGTGGGCGGTGCCTCCGAGCACGCCGAAGGCAGTTGCTGGGATGCTCCCTTCGAGGGCCGCGTGGCGCTCGTCATGGGCTCCGAGGGCGACGGCATCTCGCGCCTGGTGCTCGAGAAATGCGACTTTTTGACCAAGCTTCCCCAGCGCGGCATGACCGAGAGTCTCAATGTGGCCCAGGCGACCACCGCGCTGTGCTTTGAGTGGCTGCGCCGCAATGCCGGCGAGCTCATGGGGGAGGAGTAGCGCATGTCCAAGAAGAACCGCGCCAAGTCCAAGGCCAAGCGCTTTGGCGAAGGCTCGGCCAAGCCGATTGTTTCGGCCGCGACCTATGGCGTGGGCGGCAATGCGTTTGCGCAGGCCATCGCCGATCCTGTCTCGACGGTGCACTCCAATAAGCCCGAGCTGCTGGTGGTCGACGGCTATAACGTGATTCACTGCACGCCGCGCTACGAAAAGCTCGTGTACGACCATTCCGACGATCCGTATTCCAGCGACGTCCACGATATGGCGCGCACTGCACTCATCAACGACGTGGCGGCGTTTGCCCAGGGCCGCTACGAGGCTGTGATTGTGTTTGACGGCGCGGGCAATATCTCCAGCGAGCGCCCCAACCTGCCGGCCCGCGGCGTGCGTATCGAGTTCTCGCCGACGGGCGTCTCTGCCGATACCGTGGTGCAGAAGCTCTGCATCGAGGCGCGCGAGGAAGGCCGCGCGTGCTCCGTGGTGTCGAGCGACGGCACGATCCAGGCCGTCGTCATGGGCAAGGGCGTCACGCGCATCTCGAGCCGCATGCTGGTGGACGAGATCAAACAGATCGATAACGATGTTCACGAGGCAGAGGAAGCTCCGCAGATCAAGATGACCCTGGGCAGCCGCCTAAGCCCCGAGGCCCTGGCCAAGCTCAAGGCGTTGCGCGGGAGGTAGAGGAGTTGGCGGGGCAATGCTGCCTCGCTAACTCCATTCAGCGATGTCGATCATTCTTTCGAGGCGCCACGTTAGCGCCTCTTTTAGATAAGGCAGTCTCGCTGCTAGGGCATCGTTTCTGGATAGAATCTCGATTGCCTCGTCAACGAAACCATCGAGGCTGTTGCCGTCAAACCAGCTCATATCCTCGACGAGCAACATTTGTTTTGCGGGACTTGAATAAAACTGTGCGCTGGTAAAGCTGTGTTCTCCTGTCCGGAGCTCCTCTAGAGACATGTTGCACCAGAGTGATGAGCCCGAATCAAAGATGGGGGCCGGCCTGCACGTTAGTGTGTTGACGTTTCGCACGAGGCCAAAGTTGCGCCAATGGCGGTCGAAGTTGGCAATGATGTTATCGCATACGATCATGCGGTCAAGGGCGTCTTTTATGCCCGTCGCCCCGAGCTCCTCACAGTTTGTAACATACCGTTCGTAGTCGGTTAGCCGGTCGTCCGCATTTGCGTGCTGGTTTACATAGAACGCCGGGGTATATTCTTCTTCGTCAGTTAAGAAGACATCGCATGTGCTCAGGGCAGAAGTGCCCGTGCCCTCGAGTGAGTAAGGCACATAATCACAGGTATTTAGGATGCGACGGTGGAGCGCGGTTGCTACCAGCTCGTTATAAGGTTCCTGGTTTAGATGTGCACCTGCCTTGTGGAGGATTCGACGGTCACCCTCGCATGTCCAGTACTTTTGAAGATTGCCGTCCGAGGTGTTATCGGGCTTTGCAACAGCCGCTTTACCCTCTGGGGCAAAGGGCGCAATGGTCAACGAGACATCGTCAAAAGCATTATTGAAGAAGTTAATATCCTCCCAGGCGAGACCGGAACCTTGGGGTCTAATCCAATACTGGTCGGATAGGGATAGACCGAGATTTCGCTGGACAAGTTCGTCGGGAACATCGACTGCGGCTTCTGCAAGCAGGGAGGCTAGCCCAATGCGTGCGAGCGGGATACCGCGGCCGCGCCACCAGATGCGGAAGGAGTCGAGCGATACAGGTTTGCTGGGAGTAAAAACTCCAATAGGGGCGTGGGCACGATCGACGTCGGCGCCGATGTGGGTGAAGTCTTTCCGTGATCTGCTGTAGACCAGCTGGGCCACTTCGTGCGTGCGGTTCATGAGGGTAAATGCGATTTCGCTTTTCCCATGCCCGCGACGAGGCCGTCCCCCTCTTTTGGTTGCGGAGCGGAGTCGCGTGTCTACGCTGGCTTTGTCGATAAGCCACACGCCAGAAGCCTTGCGGGCGGTCAGCGCGCCGTTCTTAATGAGCTCCTGCACCCTGCGCGGGGTGATGCCGAGCAGCTCGGCTGCTTCCTTTGTAGTCAACATCGCGAAACCCTTCGCCAAAACGAATAGTTTTATATAGCCAATTGTAATTAAAACTATTCGTTCTGGCGAATGGTTTTAAGATTGAGGGCGCACTGACAGAAATGAACGGGCTTGGTACGCGCTGTTGCTGGATTTTGCATATTTGTATAACGCCGTGCGGCCTGTTGCGCCTCGTCTGCAATTCCTTTATTCTTAATTGGCTTCGCGCGAAAGCGCCAAGTGTGCCAGTGTGGCGCAACGGTAGCGCAACTGATTTGTAATCAGTGGGTTGCAGGTTCGATTCCTGTCACTGGCTCCATGAGAGTTTCGGGCCCTGTTCCTTATGGGACAGGGCCCGTTTCTTGTATGTGCCGGAATCGAACCTGCAGAGGCGCGAGCGTCAAGCGAACGCGAAGCGTTCGTAGCGAGCGGGCGAGGATGCCGGCAGGCATCCGAAGCCGGAGCGGATTCGCGAAGCGAATACGCGGACTTCCTGTCACTGGCTCCATGAGAGTTTCGGGCCCTGTTCCTTATGGGACAGGGCCCGTTTCTTATTTTGGTGAGTTATCGGGCTCAGCGTCCCTCTCGTTTCCCAATTTGTCTCAATCTGTAACACCAAGACGGTTCAATCGTATCTAACTGTTACAGAATGAGACGTGAGCTGGGGTCTCTGCGTAATATCTCAATCTGTAACAGATAGGGGAGAAAATGTTCTCTAGATGTTACAGATCGAGACGAAGGCCGGACCGGTCCCGGTCATCCTGGTCGAGCGAGGATTTTCGGACGTACGAGCGTGGAAAATCTCCCGCCTGGAGAATGAGCGTGGATAATCTGCCGCTTTGGGCCCAGTGGAACGCCAAAAGTGGGAGATTATCCACGCTCGATTACAAACGGGAGATAATCCACGCTCGAATCTGCCGCGAAAGCCCGATCTCGACCTATATATAGGTGCAAATGAGTCGTTATCGAAGTGATATTCTGCAGGCTTACTCCACTACGCCAAAGTGTTCCCTCGGGAAATGTCACCGCAACATGCAAATCCACCGTCCTTCATATCCAAATTCAACAAAACCGCAGGTCAAGGCTATATAGATACGCCCGGCACCGTGTATCTAGAGGTTTTCGTTGACAGCCCCCAAGGTTGCATCGTATTATCTTTTTCGTTCGCGGGGGCGGCGGTCCAAAAGACCAAAGGACCTGCGGATACTTGAACGATTGGGAGTTTGCCCGAGTGGTTAATGGGGACGGGCTGTAAACCCGTTGGCTCTGCCTACATAGGTTCGAATCCTATAGCTCCCACCCGTCAAGTGCCTGTATAGCTCAGTCGGTAGAGCACTTCGTTGGTAACGAAGAGGTCACCAGTTCAAGTCTGGTTGCAGGCTCCATCCGGCGGTGTAGCTCAGTTGGTTAGAGCACACGGTTCATACCCGTGGCGTCACTGGTTCGAATCCAGTCACCGCTACCATAGGTAACACGGTGGCTTCTCAATAGTATGTTGAGAGGCCACTATGGTATAAAGGCAAAGTCCCGTCCGGGGACGACCTGTTAAGAGGAGGGCTTTATGGCCAAAGAGAAGTTTGAGCGCACTAAGCCGCATGTTAACATCGGCACCATTGGTCACGTCGACCACGGCAAGACCACGCTGACCGCTGCCATCACCAAGGTTCTCTCCGAGACCGAGGGCTGCAAGGCTGACTTCACTGCGTTCGAGAACATCGACAAGGCTCCCGAGGAGCGCGAGCGCGGCATTACAATCTCCGTCTCCCACGTCGAGTACGAGACTGCTGCCCGTCACTACGCTCACGTTGACTGCCCGGGCCACGCTGACTACGTCAAGAACATGATCTCCGGTGCTGCTCAGATGGACGGCGCTATCCTGGTCATCGCCGCTACCGACGGCCCCATGGCTCAGACTCGCGAGCACATCCTGCTCGCCCGTCAGGTCGGCGTTCCTTACATCGTCGTCTTCCTGAACAAGTGCGACATGGTCGACGATGACGAGCTCATCGACCTCGTCGAGATGGAGACCCGTGAGCTCCTCTCCGAGTACGATTTCCCCGGCGACGACATCCCCGTCATCCGTGGTTCCGCTCTGGGCGCTCTCGAGGGCGACGCCAAGTGGATGGACGCTATCCGCGAGCTCATGAAGGCCGTCGACGAGTACATCCCGACGCCTGCTCGTAACAACGACCTCCCGTTCCTGATGGCCGTTGAGGACGTTATGACCATCTCCGGCCGTGGTACCGTTGCTACCGGCCGTGTCGAGCGCGGTGAGCTCAAGCTCAACGAGCCCGTCGAGATCGTCGGCATCAAGGATACCCAGAACACCGTCGTTACCGGTATCGAGATGTTCCGTAAGTCCATGGACTTCTGCGAGGCTGGCGACAACGTCGGTCTGCTGCTCCGCGGCATCAAGCGCGAGGACATCGAGCGCGGCCAGGTTCTCTGCAAGCCCGGTTCGGTTACCCCGCACACCAAGTTCACCGGCGAGATCTACGTTCTGACCAAGGAGGAGGGCGGTCGTCACACCCCGTTCTTCGATGGTTATCGTCCTCAGTTCTACTTCCGTACCACCGACGTTACCGGTACGGTCAAGCTCCCCGAGGGCACCGAGATGGCTATGCCTGGTGACCACATCACCATCGAGGGCGACCTCATCCACCCGATCGCCATGGAGGAGGGCCTGCGCTTCGCTATCCGCGAGGGTGGCCACACCGTCGGTTCGGGCATCGTCTCCACGATCATTGAGTAAATTAGCTCTTTGATATAGCTGACTTAGAGAACCCGGCACTTATATGGGTGCCGGGTTCTTTTCTGCAATGGATTTTGAGCCGTTGCTGGTGTCGAGAGGATCGATAATGGTCCTGGATGCACCGTCGATTAGCTCTCGATGGCTTCATTGATGTGTTCCAAATATGAATGGATCCACCGAGAACCAATTGACTCGAGGTTTTCGTTGACAGCACTTACGTGGAGCTGATAAAGTAACAACTCGTGCCCGTACGGGGCGGATATGAAAGGTTCAGGATACATGCGTACTCTAGTTACTCTTGCGTGCACTGAGTGCAAGCGCCGCAACTATACGACCACCAAGAACAAGTCGACCATGCCTGATCGTATGGAGATCAAGAAGTATTGCCCCTGGTGCCGTCACCACACGCTGCACAAAGAGACTCGCTAGTCTCTAGTCACATACGCCAGTAGTTCAATTGGTAGAGCATCGGTCTCCAAAACCGAGTGTTGAGGGTTCGAGTCCTTCCTGGCGTGCCAGTCATTATTCCGTAAGCTCCCAATTGGGGGCTTACGGTTTACTCATGTATAAGCGCATTGCGCGGAGGTAACCCAAATGGCCAACAAGAAGAACAAGAAGAAGGCTCAGCAGCCGGCACCTGCCAACAACGCTGCCGCCAACTCCAAGGTTGAGGCCAAGAAGGCCGTTGCCAAGAAGAACGAGAAGGCTGCGAAGTCCAAGAAGAACGAGAAGCCTGGTTTCTTCGCCCGCACCAAGAAGTATTTCGCCTCGGTCAAGTCCGAGATGAAGCGTGTCACGTGGCCCGATAAGAAGGAGCTCGTGAACTACTCGGTCGTCGTTTGCGCTTCTCTGATCGTCGTCGGCGTCGTCATCGCTCTGCTCGATGCTGGCTTTGGCGAGGCTCTTGCTCTGTTCTCTGGATTGAGGGGCTAAACCATGTCTAAGCGTTGGTACGTCGTTCACACTTACTCTGGATACGAGAACCGCGTTAAGTCCGATCTCGAGCATCGCATCGAGACTATGGGCATGCAGGACCGTATCTTTGATATCGAGATTCCTATGGAGCGCGTCACCGAGATTAAAGAGGGTGGCAAGCGCGAGACCAAGGATTCCAAGATCTTCCCGGGTTATGTTCTGGTCCGCATGGAGATGGATGACGATGCTTGGACGTGCGTTCGTAACACGCCTGGCGTCACCGGTTTCCTGGGCGGCAACGGTAAGCCCGCTCCGCTTTCCCGCGACGAGTACAACAAGATGACTCGTCGTCCCGGTAAGGGCGATTCGCCCAAGCGCACCTCGGTTGATATTGAGGTCGGCACGTCCGTCCGCGTCACCGATGGCCCGCTTACCGACTTTGATGGCAAGGTCTCCGAGGTTAACACCGAGGCTGGCAAGCTCAAGGTCACGCTGATGATCTTTGGCCGCGAGACGCCGGTCGAGCTCGACTTTAACCAGGTCGCTGTCATCGCTTAAGTTTTCGTCCGTTCGCGCGAGCGTGCTTCTTCTGTGACTGCTCATCTCAGGAGTGCTTCTAACACGTGCGTGCTTACGATATAGCAAGTACTTCACACTCGTGATTCGAAAGGAATGACCATGGCTGAGAAGAAGGTTGCCAACGTCATTAAGCTCCAGATTCCTGCTGGTGCAGCTAACCCCGCTCCTCCCGTCGGCCCCGCCCTGGGCGCTGCTGGCGTGAACATCATGCAGTTCTGCCAGGCCTTTAACGCCGAGACGCAGGACAAGAAGGGCGACATCATCCCCGTTGAGATCTCTGTCTACGAGGATAAATCCTTCTCCTTCATCACCAAGACCCCGCCGGCGGCTCACCTCATCAAGAAGGAGCTGAACCTCAAGTCTGGTTCCGCTAAGCCCCAGGCCGACAAGGTTGGTCAGCTCTCCCAGGAGCAGCTCACCAAGATCGCCGAGATCAAGATGCCGGACCTCAATGCCAACGACATTGACGCCGCCAAGAAGATTATCGCCGGTACCGCCCGTTCCATGGGCGTCACCATCGCTGAGTAGCGATTTCTTTAGGTAATGATGGGTGCCCCGACCGGGGCGCCCGTTATATGTGTGCAATAGGGCACACGATACGATGTGGGAGGGCATAAGCCCGTTTAACCACAGGAGGTAATGCACATGGCTAAGCATGGTAAGAGCTATAACGCCGCTGCCGAGAAGATCGACCGCGCCACGCTCTACACCCCCCTTCAGGCTGCCAAGCTCATCAAGGAGCTCGACACCGCCAAGTTCGACGAGACCGTCGAGGCCCACTTCCGTCTGGGCATCGATACTCGTAAGGCTGACCAGAACATCCGTGGTTCCATCTCTCTGCCCCACGGCACCGGCAAGACCGTTCGTGTTGCCGTCTTCGCCGAGGGCGAGAAGGCCCGCGAGGCCGAGGCTGCCGGCGCCGACATCATCGGTTCCGACGAGCTCGTCGCCCAGATCCAGAAGGGCGAGATCAACTTCGACGCTGCTATCGCTACGCCGAACATGATGGCCAAGGTTGGCCGCATCGGTAAGATCCTTGGTCCCCGTGGCCTCATGCCGAACCCCAAGCTCGGCACCGTGACCATGGACGTCGCCAAGATGGTCTCCGAGCTCAAGGCCGGCCGCGTTGAGTATCGCGCCGACCGCTACGGCATCTGCCACGTGCCCCTGGGCAAGAAGTCCTTCTCTGAGCAGCAGCTCATCGAGAACTACGCTGCCCTGTACACCGAGATCCTGCGCGTCAAGCCCTCTTCTGCTAAGGGCAAGTATGTCAAGTCCATCTCCGTGTCTTCCACCATGGGCCCTGGCGTCAAGGTCGATCCCGCTGTCCAGCGTGACTTCCTGGCTGAGTAACTAACTGTTACTGCCTGAACAAAGCAAGCATTGCTAAAGAAACCCGGTTCTGCCTCGTGCAGGACCGGGTTTCTTGCTATCTCGGGCCAAATCCAACACGAAGGGGACAGGCACCTTTGTGGTGGTTACCAGGGGGTTCTGGCGGTTGAGGACTCGATGGCCTCGTGGCGCTTGAGCTCGCGGCGCATGGTTTGCGAATTGAGCCAGGCTGCCTGCCAGCCACGGATGGGGTAGCGCGTCTCGTCGAGTTCAAACTGCGTATAGCCGCAGGCGTTGATGATCGTCGTTCCGCATGCGAGCCGACGTTCGCGTTGAAAGTTGGGACCGTAGCTTTGGTGCACATGCCCGTGCACCATGTAGTCAGGGTTCCAGGACTCGAGCGCCGTGTTAAAGCATTCGAATCCTCGATGCGGTAGATCATCCAGATCGCCCACGCCGGCGGCGGGCGCATGGGTGAGCAAGATGTCGCAGCCGCCGACCAACCTCACTTTGCGGGACAGCTTTCGCATGCGCTTGGCCATCTCGCGCTCGGTGTACATGTTGGCACCGTCTCGATAGCGCATGGAGCCGCCAAGCCCCGCAATGCGGACGCCGCGATACACGTACACGGTGTCTTCGACACAGATGCAGCCACCCGGTGCATGACGAGCGTAGCGGTCATCGTGGTTGCCGCGCACGTAGATGAGCGGTTTGTTAATGACGGTGACCAAAAACTCAAGATAGTCCGGGTCCAGATCGCCGGCGGACAAAATCAGTTCGATACCCTCAAAGCGTTCCTTGCGAAAGCACTCCCATAGGCATCGTTCTTCGGTATCGGCTATGGCAAGGATTTTCATAGGGCGCGGACCTTCGGCTCATCGTCGAGCTGCGGAATGGTGCCCACCACGTTGTCCGCCAGCCAGTCCATCTCGACAATCTGCGTGCTCGGCAGTGGGGGAAAGCCCTCGATCTGCACCACGCCGTTCTGACTATGGAGTTCGCCGCCAAATGGATTAATGGAGCCCTCGACGATGCCATTGCGGAGGAGCTGAACAAGCTTGCGCGTCTGGTAGGGCAGGCCCGGAGCATAACGGATATCGATAACGCCGGAACTCATGCCGTACCAGTAGTTGACAGCGCGAACCTGGCTGTCGTCACTGGTCTCATCCCAGGTGCCATGTAGCAGGCTTCGCACGATAAGCTCGTAGTATCGGCCCCAGTTCCATACCGGCATGGCGATGCCGACGACCTTGCCATCGACCAGGCGGTGGAGTCCGTAGGCCGTGGGGTCTTCGAGCGACTTTGACATGTCGGCGCCGGTCATAACAATCACGCCTTCGCGGCACATGGCCTCGGCAAGACCGCCGGCGGGCACATCGCCCCAGGTGAGGATTACCTGCGCGCGGGGGTCGAGCAGCGAGGCGCCGATGGCAAAGGCGTTGATCTCGCTAAGTGCGCCCGAGGCGAAGACCGACGCGTGGTAACCGATGCGGTGGTTGTCCGCCATGCTGGCCGCAAGGGCGCCCAGTAGGAATTTGGCCTCGTACATCTTTCCAAAATACGAGCGCACGCTTTGGTGGGGAAGGCCGATGGAGCAGTTGAGGAACCGAACCTGGGGATACTCAACGGCAGCCCTGAGCGTATATTCCATCAGGCGGTGCGAGGTCGAGAAGATGACGTTTGCTCCATGTTTGACAGCCGTTTCCACGGCGGCGTAGAACACGTCCGGATCGTGGCAGTTCTCGAATGCCTCGGTGCGCACGATGCCGCCAAAGTGCTCATCGAGATACTGACGCCCTTGGTCGTGCAGGCTGTCCCAGCTCGACGTCGCACAGGGGAACTCATGAATAAAGGCGATGCGCAGGGGGTTGGCCGCCGAATAGACGGTCTTGCCCATAAAGAAATTGAGCACGCTGGAGGTGGACTTGGCGGGCGCCTCTTCTTCATCGACGCTCGGTGCTTCGACAAGATCGACCTTGTCCTCGTCATTTTTGCCGGCAATGACCAGCTCGCGCCAAATCTTGCACAGGCGGTTTACGACGATATCCGTCGGCGTATCCAGCAGGCGGTCCTGGTTGTACACATTGAGGTAGACGAGCATGGCGTCGGCGGGCGTAATGTCCAGGTGGTCGCCGCCCGCGCGAAGGTAGGCACGCTTAAAGAGTAGGAAGGTGTGGCGCAGGTAGTCGACCTTTTTCTGTGGCCACTTTTCGACAAGGTCCTGGCCGAGCATCTTGGCGAGCGTTTCGTAGCTTCCCTCGCGCGAGAACTCGATCTCGTATAGGGGGCAGACGCGCCAAAACGCGCAGAACTCGCCGTACAGGCGACTTTCGACGGAATCCCATTTTCCGGGGTAGAGGCGGGTGACCTTGGCCGAAACCGTCGGGGCGTCCAGGAATTTGAGGACGCTGACGCGCTTGTTGCCCTCCTGGACGTAGAACCGATGCATAAACTCGGTGACGATGATGGGGTCGCGATAGCCCTCGGTTATTTGGATGTCGTAGAGGTTGGACCACTTGCGGGCGAACTCGGTGTTAAACGGCAGCAGAGGCATAAAGTTACACGAAAAGGCAGACTGACGGCCTTTGGTGACCGTGCCGACGACCATTTCGAGCGGAATATCCCTCAGGCCGATGTTCTCGTGTTGGCCGCAGGGAAGCTGGGTAACGAGGCTATCGAGGTCCGTGAGGTACGGCTGCTCGCTTTGGCTAATGGCGCGTCGACGTCCCTGCTCGCCGCGCTTGCGTGCTTGACGATAGGCCTCTTCCATAATTCTGCTCCCTTAGTCGTTTAAACAACTATATGAACCATGGTACCACGGATGAAAACCACCACAAAGGTGCCTGTCCCCTTTGTGGTGGATTAGGCGATGATGGGGGCAATGGCGCGAATGCAGGCGTCGGCTGCCGTGAAGGTGGTGCTATCGTCGCTGACGATAAAGATGATTTTGCCCTTGATGCCAAAGTCGCCGATCTCGCTAAAGAGCACGTAGGGCTCCTTGTCAAAGCCCGAGATGGGAAGCACGGCGGCCTTGGTGGCGTCGGTGAGCTCATCTGCCAGCGCGTCCAGTGAAGCCCACTTGGACGCGTCCTTGACCGCGACGGGGACGGCCACGCGCCCAAAGGGCATGAGGTGCACGAGCGTGTTCTTGGAAATGTTGGAGTTGGGGACGATGATGGTCTGCCCGCAGGCATCTTCGATGGTCGTATGGCGCCAGGTGATATCTTGGACCACGCCGGACACGCCGCCGACCTCGATATTGTCGCCGGGTTTGACAATGCCCATAAACGTCACCTGCATGCCGCCGATGAGGTTTGAAAGCGTGTCCTGAAAGCCGAGTGAGATGGCGATGCCGCCGACGCCAAGAGCGGCGACGAGGGCGTTTGCATTAATGCCAAAGCAGTTGTCGAGGATAAAGCTGCCGCCGATCATCCAAATGACGGCGCGCGCGATGTTGATGAAGATGCTTGATGAAGGGAGTGGGTTATCGTCGCGGTTGAGCAGGTGGTACAGGGTCTTGGACGCGACCTTGGCGGCAACGGCGGTGCCGATGGCCAAGATACCTGCCCAGATGATGTTGTGGACCCATCGTTGTGCAAAGAAATGAAGAATCGGCTCAAACAATTCCATGAAGGGAAACCTCCTAATGATCATCCAACCATGATACCCATCAAGAAGCCCGTCCGATCAAATTCGGACGGGCTTCTGTGCTCGATATGGGGGTTAGCGAAAACCGCCGCAAAGGTATCTGCTCCTTTGCGGCGGTTTTGACGTTTGTGCAGATAAAACCTGCCAAAATAAACCTGTCCCTTTTTGGCAGGTTTTAGCTCAGCAGCATGCGGTCGTTGGCGAGCTCGCCGCCTGAGACCTCCTCGAACTTCTGCAGCAGGTCGGCCACAGTGAGCGACTTCTTCTCGTCGCCCGCCACGTCGTAGATCACGTGGCCCTCGTGCATCATGATCAGGCGATTGCCCAGACGGATGGCGTCGTTCATGTTGTGCGTGACCATGAGCGTGGTCAGGTGGTTCTCGTCGACGATCTCCTCAGTCAGGTTGAGCACCTTTGATGCCGTCTTGGGGTCGAGGGCCGCCGTGTGCTCGTCGAGCAGCAGCAGGCGCGGTTTGGTGAGCGTGGCCATCAGCAGGGTGAGTGCCTGGCGCTGGCCGCCCGAGAGCAGGCCGACCTTAGCGTTAAGGCGCGTATCCAGACCAAGGTCCAGACGCTTGAGCAGCTCAACGTACTCGTCCTTCTCGGCCTTGGTGACGCCCCACGAAAGACCGCGACGCTGACCGCGGCGCTTGGCGAGGGCTAGATTCTCGGCAATTTGCATGTCGGCTGCGGTGCCGCGCATGGGGTCCTGGAACACGCGGCCCAGGTACTTGGCGCGCTGCGACTCGCTCAGACGCGAGATGTCGGTGCCGTCGAGCTCGATAACGCCCGAATCGAGCGGATATACGCCGGCGATCATGTTGAGCAGCGTGGATTTGCCGGCGCCGTTACCGCCGATCACGGTTACAAAGTCGCCGTCGTTGAGGGTAAGGTCGACGCCGGTAAGAGCGCGCTTCTCGATGACGGTGCCCTTGTTAAAGGTCTTCTTGACGTGTGAGAGCTTAAGCATCTGCCTCATCCCCCTTCGTGTAGGAGCTGCGGAGCTTATAGCGCTCCCAAACCACGGGCACGCACAGGGCCACGGCGACGATTACGGCGGAGAGCAGCTTCATGTCGTTGGCGTCCATGCCCAGCTGCAGCACGATGGCGCGGATGAGGAAGTACACCACGGAGCCAAAGATGGCAGAGGCAAGACGGACGCTAAACTGCGTCAGACCGCCGGGCAGCAGGCGGCCGAGCACCTCGCCGATGACGATGGCGGCAAGACCGATAACGATGGCGCCGGTGCCCATGCCAATGTCGGCATACTTTTGGCTCTGGCAGATGAGCGCACCCGAAAGGCCGATAAGGGCGTTGGAGAGCACGAGGGCGATCATCTTGGTGGAGTTGGTGTTGACGCCCAGGGCGCGGATCATGTACTCGTTGTTGCCGGTGGCACGCAGCGCCGAGCCGATCTCGGTGCCAAAGAACCAGTACAGGATGGCGACGATGGCCACGGCCAGCACAATGCCCAGGATGATGGCAACGGTGGACTGCGGCAGGCCCGTCATGTGGCTGACGGATGAGAAGATGGTGCCCTTGGCAAGGATGGGCGTGTTGGATTTGCCCATGATGCGCAGGTTAATGGACCACAGACTGATCTGCGTAAGGATTCCGGCGAGGATTGCAGGAATCTCAAAAACGGTGGTCAAGATGCCCGTGACAGCGCCCGCGATGGCGCCGGCGCACATGCCAGCCAGCACGGCGAGCAAGGGGTCGACGTTATTGTTGACGATGAGCACGGCGCAAACACAGCCGCCGAGGGCAAAGCTGCCGTCGCAGGTCATATCGGGGATGTCGAGCAGGCGGAACGTGATAAACACGCCAAGCACCATAATGCCCCAGAGGACACCCTGGGAAACGGCGCCCTGCAATGCAATGAGCATGCTTCATACCTCCTAGGATAGGGTGGACACGTGATTTTCCATAATAGCGGTAACAATGCATAAAAGAGCTGCGGCCGGATGTTTTGTCTCATCCGAAACAAGCAGGGCGAACGCCGGTCTTTAGCGTTCGCCCCGATGGCTCAGATATTGAATAACGCAGCAGCGGCGCGCGTGCGGGCCCTAGACGCGTCACCGCGCATGGCGCTATTCGTCCAGAGCGGAAAGGTCGATGCCCAGAGCCTCGGCCATCTCGTCGTTCTTGACGACAACCAGGTCCTTGCTCGAGAGATGCTTGATCGGCATATCCTCGGGCTTAGCCTCGCCCTTCAGGATCTTAACGGCCATCTCGCCTGCAGCGTAGCCCAAGTCCTCATAGTTGATGGAGAGGGTGAACAGGCCGCCAGCCTTGCACATGCCCTCCTCGCCGGTAACGAAGGGGAGCTTGTTCTCCTTGCAAATCTGGCCGACCTGCGAAGCGCCCGCGGCGATGGTGTTGTCGGTGGGGGAGTACAGCGCGTCGACCTTGCCCACGGCAGACTCGACGACGGACTGGATCTCGTTGGAGCTCGAGACGGTGAAGTCGGTGTACTCCAGGCCCAGCTTGTCGAGCTCCTTCTTGGCGGCCTTGATCTGGACGTCGGAGTTGGACTCGGCGGTGCAGTAGAGCAGGCCGACCTTCTTAACGTCGGGCAGGACCTTCTGCATCATCTCGAGCTGCTCGGCGACCGGGGTGAGGTCGGAAGCGCCCGTGACGTTGGTGCCGGGCTTGTCGTTGTCCTGAACCAGGCCGGAAGCGGCGTAGTCGGTGATGGCGCAGCCAACGATGGGGATATCAGCGGTGGCGCCGGCGGCAGCCTGCGCGGCGGGCGTAGCGATGGCATAGATCAGGTTGACGCCGTCGCCTACGAACTTGTCGGCAATGGACTTGCACGTGGACTGGTCGTTCTGGGCGTTCTTCTGGTCGATCTTGACCTTGAGGCCGCTCTTCTTGATGGCCTTGACGAAGCCGTCATTGGCGGCATCGAGCGCGGAGTGCTCGGTGAGCTGCAGAACGCCGATGGTGTAGTCGGAACCGGCGGCAGCGGAGCCGGAACCAGAGTTGCCGCCGCATCCGGCGAGCGGAGCGAGCGCGAGCAGGCCAGCGGAGACAAGAAGGCTCCTGCGGCTGATGGTGATGTCCTTCATATCATTACCCCCAGTATAAAAATGGCTGGAAACACTGCACTAGGAAAAAGTGCAAGTGGGACTATAGTAACGCCGATGTCCATTTTTACAATAACCTGGCGGGTTTTTTAATACTGAACCGGATGGGCGGTGCCGAGGAGCGACGGACGGTAACGGGGCTTACGCTGCGGGCGCGGGGCTGTCTTCTTCGTCTAGCGCGGCAAAGAGTTTCTTGCCGTCGAGCAAACGCGTGCTGACGTTTCTCATGCGGCTGACCTCAACGGTGCGCAGGGTGTCGTCGGCGCCTCGGGCGTCGTAGACCGTTCCCAGCAGATACGAGACGCCATCGCGCTGCCTGATGGCAAAGGGCCGGACCGTCATCCGCACCACCTCGGTTTCGCCTCGGGTCAGGACGTTTGAGATATCAAAGCTGACAGTTGTTCCATGGTCGATGGCCTGTTCGACGAGCTCACACGTGTCGATACGCTTGGCGTGCGGACGCGTTGTCTTGACGGGCGCGTCGTTGGAGGCCGGTGCCGGTTCGGGCATATCGAGATAGCTGCGAACATCGGCGCTCGCCATGGCGACCAGGTGCTGCGCCATGCTCTTTCGAATGGCTATAGGCGTCGATCGGTTGCGCATGACCATGCCGTGGAGCCGTATGATCTCCTCGTCAGCAAGCGGGCGGGTGAGGAGCCGATAGCCCACGCCGCGTTTATAGTCGATTTCGTATCCGGCGTGACGAAGTGCGGATATCGAGGTATAGATGCTGCGGCGTGCCGCCGAGATGGGCATACGGGCGGGGTCGTCGGGATGGGCGAGGAGCTCGACCAGCTCGTCGGAAAGCAGTGCCTTGTCCTCGCCGGTGTTCTCGCTCAAGAGCTGCAGGATGCGTACGGCGCGATAGGCTGCCATCGAGGCGGAGCCCCTGGTCGTGGTCTCATAGTTTTCAACAACGGCTTCGGTCATAGCGCCCACGTCCTTTCCGTTTTGGGTGGCGACGGTATGGAGCCTAGGACGCGGGGTTATCCCAGGGGCGCAGGGCGCTCTGGCCGGTCGGTAGTCGTCGGCAAACGGCGGTTCGAGTTTTCAACAGCCCTGCTCAACTGACCAAAAACTTGCCAAAAGCTTGACGGATGCTGTTGAAAAAAGCGCCCCTCGGCATACCGAGGGGCGCTGGCGCGATGTACTGTAGCGCGTTTGGTGACGCTATGACGATTAGAAGTCGGCGTTACCCACGGTGCGCGGGTGCGGCAGGACGTCGCGGATGTTGCCCACGCCGGTGAGGTACATCACCAAGCGCTCGAAGCCCAACCCGTAGCCGGCGTGCTTGCAAGAACCGTAGCGGCGCAGGTCAAGGTAGTACTTGTACTGCTCGGGATTCATGCCCAGGTCCTTGATGCGGGCCTCGAGCAGATCCAGGCGCTCCTCGCGCTGGGAGCCGCCGATAATCTCGCCGATACCGGGAACCAGGCAGTCGGCGGCGGCGACGGTCTTGCCGTCCTCGTTCATGCGCATGTAGAAGGCCTTGATTTCGGCCGGGTAGTCGGTCACGAAGGTCGGGCGCTTAAAGTGCTCCTCGGTCAGGAAACGCTCGTGCTCGGTCTGCAGGTCAATGCCCCAGCTCACGGGATAGTCAAACTTGTGACCGGCGGCGACGGCCTGCTCCAGGATCTCGACGGCCTCGGTATAGGTGACGCGGGCAAAGTCGGAGTTGGCGACATGGTCCAGACGCTCGAGCAGGCCCTTGTCCACAAACTTGTTGAGCATATTGAGCTCGTCGGGGCAAGTTGCCATGACGTCCTTAAGGACGTACTTGAGCATGGCCTCGGCGTTATCCATGTAGTCGTTGAGGTCGGCGAAGGCCATCTCGGGCTCGATCATCCAAAACTCGGCGGCATGGCGCGTGGTGTTGGAGTTTTCGGCGCGGAAGGTGGGGCCAAAGGTGTACACGTCGCCAAAGGCCATGGCAAAGTTCTCGGCATTGAGCTGGCCGGAAACGGTGAGGCTCGCATGCTTGCCAAAGAAGTCCTGACTCCAGTCAACCTCGCCGGACTCGGTGAGGGGCGGGTTTTGGGGGTCGAGCGTGGTCACGCGGAACATCTCGCCGGCGCCCTCGCAGTCACTCGTGGTGATGATGGGGGTGTTGACGTAGACAAAGCCCTGCTCCTGGAAGAAGCGGTGGATGGCGGCAGCCGCGACAGAGCGGATGCGGAACACGGCGCGGAACAGGTTGGTGCGCGGGCGCAGGTGCTGCTGGGTGCGCAGGAACTCGACGGTTGCGCGCTTCTTCTGCAGCGGGTAATCCGGGGCGCTCGTGCCCTCGACCTCGATGGAGGTGGCAGAAAGCTCGAAGGGCTGGGGCGCATCGGGGGTCAGCTTGACGGTACCGGTGCAGATGAGTGCGGCCGAGACGTTTTGGTGGGCGATCTCGTCGTAGTTGTCGAGCGCCTCGCGGTTCATGACAACTTGCAGGTCGCGGAAGCAGCTGCCGTCGTTGAGTGTAACGAAGCCAAAGTTCTTCATGTCGCGGACGGACTTGACCCAGCCGGCAACGGTGACGGTCTGGCCACCGAGCGACTCGGCGTGCGTATAGAGCTGCGCGATTTTGGTGCGGTTCACGTATCCTCCCATAACGGTTGTACGGATTATTTCCAAACAGTTAACCATTCTAACCCGCGAGTGGAGCGTAGCAAAACGTCAGGTGTGATGTATGGGCGTGACGTGGGCGCCATACAGGTTCCTGCTTTACGTTGCCTAGTGCCCGCAGATGGCTTGACGTATGAGAGCAGCGTAGGTGTCGATTCCCGCCTGGGTGAGGTGTGTGCCGTCGTCGACAAGGTATTCGCTGTGGCCCTCTGAGGCACCGTTCCAATCGATGATGCCGGCGTTGTCGTTTTGGGCGCATACGTCGCGGATTGTCTGGTTGTTGCGGTCCTGCAGCTCGAGCGGCACGCGCACGGTCACAAAGTAGATGGGCTTGCCGCCCACGGCATTGATCACGTCCTGCACCTGCTGGGAGTCGCGGATGAGGCCGTTGGTGCCAAGCGCGCAGATGACCACGCTCGGGTCGTAGTTGGCGCTGTCCTGTGCATAGACATCCTGGAAGGTGTAGAACTGGCGGCTCACCACGCCGTCGATGTATGCGTTGGGAAGCGCCGCCTGAATACCGAACTGTGCGCCCGCAGTGACCGAGTCGCCGATCATGAGCACGCGGGCATCGCAGGTTCCGGTTGCCTCGTCGTAGGTAAAGCTCTTCCAGTCAAGGTTCTTGGGGATCTTTTCGGCGATAGGACCTTCTTTGGGCTTTTGCTGAGCGGCGTCGTTGGGCTGAGCGTCTTGGTTGGATGCGGGCTCGGCGCTCTTGCCGCCGGCACCGTTGTCCTTGGGCGAGGTTGCGTTTTGGGCAAGCTCGGGGCGGAGCTGCTCGGCGCGGGCGGTGGCGATGCCTGCCCAGTTAAGCGGCGCGAAGGCAAGTGCGGCGACGCATGCGGCTGCAAACGCGGGGAGCATCATGACGGGCGCGAGGACGTGCTTTCTTGCCGTGCTGTCCTGTTGGGCCGGCTTGTGGGACCAAGGGCGTTCGACGAGGCGATAGAAAACCTCGGCTACCGCAAGGATCAGCACGAGCTGTAATACCTGCTCCCACCAGGCGATGCGGGTAGTGCGGGTTGCGGGGTTCATAAGGATGAGCAGTGGGTAGTGCACCAGATAGACCGAGAACGAGCGCTGGCCCAGCCAGACGAGCGGCTTGACCGACAACAGACAACGCACGATACATTCCGTGTTTTGCACGCAGATGATAAGGAGCCCGGTGAGCAGGGCAAGCAGCAAAAAGCCACCGCGGTAGAGCAGGGGGTTCTCTCCGGTCAGCGCGAACGCGCCGACTATGACGACAGCGAGCCACGCGACGGAGACCACGTTAACCTTCGAGATACCCTTGCTGGCGCCGGGGGTACGGGCGTCACCGCTCAGCATCTCGCGCAGACGCGGCGCGGCGATGGCGGCTAAGGCTCCGCATAGAAGCTCGGCGGCACGGGCGTCGGTTCCATAGTAGACGCGCGATGTGTCGGCCATGGGGTCGAACATGAGGGCCATCGCTGCTGTTGATATAAGTATGAACGTGATCGTGACGCCGATAGCGGTGTTGCGCGACCTAGTTTTGCTACAGAGCACCATAAGGATGAGCGGCCATGCCAGATAGAACTGCATCTGGACGCCGCAGAACCACAGGTGCGTGAGCGGCGAGGGGAGTCCTGCGGCGGCAAAATACGAGACGTTGCGAAAGATATAGAACCAGTTGCTCAAGAACAATGCCGACGGCAGAGCGTCCTGCTGCACCTTAGGCAGCAGGCTCGGAGCCGCGATATAGGTTGCTATGGCGGTGAGCGCGATGGTTACAAGAATCGGTGGCATAAGGCGCGTGACGCGGCGGCAGATATAGCGCGGGTATGAGAACCCGTCGCGTGCCGTTGCTCGCATAATGCTTTTGGTGGCGAGATAGCCACTCAGCGTAAAGAAGAGTGTAACGCCCGAAAAACCACCGGTCAGGCGGCTGGGACGAAGGTGATATAGGACGACGCCGACGATGGCGAGGGCGCGGAGCCCGTCGAGTGCGGCGATGCGTTGGCTGCGTTGAGGCGCTGCGTGTGCGGCGCCCGTGGGTGTGTTTTGCATCGTTCTTTCCTCCAATGTCGACCTAGCAGTCTAGCGCTCTGCGCGGACAAGGGAAGGGGGTTCGTGCGGTTGAACAACATGCCGAGCGGGCGATGTTTCGCTACGCAAAAGCCGCACCTGCGTTGATGCTCAGCTGCCTATGTAGAAACGTTTCGGAACCTCTACATAGGTAAAAACAACAACACAGATGCGGCAAAGATGCACAGGCGGTTGGCCCGTTATGTGACGGCGGTCGGCTACTTGGTCTTGGCTACCAGCAGCGGGTCGCCCAGCTTGACGAGCGGGTTGCCGCCGATAAGCGTACCGGACTCGCCGACATGGTCGATGCTCTTGAGGCGGTCGAGCTCGGAGACGATGACGGTCACGATATCCTCGTGGCCAGCGGCCTTAATGGCATCGCGGTCGAAGCTGATGAGCGGCTGGCCTGCCTTGACCTCATCGCCCATCTCAACAAAGCGGGCAAAACCCTTGCCGTTCATTTCCACGGTGCCCAGGCCAACATGGATGAACACGCGAAGACCGTCCTCGGTGATCATGCCGATGGAGTGGTTGGTGACGGTGGTGGCGCCGATGCGGCCGTTGGCGGGCGCATAGATGGTGCCGGTGATGGGCTCGATGCCGTAGCCCTGACCGAGCATGCCCGAGGCGATGGTCTCGTCGGGGACCTCGTCCAGGTTGACGAGCACGCCGTTGACGGGGGCATAGATGACGCCTTCGCGGGTGGCGAAGCTTGCTGCGGGCGGAACGGACGCCTCGCCCGTCGAGGTGAAGGTGGACTTAAGCGAATCGAGCAGACCCATAGTTGCCTCCAACGTATCAAGCGCGCATATGGCACGCGTGTAATGAAGCCGGAAACGTTTCGTATGTGTTTCCCGGCACGGTCATCGCTCCTATTTTACGCTGTGAAACGATAGTGCTGAGCTGGGATTATGTGATATATCAGTTGAAGGCGAACTTATTGCGGGAGTGTTTCTGTGCCCTGGGCCCAACTGGGGTACGCTTGAGAGCGGAAAAATAGTGCGCACGAATTGCGCGAAGGGAGCACCAATTGATTATCGAGAGCCATGCGCTGTGGGGCGAGGAGCCGACCGAGGAATATCCGGCGACGTTTACGTATTTGGGTGCCGAGCCGCTGCCCGACAAGCCCAATGGCCGCCGCCCCGCGGTGATCATCTGCGGCGGAGGTGGGTTTACACATATCGCTCCGCACGAGCAGGACCCGGTGGCGTTTGCGTTTTTGGATCACGGTTACCAGGCCTTTGTGCTCAACTATGTCACGAGTTCTACGGGTGACGTGAGCTTTCCGCACCCCCAGGCAGATCTTGCCAAGATGGTCGCCACGGTGCGCGCCAACGCCGACGAGTGGCATGTCGATCCTAAGCGCGTGTGCGTCGTGGGATTCTCAGCGGGCGGCATGATCTGTGCCTCGCTGGCAACGCAGTGGAAGACCGGCCCCTTCGCGGGCCTGGCAGGGGCTCGTCCGGAGGATATTCGTCCCGACGCCGTGGTGCTGGGCTATCCGTTGCTCGACCTTGCCTATGTGCGTGATATGCAGACGCGCGACCCGCGCATCGACCTGCGCGTGCCCAAGACAGGTGGCAAGACGGGGCGCGATTTGCTTAACGACTATCTGTCGATGGTGACGGGCGGCGAGGCGACCGACGAGCACCTGGCCGACATCTACCCCACCACGCATGTTTCGCGTCAGATGCCGCCGACCTTTGTGTGGGGCGTGTCCGACGACAAGACGGCGCCGGTCGCGCAGGTTTACCCGTTTGCGCAGCGCATGTCCGAGGAGGGTGTTGCATGCGAGATGCACGTCTTTGACCAGGGCGGTCACGGCCTTTCGCTCGGCAACGCCAACACCGCGGTCGACAACGAGGATAAGCAGGTGGCGGTCCGTCCCTGGATCCGCCTAGCCTTCCGTTTCCTGGAGCGCCACGGGTTTTAGTTACGGCGTTTTACCAAACGCCGTAACCACTTGACGCTGCAAGCCCGCCAGGGCGGCAATCTGCCTTTCAACTTCGGCGGCATGACCGGAGGGTCAATGCCGCCTCGTTTCTAGGCATCTTGCTCGCTCTGACGGGCTTTCGCTGTCTGCGCCAAAACATCGGCGCTGTCTTGACTGGCAAAAGAATGATCCCTCGGGGATGGAGGAAAACGGATCAGTTTGGGCGGTGCTGGCGCCAAGGTTTAAGACCGATGTCGTCCCTTGTTGCTTTCCTACCAGACGGTGAACTGGGCGTTTTCTGTGTTCCAATGGACATCGCGAACGTAGTCGCGCACGCCCGTCGCATCTCGTGCTTCGAACAACTCAAGAATATGAGCATGTTCGCTGTTGGCTTTATTGAGCAGTTTACACGCCGTCTCTTGGTCGACAGTCTCGTAATCGCGCTTGATAAAGCAACGCTCGAGTTGCGAGATCATGTCGCGCAGACGGTCGTTGCCGCAGCGGTTGAAGTACGTAAGGTGAAAGTCTCGCTGAATATCGTCGTACTTACGGATGAGACCGCCTTGGATCGCGAGCTCCATGGAGCCGACGAGAAATTTAAGCTGCGTAATGTCATCGTCGGTTAGGTTCGGACAGGCGAGATATGCGGCCTGCCCGTCGAGCGGCCCCATAATCTCAAAGACTTCAACAGCGTTTTGCTGATCGAACCCACGGACGCGGAATCCGCGGCGGGGGAGATTGTCCAGATAGCCGTCGCTTGCGAGCTGGATGAGCGCTTCGCGGACCGGCGTGCGCGACACGCCCATGGCATCGCAGATCGCTTGCTCGCTCAGCCGGTCGCCGGCGGACAACTCGCCGGCGTCAATACGGCTCGAAATATAGTCGTATACGTGGTCCTTCAGGGGCCTTCTGAGCGTTTCCATGAGCCTATGTTCCTTAACGGTATATTTTTAAAATTAAATACGTTTCGCTTGAATAGCTCAGTCGAATTATAGAACGACCAGCTAAATCGTGCTACTTTGCGCCGATACGTAAGAATACGCTTACCGATGAATATCTACCGTTCAGGATTGTATACAATATACAAAACAAGAAAACCGCCCTAAGATAAAGCCATCGAAAGGAAGGCGGGCGCAAAGAAGTCCCGCTCTCTGCCAAGAGATCCAAGGAGGATCATCATGACCAAGTTCAGCCACGTCATCATCCGCCGCCCCGGCAAGTCCCTGAGCAATGGCATCACGAGTGCCCCCGAGCTTGGCCAGCCCATCTACGAGCGCGCCATCGAGGAGCACTACGATTACGAGCATGCGCTCGAGCAGTGCGGCGTGGATGTCTCGGTGCTGCCCGCCCTCGAGCAGTATCCCGACAGCTGCTTCGTCGAAGATCCGGCCGTTATCACTCGCTGCGGCGCCATCATTACCAACCCCGGCGCCGATAGCCGCAACGGCGAGAAGGACGAGATCGAGCCGGCCGTCCGTCGCTTCTTTTACGACGAGCATGTGAAGCACATCGTTTCCCCCGGTACGCTCGACGGCGGCGACGTCATGATGGTCGGCGACCATTTCTACGTCGGTCGTTCCGCTCGCACCAACGAAGAGGGCATCCGCCAGTTCTGCGAGATTCTCGAGGGCTGGGGCCTCGAGGGCTCCGAGGTGCCGCTGGAGGAGGTCCTGCACCTCAAGACGGGCGTCAACTATATCGAGGACAACAACATGCTCGTCTCCGGTGAGTTCATCGATAAGCCCGACTTTGCTCAGTACAACAAGATCGTCGTGCCCGAGGACGAGGCTTACGGCGCCAATTGCATTTGGGTCAACGGTACGGTTATCGTTGCCGAGGGCTATCCGACCGTGCTCAAGGCCGTGCAGGATCTGGGCTACAAGACGCTCGTCGTCGACACCTCCGAGTATCGCAAGGTCGACGGCGGCCTTTCTTGCCTGTCGCTGCGCTTCTAACGCGATAGCTGTAACAGTCTGATGATCGCTTGACCGATGGCCCGGCACCCGATTCGGGACGTCCGGGCCATCTTTCGTTCGATCACATGATGAAGGGGGTGCACATACAATGGCCTCTAAAGCTCAAAACGACGAGATTATCGACCCTAATGGCCTCGATCTCTTTCGTCTGACCATGATGGTCATTACCGCCAGTATTTGTGGCGGCATCTTTTCGCTTGCCGGCGATATGGCAGCAGGCGGGGCAAATACCGGTGCGGTTATCGTCTCGTGGGGAATTTGCTTTATCGGCGTCTTTGCGCTGATGATGGTGTTCAACGGTTTGTCTCAGGCCCGTCCCGACCTGACCGGCGGCATCTATGCATACGCTGCGGCCGGTTTTGGCGATTACATTGGATTCAACTCCGCCTGGGGCTACTGGATCAGCGCATGTCTTTCCAACGTGAGCTTTGCGCTCTTGCTGTTTAGCGCGCTGGGCTATTTCTTCCCTGCGTTTGGCGCGGGTAACAACCTGCTTTCCATCGTCTGCGCCAGCGTATTTTTGTGGTTCCTTACCGCCCTTGTGCTTCGTGGCGTTAAGGAGGCTGCGGGCATTAACACGATCGTCACGTTGGCGAAGCTGGTGCCGCTGGGGCTCTTTGTGCTGAGTATCGTGCTCCTGGGTAAGTTCAACGTCGATATCTTTATGGACAACTTCTGGGGAGAGCCGGCTGGTCCTGGCTTTGGCGAGCAGGTTGTCTCGACCATGATCGCCCTTGTCTGGGTCTTCACGGGCATCGAGGGCGCTGTCGTTATCTCGGGCCGTGCTAAGTACGTGCGTGACGTCGGCCGCTCGACGGCGCTCGGATTTGCGGCTGTATTCACGCTGTATCTGATCATCTCGATGCTGTCGCTCGGCATTATGCCGCGCGAGGAGATGGCACAGCTCGCAACGCCCTCCATGGCGGGAATTCTCGAATGCGCAATCGGTCCGGTTGGTGCTGCCATCGTAAACCTTGGCGTTATCCTCTCGCTGGTCGGCGCGCTGCTGGGCTACGTCATCATTGCGTCCGAGACGCCGTTCGAGGCGGCGCGCCAGGGATCCTTCCCGCTGGCGTTTGCCAAGACGAACAAGCACGACGCCCCGGTGGTAACGGTTCTCGTGAGCTCCGGCATCACGCAGCTCTTCTTGATCGTGTCGTATGTGGCGGCGAGCACCTACCAGTTCTTCTATAGCTGCGCAGTCAATACGATCCTAGTTCCGTACGTGTGCTCGGCTGCCTATTACATGGTGATTGGTTGGAAGAAGGAGCATCTGGACGGGCCGCATGCGCCAAGCGTCGGCAAGGCGCGATTCTTCGGCACGCTCGGCTTCATCTACACATTGTTCCTTGTGTGGTCGACGGGTCTCCAGGGCGTTATGATCACGACGATCCTTTTTGCTCCGGCCATTCCCGTTTATATGCTGGGCGAGCGAGGTCGCGGCAAGCCGGTACTTCCGCACCTGCACGACAAGCTGATCGCAGCAGTGGTCATTGTCGTGGCGATCATCTCGCTGTATCTGCACTTTGCAGGCATTGCGCCGATTGTCTAAGACTATGGCGAACTGTATTGCTTGGTAAGCCGGCGGGCGCCGCGTGTCGGTGCTGCTTGGCACTCCATAACTGATGTGGGTCTCTATAACGTGCCTTTGGGAGCGCCCACCAAGCCCGCGCAGGTGACATTTGTTGCTTGCGTGGGCCTTTGCTGTTGCGGCGAAATGCTGCCGGCAGCTGGGGACGTTCCTATTGTGCCGGCACCCTGGGACACTCCTTGGTTGTTTCGCATGCGACGAAGGAAAACGAATCATTTTGTCGAGGGAGGCGGGCGGCTGTTTCGGTCCTCGGGGAAACCATGTCCCGTTTCGGGCACAGATTCCGGGTCGCAGTTTCCCCGAGGGGCTCGATCGGGAAATTGCATCCCAGTCTGGGCGGCAATTCCGGGTCGCAGTTTCCGCTAGAGACCTCAACCGGAAAGCGCATCCCGTTTTGACGCTTCAGAGTGGGATGCAGTTTCCCCAGGAGGCCCCATCGGGAAACCGTGGCCCAGAATTCCCCCTGCACCGATCTGTCGATTGAACATCGTTGCATGTTCGCGCTATCATGCATGGTTACAATTGGTTAGCCATGGCAAACGGTTAGCCATGGTAAACATAAATGCAACGCCCTGTGGGCGCCGGGGGAGGAACACGGACGTGAAGCTCGATACGCTCGAGATTGGAAAGGACGCCGTTGTCGCATCGGTGGCATCGGACGACCGGGCACTCCGACAACATATTTTGGACATGGGCCTAACGCCGGGCACCGAAGTCACCATGATGAAGTACGCCCCCATGGGCGACCCGCTCGAGATTCGCCTGCGTGGCTACGAGTTGACGCTGCGCAAGGACGATGCTGCTCGCATCGAGCTCGTGGGTGTTCACGACACAGATACGGGTCCGCGCGTTAACGCCGCAATCGGTATGACGGAGCATCCGGCACTTGGCGAGGGAACGTATTCGCCCCGCGCAGCAAAGACGGCTGTGCCCGAGGGCGCACCGCTGCATTTTGCCCTCGCCGGCAACCAAAACTGCGGTAAGACCACGCTGTTCAACCAGCTTACGGGCTCCAACCAGCACGTCGGTAACTTTCCCGGCGTGACGGTCGACCGTAAGGACGGCACCATCCGTAACCATCCCGAGGCGAGCGTTACCGACCTGCCCGGTATCTATTCGCTGTCTCCGTACACGGGCGAAGAGATCGTCAGCCGCCAATTCATCTTGGACGAAAACCCCGACGCCATCATCGACATCATCGACGCCACCAACATCGAGCGTAACCTGTACCTGACGCTGCAGCTTATGGAGCTCGACTGCCCCATGGTCATCGCGCTCAACATGATGGACGAGGTGACGGCCAACGGCGGCGCCGTGGACGTCAATCTGCTCGAGAGCCTGTTGGGCGTGCCTGTTGTTCCCATTAGCGCTGCCCGCAACGAGGGTATCGGCGAGCTGGTGGATCATGCCTTGCACGTGGCGCGGTTCCGCGAGCGCCCCGGTCGCCTGGACTTTTGTGCGCCCGATGGTCCGGATGGCGGCGCGCTGCACCGCTGCATCCACGGCATCGCCAATCTGATTGAGGATCACGCCACAACGGCGCACATCCCGGTGCGCTTTGCGGCGACCAAGCTGGTTGAAGGCGACGAGCTGGTGACCGAGGCGCTTCACTTGGATCGTAACGAGCTCGACGCCATCGAGCACATCATTACCCAGATGGAGGGCGAGGCCGGCACCGACCGCCTGTCCGCGCTGGCCGATATGCGCTTTAGCTTTATCGGCGACGTGTGCGGGCGCTGCGTCGTCAAGCCGCACGAGAGCCGCGAGCACGTGCGCTCCGTCAAGATCGACCGCATCCTGACGGGTCGCTACACGGCCATCCCGGCGTTTCTGCTGATCATGGGCCTCGTCTTTTGGCTGACGTTTGGCGTGATCGGCGCGGCGTTGCAGGGACTCATGGAGGACGGCATCGCTGCCGTCATCGCCTCGGCCGACGCGGGCCTCAAGGCGTTCGGCACCAACGACGTGGTGCGTTCGCTGGCCGTCGACGGCGTGCTTACGGGCGTGGGCAGTGTGTTGACCTTCCTGCCGATCATCGTCGTGCTCTTCTTGTTCCTCTCCATTTTGGAAGACTCGGGCTACATGGCGCGCGTCGCCTTTGTCATGGATAAGGTGCTGCGTCGTTTTGGCCTGTCGGGCCGCAGCTTTGTGCCCATGCTCGTCGGTTTTGGCTGCACCGTGCCGGCTATCATGTCGACCCGTACGCTCCCATCCGAGCACGACCGCAAGATGACGGTCATGCTCACGCCGTTTATGAGCTGCTCGGCCAAGTTGCCGGTCTACGGACTGCTGTGCGGAGCATTTTTCCCGCAGGCGACGGTCCCCGCCATGGTCTCGCTCTATCTGATTGGTATCGCGGTCGGTTGCATCGCGGCTTTGGTGCTCAACCGCACGGCATTTAAGGGCGACCCGGTGCCGTTTATCATGGAGCTTCCCAACTACCGTCTGCCGAGCGTTAAGACGACGGTGATGCTGGCGTGGGATAAGGCCAAAGACTTTATTACCAAGGCCTTTACCATTATCTTTGCCGCTACCGTGGTCATCTGGTTCCTTCAGACGTTCGACATTCGCTTTAATGTGGTCGCCGATCAGTCGCAGAGTCTACTTGCCGGTCTGGGTAGCATTATCGCGCCGGTGTTGGCCCCGCTCGGCTTTGGCGACTGGCGCGCCTCGACGGCACTCGTCACGGGACTTATTGCCAAGGAGAGCGTCATATCGACACTCACGGTGCTTTTGGGCGCAACCTCGCCCGCGGCACTGTCAGCCATGTTTTCGCCGTTTACTGCCTACGTGTTCCTGGTCTTTACGCTGCTGTACCCGCCCTGCGTGGCGTCCATCGGCGCCGTCAAGAGCGAGTTGGGCGCGCGCTACGCCGTTGCCGTGTTCGCGTTTCAGGTGACGGTCGCCTGGATCGTGGCGTTTGTCGTGCATTCGGCGGGCATATTGCTGGGGCTGGCTTAGTTATTTATTGACGGCGCAACCTCTGTGTATCGAATTGTTTTCGGTTCCGTGTCCGTTACTGACGGATGCGGGACCGTTGCTATATAATCGCCTCCGCTCAAAATGATTGGAGACGTTATATATGAGTCAGGCAAGGCAAGACGGCATTACGCTCAGGCAGTGGCTCCCGCTCGCCGGGCTCACCTGCTGTGCGTTCGTGTTCAACACGTCGGAGTTTATGCCCATCGGCCTTTTGACTGATATTGCCGCGTCGTTCTCGCTTACCGAGTCTCAAGCCGGCATCATGATCTCGGTCTATGCCTGGGGCGTCATGCTGCTGTCGCTGCCGCTCATGGTGTTCGCGTCGCGTTTTGAGTTCAAGCGGATGTTGCTGGGCGTGCTGGCCGTGTTTTCGCTGGGCCAGTTTCTGTCCGCTGTGGCGCCGACGTATCCCATCCTGGTCTGCGCGCGCCTGGTGGTCGCTTGCGCACATGCCGTGTTCTGGTCGGTCGCCTCGATTATGGCCTCGCGCCTGGTCGACACTCGTCACGGCGCGCTCGCCATCAGCATGATCGCCACGGGCTCTTCCATCGCACAGATCTTCGGCCTGCCGCTCGGCCGCGCCATTGGCCTGGCCGTGGGCTGGCGTATGACATTCGCCGTGGTTGGGGCCCTCTCTGCCGCTGCGGTGGTGTACCAGGCCACGGTGTTCCCCACCATGCCGGCGGGCGAGCGCTTTACCGTCAAACAGCTGCCCGAGCTGCTCAAGAACCCGTTCCTCATCGCGCTTTATGTGGTCACGGTGTTCATGGCAACTGGCTATTATGCGGGTTACAGCTATATCGAGCCGTTCCTGGCACAGGTCGCGCACGTCGACGCAAGCGCTATTACCATGACGCTGACGGCGTTTGGCTGCTCTGGTCTGCTCGGAAGCTGGCTGTTCGGCCGACTGTTCGATGGGCACCGGTTCCCGTTCCTTGCAATTACGCTCTCCGGCGTGCCAGCGGCCCTGCTGCTCATGGGTCCGGCCGCATCATCGCTCGCGGCGGTGCTTGCCGTCTGCGCGCTATGGGGCTGCTGCTCCACGGCCTTTAACGTGGCGTTCCAGGCCGAGCTCATCAAGTACACGCCGGCGGATTCGTCGGCTGTCGCCATGTCGATCTTCTCGGGCCTGTTCAATCTGGGTATCGGCACGGGCACCGCAATCGGCGGCGCCGTGGTTTCGGGTCCCGGTATCGCTTGGATCGGCTTCGCGGGCGGGGCGATTACCGTCGTGGGCGTCTTCCTCGCCATCACCGTGCTGTTCCCGGCTATACGCCGCGCCAAGCCCGTCGCCTAATCACGTCCCCTCATCAGTTGCGGTGGAATAGTTCCTGTTTAAGGCCTCTGAAGGCCCAAGCAGGAACTATTCCACCGCAACTTATTTTGGGGGAGAGGATACAAGCTGGGCATACAATGGATGTCGTTGTGTTGAGCTTACCGGGAGGTTGCTATGTGGGCATACGAGACGACGTTCTATCAGATCTATCCGCTGGGCTTTTGCGGAGCTCCGCGCGAAAACGCCGCGCCCGTTGCCGAAGATGAGCTCGCCCAGGCTGCCAACGCCGCGCCCAACCCCGATGCCCCCATCATGAAGATCGCCCAATGGGCCGACTACCTGCAGGAACTCGGTGTTGGCGCCGTGCTCATCAACCCGCCGCTCGAGTCCGATAGCCATGGCTACGACACGCGCAGCCTGCGCCATATCGACCGCCGCCTGGGCGGGGATGCCGACTTTGCCGCCGTGTGCGAGACACTGCACGCCCATGGCATCCGCGTGGTGCTTGATGCCGTCTTCAACCACGTCGGTCGCGGTTTTTGGGCCTTCCGCGACGTGCAGGAGCGCAAGTGGGACTCGCCGTACAAGGACTGGTTCCACATTAGCTTTGACGGCGACTCGTGCTATGGCGACGGCTTTTGGTACGAAGGCTGGGAAGGCCATTTTGAGCTTGTGAAGCTCAACCTGCAAAATCCCGCTGTGGTCGACTACCTGCTCGAGTCCGTGCGCCGCTGGGCCGAGGTCTTTGGCGTCGACGGTTTGCGCCTGGACGTCGCCTATATGCTCGACCGTGACTTTATGCGTCGCCTGCACGCCTTTACCCGTGAGCTCAAGCCCGACTTCGTGCTGATCGGCGAGACGCTCCACGGCGACTACAACCAGATCGTCAACGACGAGATGCTCGACTCCTGCACCAACTACGAGTGCTACAAGGGCCTGTACTCCAGCTTTAACTCGGTCAACATGTTCGAGATCGCGCACTCGCTGCACCGTCAGTTTGGTGGCGACCCCTGGTGCATCTACCGCGGCAAGCACCTGCTGTCGTTTGTCGACAACCACGACGTGCCGCGCCTGGCAAGCATCCTCACCGACAAGTCGTGCCTGCGTCCCGCCTATGGCATGCTCTTTGGCATGCCGGGCATTCCGTGCGTCTACTATGGCAGCGAGTGGGGAATTGCTGGTGAAAAGGGCGGCCCCGATGGCGACTGGGCGCTGCGCCCTGCACTCGATGAGCCCGCACCCAACGAGCTGACGGCGTTCATCACGCAGCTCGCGCACCTTCGTTCGGCCGACGACGCGGCGGCCCGTGCTCTCAACTACGGTGCCTATCGCAACGTGGTGATCCAGAACAAGCAGCTGCTGTTCGAGCGCGCCTGCGACGACGCGACGGTACTCGTGGCGGTGAACGCCGTGGGCGAGCCTTACACTTTTGACGCCGGCGAACTCAACGGGTCCTTTGTCGACCTGCTTGCCGACGGCGTGTCCACGGTCGAGCTGGCGGGCTCCCTTGAGCTTGCGCCCTACGAGGTGCGCTATCTGTTGAGGGCCTAGGCCATGGCAGCGTCTGACGAGGGCTATCAACATATTGAGCATGGGTTTGAACCCGTGTTTGACGAGCGCTCGCGCGTTTTGGCGCTGGGGTCGTTTCCCTCGGTGCTGTCGCGCGCCAATGCCTTTTATTACGGCAACCCCCAGAACCGCTTTTGGCGCGTGATGGCCGCGTGCCTCGGTGTGTCTGTGCCGCCCAACGAGGGCGATCCTTTGGCAAGCGGTGAGCCCGCGACGCTCGACGCCTCGATTGCCGCCAAGCGATTCATGCTCCTCGACGGCGGCGTAGCCCTGTGGGATGTGATCGAGAGCTGCGATATTAAGGGCTCGAGTGACGCGAGCATCAAAAACGTCGTTCCGGCAGATATCGAGCGCATTACGGGCAATGCGCCTATTGAGCTGGTGGTGTGTAATGGAGGTACGGCGGGGCGCCTCTATAAGCGCTATCTACAGGAGCGGACAGGCCTGTCCGCTGTCGTATTGCCGTCAACTAGTCCCGCTAACGCGGCATGGCGCCTGGAGCGTCTTGTTGAGCGTTGGCGCGAAGCCGTTGACTGGGTCGCTCTCTAATTTAGATATTTGATTGAGCATGGGCGCCGAGGCGTTTGATGATGGTGTGCCAGATCGGCGCGGGCAGCGCGGGCTCGACACGCACCATGCCGTCGGCGTCGACGCTACCGGCATTGCCACCGCCAAGCAGCTGCGCATGCTCAATGGAGCAGCCCATGCGCACGGCGCCCACAAGCTTATCTATCGCTTCCGAAAACGGTCGCCGCAAGAGTCCCATGCGCGGGGAGCGACGAAGCACCGCAATGCCGCTGCCGGCGCAGATGGCAACGCCGCCACACCATGGCAGGTCACGTAGAATACATGCCCGGTACAGGCGGTCGAGGAGTTCGTCCGCCTGCTTGTTGTTTTTGGACAGGGCCTGGACGACGACATAGATGCGTGTCTCTGTATTCCTGAGGCGATCGAGTATCTGCTCGACAGCGATCATGGCCTCATCATCAAATGCATCATCAACAGCGAGTACCATGCCATCGACTGCACCAACGCCATCTGCCTTCAAGTTGACCGGGTGGGGGAGCGCGGTGCCGGAAAGCTGTGCATAGACGGCGATGGCATCCTGCAGGTCCCAGAGCAAAAACTCAAGATCGGCGCTCTCGGGAATACTGACATACGCAATGGTTTGCAGTGTTTTGGGCTTATCGCTGCGCGCGGTCGTCTCCATGCCGCCTCCTTTCCGGTTGGTTTCCGTTTAGGTTACACCGTCTGGTGACGCTTCGCCGCGCTATCCTAGTGCAACCCTTACGAAAGGAACGCCATGCGTCTGCCCATGAATACCTCGCTTGCCACGCTCAAGCCCTCCGGCATCCGTCGGATAAACGCGCTCGCTGCCCAGCACCCGGGGTGCATCGCGCTTGCGCTCGGCGAGCCCGATTTTCCCACGCCCGATGTGATTAGCGTCGAGGTGACTGCCTCGCTGGACCGCGGTGACACGCACTATCCGCCCAACAACGGTCGCCCCGCTCTGCGCGAGGCGCTGTCTGCCTACATGGGCGACGCGGGCCTTACGTATTCTGCCGACGAGGTCATCCTGACCGACGGCGCGACCGAGGCCCTGTCGGCAACGTTCATGGCTATGCTCAACCCCGGCGACGAGGTCATTATCCCCACGCCGGCCTTTGGCCTGTACGAGAGCATTGTCGTGGCCAATCACGCCAAAGCGGTCTTTTTGGATACGGAGCCCGCGCAATTTCAGATTGACGAGGACGCACTTCGTGCTTGCGTGACGCCGGCGACCAAGGCCATCGTCATCTGCACGCCCAACAATCCTACGGGCTGCATCCTCAATGCGGCGTCGCTCGACGCCGTGGCGCGCGTGGCAGAGCAGGTGGGCATCTACGTGGTCTGCGACGACGTATACAACCGTCTGGTCTACGTGGACGGCTACGAGCGCTTTGCCCAGCGCCACCCGGAACTGCGTGATCAGACGGTGGTCATCGAGAGCTTCTCCAAGCCCTGGGCCATGACCGGCTGGCGCTTGGGCTGGCTCGCAGCCGCAGCCCCCGTCATCGCCGAGATTGGCAAAGCTCACCAATACTTAGTATCGAGTGCCGTCTCCTTCGAAATGGACGCCGCAGCTCGAGCCCTCACCGTCGACCCCACTCCCATGCTCGAAGTCTACCGAGCCCGCCGCGAGCGCGTGCTCGCAGCCTTAGACGCCATGGGCCTCGACGTAGTAGAACCAGCAGGCGCCTTCTACGCCTTCCCCAGCATTAAACAATTCGGCCTAACAAGCGAAGACTTCTGCATCAAAGCCATCAAAGAAGCAAACGTAGCCCTAGTCTCAGGCGACTGTTTCGGCACCGAAGGCCACATCCGCCTAAGCTACTGCGTCTCCGACCAAGATCTAGACGAAGGCCTCCACCGCCTGTCCACCTTCGTTTCAACCCTGTAGCCATCAGGGACGCAACGCATCAGCCCACCGACTTAAGGATTGTGAGTGGGGCGCGCCGCTCAACGGACACGAGGATTCGCCGCAAAGTTACTGCAGCTCCGGCCCGAGGGGACGGGTCGAGATTTTCGTAGATTCCGCACGAGCCGAAGGCCACTTAATGTGGCCTTCGTGCGAGCCAGGACTTGACCGAGCGAAAATCTCGACCCGTCCCCTCGGGCCGGAGCGTATGCAGGGTTTGTGGACGAATCCTCGCGCCCGTTGACCGACGCCGGGGTCCCCGCCATAATACTTTCGGTTCACGCACGAATCCGCTGCCAGAGACAGCCGGCGCAAACGGGCATTACCCGCGAGCTTAATGGGATATCCCGCCAGCCGAGGTGGTCGAGTAGATATGTCTTCTCGCCCCCGTCGCTCATGCAGCGCGGGGGCTTTCTTTTTGGACATGCCCCCGTCACGTCCTTGTGGCGGACCGTGCCCGGAAAGAATTCGAGGAGGTGTAATTCATGCCCCAGCAGTACAAAATCGACAAGGTTGCAGAGATCGAGTCCCGTATCGCCGAGAACGCCGGTCTGTTCGTCGTCAACTACAACGGTCTGACGGTTAAGCAGGCTCAGGAGCTGCGTCATCAGCTTCGCGAGTGCGGCGCCGAGATGAAGGTCTACAAGAACAACCTGGTCAAGATCGCTCTCAAGAACCAGGAGCAGCCCGAGCTCGACGAGATCCTCGCCGGCCCCGTCGCTTATGTGTTCTACGAGACCGAGCCGGTCGAGGCCGCTAAGGCCCTCAAGGACTTCTCTGCTAAGTCCAAGGGCGTCCTTGAGATCAAGGGCGGTATCTCCGACGGCAAGGCCGTTTCCGCTGATGATGTTAAGGCTATCGCCGAGCTGCCCACCAAGGATCAGCTTCTCGGCCAGATCGCCGGTCTCATCTCCGGTTTCGCTCGCGACATCGCTGTCTGCGTCAACGGCGTTTCCTCTGGTCTCGCTCGTTCGATCCAGCAGGTCTCCGAGCAGAAGGCAGCCTAGTCGCTGTTTTCACCCGCGGCGGCAACGCCGCACCCCTGGCGCATTCGCGCCGTGTTTTAACTGATCTCCGTGCATCCGCACGGAAACCGAAAGGACTTAGAAATGGCTAAGCTTACCACCGATGAGATCATCGATGCTCTTAAGGAAATGACCCTTCTCGAGGCTTCCGAGCTCGTCAAGGCTATCGAGGACACCTTCGGCGTTTCCGCCGCTGCTCCTGCCGCCGTTGTCGCCGCTCCCGCTGCTGGCGCTGCTGAGGCCGAGGAGAAGACCGAGTTTGACGTCGTGCTCGAGGGCTTCGGCGACAACAAGATCCAGGTCATCAAGGCCGTCCGTGAGCTCACCAACCTTGGCCTGAAGGAGGCCAAGGAGGTCGTCGAGGGCGCTCCCAAGGCTGTTCTCGAGGGTGCCAAGAAGGAGGACGCCGAGGCTGCCAAGGAGAAGCTCGAGGCTGCTGGCGCTGCTGTCACCCTCAAGTAATCAGGCTTTCTCGCCAGATTTCTTTGCAGACGGGGTTCGCATTGCGAGCCCCGTCTTTTTTTGTTTTGACCACCATTCCCATTGCTCGGCACGCAGAACACCGTTGTCTTCACCGTGCCAATCCCGTTACCGCTGGGGCGTAAAATTGCACCATTCGAGCAATAATTTGCGTTGACCTGCTGAAGAATTGCGTTTGCCTTACGGCGACGTATGTCTCCGGCGGTAAGATACTTCGGTATCGCAATTTGGTCTGCGGCCGCCGCGCCGCACGCACAGGGCGCATTCTGCGCCTGCGAAAGGATCCTTGAATAACATGAAGGCAATCATCCCCGCCGCCGGTCTTGGCACGCGTTTTCTGCCTGGCACCAAGTGCACGCCCAAAGAGATGCTGCCGGTGCTCGACAAGCCGGTCATTCAGTATGTCGTTGAGGAGGCACTCGACCCCGAGGAGGTCGACGATGCCATCATCGTTACCTCTCCCGGTAAGCCCGAGCTGCTGAGCTACTTCCAGCCCGATCGCTCGCTCGAGAACCTGCTGCGCGAGCGCGGCAAGGATGCTTATGCCGACGCCGTCGCCCACGCGGGCGGTATGCCGGTCGACTTCCGTTATCAGTACGAGCCCAAGGGCCTCGGTCACGCCATTCGCTCTGCCGCCGACGCTGTGGCGGGGGAGAACTTCCTGGTTCTTCTGGGCGACTACGTTGTGCCCAACCGCGACATCTGCGACAAGATGCTCGCCGTCTCCAAGGAGCACGGTGGCGCTTCGGTTATCGCCGTTGCCGCGTGCGCTCCCGAGGAGGTCAGCCGCTACGGCGTCATCGCCGGCGACCGCGTGGGTTCCCTCGAGGGCTTCGAGAATGCTGCCGACGACGAGCCTGGTGCCGTTTGGCGCATCGGCGGTCTGGTTGAGAAGCCCGCTCCCGAGGCGGCTCCGTCCAACCTGTACATCGTCGGTCGCTACCTGCTGAGCCCGCTGGTCATGGACCTGCTGGCCGATCAGCAGGCTGGTAAGGGCGGCGAGATCCAGCTGACCGACGCCATGGCCCGCTCGCTCGACCGCGAGGCCATGTACGCCGTCGTCATCGATCCGCTTTCGGGCTACGACACCGGCACCCCGTCTGGCTGGATGGCCACCAACGCCCTCATGGCCGCAAGCGATCCTCGCTTTGCCGGCGCCTTCTGGGACGCCATCGACGAGCGCGGCGGCTTGATGCGCAAATAAGCCTTCGGGCATCGACATTTACGGGCGCGGACTTCGGTCTGCACCCGTTTTTTATGCGAGCTACAGCTTAGCCCCGGAAAGTGCGACCCACAATTTGATCGAATTCTGGGACGCGCTTTCCGGTTGGAGCCCCTAGCGGAAACTGCGACCCGGAATTTCGGCTCAGGACGGGATGCAGTTTCCCAAACAGGGCTCAACCGGAAGCTGCATCCCAGTTTGAGGCCTCAAAACGGGACGCAGTTTCCGCCCGGCCAACCCTCGCGGTCATTCCGCCATGCAGCGGCGCGCATCAGCAGCTTTGTTCACAGAAAATATATGAACAGGTGTTCGATATATACCCATCTACCTGCATTTTTTCTGTCGAAAAACTTTGCTACTCCAAAAACTCAATCGCGTCAAGGCTTTTCTTGCCCAACGGTCGGTACCTGATAAACTATTAGGTTGCGATAACTGGCGAAGCTATGCCTCGCCAACCCACCGAGCATTTCCGTGAAGGAGGAAAAACCTGGTGACCTACGCATACACTGCCACTGAGCGCAAGCGCGTCAGCTTCGGGAAAATCCCGGAGGCCATGGAGCTCCCCAACCTTATCTCTGTTCAAAGGGAATCCTTTGAGCGTTTTAAGGACGAGGGCCTTCGTGAGGCGTTCAAGGAATCCAGCCCCATCCAGAGCCAGAACCATGTTCTCGAGGTTACCTTCGGCGAGCATCAGTTCGGCGACCCCGCGCATACCGTCGAGGAGTGCCGCGAGAAGGACATGACCTATCAGGCCCCGCTTCTGACCGACGTCCGTCTCACCAACAAGGAGACCGGCGAGATCAAGGAGCAGCTCGTCTTTATGGGCGACTTCCCCATGATGACCGATCAGGGCACCTTCATCATCAACGGTACCGAGCGTATCGTCGTCTCGCAGCTCGTCCGTTCCCCGGGTGTGTACTACAGCTCCGAGATGGATTCGGGCAAGCAGATCTACAAGGCCCAGATCATCCCGTCCCGCGGTGCCTGGCTCGAGTTTGAGGTCGACAAGCGCGACCAGCTCATGGTCTCCATCGACCGTAAGCGCAAGCAGAGCGCCACGATGTTCCTGCGCGCCCTTGGCATTGCCGTCACCAATGACGACATCATCGAGCTGCTCGGCAACTCCGATGTCATTAAGCGCACCCTGGAGCGCGATACCGCCCTCACCCGCGAGGATGCCCTTATCGAGATCTACCGTCGCCTGCGCCCGGGCGAGCCTCCCACCGTGGACGCTTCCCGCAGCCTGCTCGAGGGCCTGCTCTTTAACCCGCAGCGCTACGATCTGGCCCGCGTCGGTCGTTACAAGGTCAACAAGAAGCTCAACCTCACCACCGAGGAAGAGGTCACGGTGCTCACCGACGAGGATATCGTCGCGACGCTGCGCTACCTGCTGTCCCTCGCTGCCGGCGAGCAGGGCTTCAAGGTCGACGACATCGACCACTTTGGCAACCGCCGCATCCGTACCGTCGGTGAGCTCGTCGCCAACCAGTTCCGTATCGGCATGAGCCGTATGGAGCGCGTCGTCCGTGAGCGCATGAGCTCCCAGGACATCGACGAGATCACCCCGCAGTCGCTCATCAACATCCGCCCGATCGTGGCCTCCATCAAGGAGTTCTTCGGTTCCTCGCAGCTCTCGCAGTTCATGGACCAGGCGAACCCCCTGACCGGTCTGACCCACAAGCGCCGTCTGTCCGCACTCGGCCCTGGCGGTCTTGCCGGCCACAAGTCCGGCTCCAGCCGCCGCACCAACGTGCCGACGGCCGTCCGCGACGTTCACAACTCGCACTACAGCCGCATGTGCCCGATCGAGACCCCCGAAGGCCCCAACATCGGCCTGATCGGCTCGCTCGCCCTCTACGCCCGCGTCAACGAGTACGGCTTCATCGAGGCTCCGTTCCGTCGCGTCGAGAACGGCGTTGCCACCGACCAGATCGACTGGATGACCGCTGACGAGGAAGAGAAGCACGTCATCGCGCCGGCTAACACGCCGCTCGATCCCAAGACCAACGAGTTCATCACGACCGATGCCGAGGGCAAGCTTGTCCGTCCGCACGCCGTGATCGCCCGTACCCGCGACTTCGACGGCTCCTTTGGCGCTCCCGCCGACGTGCCTGTCGAGGACGTCGACTACATGGACGTCTCGCCGCGTCAGATGCTCTCCGTCGCAGCCACGCTGATCCCGTTCCTTGAGCACGACGACGCCAAGCGTACGCTGATGGGCGCTAACATGCAGCGTCAGGCCGTGCCGCTGGTTCACCCCGCCGCTCCCTATGTCGGTACCGGCATGGAGCGTCGCGCCGCCCTGGACTCTGGCGAGGTCACCCTGGCCAAGAACGCCGGCGAGGTCATCTTTGCCGACGCCGCCAAGATCATCGTCAAGCATGCCGGCGGCATGGACGAGTATCACCTGGCCAAGTACCAGCGCTCCAACCAGTCCACCTGCATCAACCACCGTCCGCTCGTTCGCGTCGGTGACACCGTTGAGCAGGGCGAGCCCCTGGCTGACGGTCCTTCGACCGATCACGGCGAGCTCGCACTGGGCCAGAACCTCACCGTGGCCTACATGCCGTGGGAAGGCTTCAACTACGAGGACGGTATCGTCGTGTCCGAGCGCCTGGTGGCCGAGGACCTGCTGACGACCATCAACATCACCCGTCACGAGATCGACGCCCGCGACACCAAGCTCGGCCCCGAGGAGATCACCCGCGAGATCCCGAACCTCTCCGAGGACATGCTTGCCAACCTCGACGAGGACGGCATCATCCGCATCGGCGCCGAGGTCGGCCCTGGTGACATCCTGGTCGGCAAGGTCACGCCTAAGGGCGAGAGTGCTCTGACTGCCGAGGAGCGCCTGCTGCGCGCCATCTTCGGTGCCAAGGCCCACGACGTCCGCGACACCTCCCTTAAGATGCCTCACGGCGCTTACGGCCGCGTCATCGACGTCGTCCGCTTTAGCCGCGAGAACGGCGACGACCTGGCCCCCGGCGTCAACGAGCAGGTGCGTGTCTACGTCGCCCAGCGTCGTAAGATCCAGCAGGGCGATAAGATCGCCGGTCGCCACGGCAACAAGGGTGTTATCTGTAACGTTCTGCCGGTCGAGGACATGCCCTACATGGCTGACGGTACCCCGATCGACGTTATCCTCAACCCGCTGGGCGTTCCCTCGCGTATGAACGTCGGCCAGCTGCTCGAGTGCCACCTTGGCTGGGCTGCTGCCTGCGGTTGGGATACTGAGCAGGCCGACTCCGACAAGTACGTCCCCGGTCCGTTCTTCACCGCGACGCCCGTCTTCGACGGCGCCAAGGAGGACGAGATCGCCGAGGTCATCCGTCGTGCCAACAAGAACATGCTCAACAAGGCCACCGCTGCCTTTGGCGATCACATGCGCCCCGAGTTCGTCACCCAGCTTGATGAGCGCGGCAAGACCCGTCTGTTCGACGGCCGCACCGGCGAGGAGTTCCGCGAGCCCATTACCGTGGGTACGTCCTACATCCTCAAGCTCGGCCACATGGTCGACGACAAGATCCACGCCCGTTCGACCGGCCCTTACAGCCTGGTTACCCAGCAGCCTCTGGGCGGCAAGGCCCAGTTCGGCGGCCAGCGCTTCGGCGAGATGGAAGTTTGGGCACTGTATGCATACGGCGCTTCCAACGTCCTGCAGGAGATCCTGACCGTCAAGTCCGACGATACCGTGGGCCGCGTCAAGACCTACGAGTCCATCGTCAAGGGCGAGAACGTTCCTGTCCCGGGTATCCCCGAGTCCTTCAAGGTTCTCGTCAAGGAGATTCGTTCCCTCGCACTGGACATCGAGCCCATGCACGATGCCGACGAGGACGTCTCCGCCCCTGTGACCGCCGAGGAGACCTCTGCTCTCGACGACCTGGCTGCGCTCGCCGGCGTTGACGCCGACGTCGAGGCCGAGGATGCCGAGACCACCGAGGCGCCCGAGGCTGTCGCCGCCACGACCACTGATAAGGAGTAGTTGACTGTGGCAGATTTCGAAGCTACTGATTTTGACTCGGTAAAGATCTCCCTTGCCTCCGCCGACCAGATCCGTTCCTGGTCGCACGGTGAGGTCAAGAAGCCGGAGACCATCAATTACCGTACCCTCAAGCCCGAGAAGGACGGCCTGTTCTGCGAGAAGATTTTCGGTCCCGCCAAGGACTGGGAGTGCTCCTGCGGCAAGTACAAGGGCATCCGCTTTAAGGGCATCGTCTGCGAGCGCTGCGGCGTCGAGGTCACCTCGGCCAAGGTGCGTCGCGACCGCATGGGCCACATCGAGCTCGCCGCTCCCGTGTCCCACATCTGGTACTTCAAGAGCCCCACGAGCTTCCCGATGAGCCGTATGCTCGACATCAAGTCCAAGGACCTCGAGAAGGTTCTGTACTTTGCCAGCTACATCATCACCGAGGTCGACTATGAGGCCCGCGAGGCCGACGCCGACGACCTGCGCGAGGAGCTCGCCGCCGATCTGGAAGAGATCGATGCCGAGTGCGCCCGCCAGATCGAGTCCCTCAAGGAGCAGGGCGACCCCGAGAACTTTGACGAGTTCTCCGACGAGGAGCCGCTGACCCCCGAGGAGATCGCCTCTGGCATCGTCGACATCGAGGAAGAGTGCAAGGACGAGAAGCAGCTCCGCACGGACGCCTTCAACGCCTTCATGAAGCTCACCGAGCGCGACCTCATCTCCGATGAGCCGCTGTTCCGCGAGATGACCCGTTACTACTCCATGTACTTCAAGGGTGGTATGGGTGCCGAGGCCGTCCGCGACCTGCTCGCTGCCATCGACCTCCCCTCCGAGGCCGAGAAGCTCAAGGCCATCATCGCCGACGAGGATTCCCAGAAGCAGAAGCGCGAGAAGGCCGTCAAGCGCCTCGAGGTCGTTGACGCCTTCCTGAAGGGCGGCAACAGCCCCGCGAACATGATCCTGGACGTCATCCCGGTCATTCCGCCCGATCTGCGCCCGATGGTCCAGCTCGACGGCGGCCGCTTCGCCGCGTCCGACCTCAACGACCTGTACCGTCGCGTGATCAACCGTAACAATCGACTCAAGCGCCTGCTCGACCTGGACGCCCCCGCGATCATCGTGAACAACGAGAAGCGCATGCTCCAGGAGTCCGTGGACGCCCTGTTCGACAACGGCCGTCGTGGTCGCCCGGTCTCTGGCCGTGGCGGTCGCCCGCTCAAGTCGCTCGCCGAGGCCCTCAAGGGCAAGCAGGGTCGTTTCCGTCAGAACCTGCTGGGTAAGCGTGTCGACTACTCCGGCCGTTCGGTTATCGTTACCGACCCCAAGCTGCTGCTGCACCAGTGCGGTCTGCCCAAGACCATGGCGCTGGAGCTCTTCAAGCCCTTCGTCATGAAGCGCCTGGTCGAGCTCGGCAAGGTCGAGAACATCAAGGGCGCCAAGCGCGCTATCGACCGAGGTGCCACCTTTGTGTGGGACATCCTCGAAGAGGTCATCGACGGCCGTGTCGTACTGCTCAACCGTGCACCGACCCTGCACCGTCTGTCCATCCAGGCCTTTGAGCCGGTGCTGGTCGAGGGCAAGGCTATCCACCTGCACCCGCTGGTCTGCTCGCCCTTCAACGCCGACTTCGACGGCGACCAGATGTCTGTCCACGTGCCGCTGTCCAGCCAGGCTCAGGCCGAGGCTCGCGTGCTCATGCTCTCTGCGAACAACCTGCGCTCGCCGGCATCCGGCAAGCCGGTCAACATCCCCTCGCAGGACATGATCATCGGTGTGTACTACCTCACCCAGGTCCGCGACGGTCTGCCGGGCGAGAACCACGTGTTCGCCAGCTTCGACGACGCGCTGCACGCCTATGACTGCCGCTCCGAGGTCGACATGCAGGCCAAGATCCAGGTCCGCGTGTCCGCTGCCGACGCCAACGTCATTAACGAGGACGGCACCCGTATCTTCCGCGTCAAGAACGGCAAGAACGAGTTTGTCGACTACGACGTCACCGGCAACAAGACCGCGCGCTTCGAGACCTCTATCGGCCGCATCATCTTCAACCGTCAGTGCCTGCCCGAAGACTACGAGTTCATGAACTACAAGATGGTCAAGGGCGACGTTGCCAAGCTGGTTGCAGACTGCTGCGATCGTTACCCCGAGGCCAAGGTCGGCCCGATCCTCGACGCCATCAAGTACTCCGGCTTCCACTACGCTACCCGCGCCGGCCTCACCATCTCGGTGTGGGACGCTCTCATCCCTGCCGAGAAGCAGGAGCTGCTCGATCGCGCCCAGGCCAACGTCGACCAGATCAACGAGTACTTCGAGGAGGGCTTCATCAACGAGACGGAGCGCCACATCGAAGTCGTTAACGAGTGGACCGCTTGTACCGATAAGGTTGCAGCGCTCATGCTCGACTTGTTCGACGAGGAGAACCCGCTCTACATGATGGCCGACTCCGGCGCCCGTGGTTCTAAGACCCAGCTGCGTCAGCTCGGCGGCATGCGTGGCCTGATGGCAGACATGTCCGGCGAGACGATCGACCTTCCCATTAAGGCGAACTTCCGCGAGGGCCTGCTGCCGCTCGAGTACTTCATTTCGACCTACGGCGCCCGTAAGGGCCTGGTCGATACCGCATCCCACACCTCAGACTCTGGTTACCTGACCCGTCGTCTGGTCGACGTGGCCCAGGACGTCATCGTCCGCGAGGAGGACTGCGGTACGCACGAGGGCGTCACCTACAACCTCATCATCCCCGGCACCACCGACCTCAACACCGACCTCGTCGGCCGTTGCTTCATCGAGGACGTCGTGGCTCCTGATGGCACCGTGCTCTTTGAGCAGGACGGCTACATCGAGAAGGTTGCCGACATCCAGAAGATGGTCGATGCCGGCCTCAAGAAGGTCAAGCTTCGCGCACTGCTCACCTGTCGCTCCAAGTACGGCGTGTGCCAGAAGTGCTACGGCTGGGATCTTTCCACCCGTCGTCCGGTCGCCATTGGTACCGCGGTCGGTATTATTGCCGCCCAGTCCATCGGCGAGCCTGGTACGCAGCTTACGATGCGTACCATTCACTCCGGCGGCGTCGCTGGCGTCGACGATATTACGCAGGGTCTGCCTACGGTCAGCCGTATGTTCGATATCGTCGGCAACGTCAACGAGAAGATTCTGGGTCGCGAGGCCGAGCTGGCTCCGTACTCTGGCCATCTCTCGATTAAGCCCGAGAAGTCCGAGTACGTGCTGACGCTCACCGACTCTGAGGATCACACCCGTGTCCTCGACGAGCGTCGCGTCCCCGCTTCGGTGCGCTTCATGCCCGAGATCGAGGACGGCTGCGAGGTTCGCGCCGGCGACCAGATCACCAAGGGCTTCGTCAACTTCCGCAACCTGCGCAAGCTGACCGACATCGAGTCGACGATGCACACCTTCGTCGAGAGCGTCAAGGACGTCTACACCAGCCAGGGCGTCGACCTGAACGACAAGCACATCGAGGTGCTCGCACGTCAGATGCTGCGTCGCGTTCAGATCACCAACCCCGGCGACTCCAAGTACCTGCTTGGTCAGTACGTTGACCGCTACGAGTTCGCCGACGAGGTTGAGCGCGTTGCCCGTCTGGGCGGTCAGGCTCCTGTGGCCGAGCCCGTCATCCTGGGTACGCTCAAGGTCGCGTCCAACATCGATTCCTGGCTGTCGAGCGCTTCGTTCATCCGTACCGCCGGCGTCCTTACCGAGGCTGCCATTGAGGGCAAGGTCGACCACCTGCTCGACCTTAAGTCCAACGTCATCGTCGGTAAGAAGATCCCTGCTGGTACCGGCCTCAAGCCGTACGCCAACGCCAAGCTGACGTATCGCACGGCCGATGGCTATGTCGACATCGATGGCCCGGCTTCGCCCAACGCCAAGTCGCTGCCCGAGTGGGCTCCGGTTGAGCTCAAGGACCTGGACGAGCAGCTCCCGCAGCAGCTCGACTGGGCCGGCTACGACGAGTTCGGTGGTGCTGACGGTTCGTTCACCCGCAACGGCCACACCATCTCCGCCGAGAAGGCTCGCCTGTACCTGTTCGACGACCTGGGCGTGTCGCAGCGCTGGACCAACAAGTTCAGCGAGGTCGGCATCGAGACGGTCGGCGACCTGGTCGGCAAGTCCGAGGAGGATCTGCTGCGCATCGACGGCATCGGTGCCAAGGCGATCGAGGAGCTCCGTGACGGTCTGGAGGCCCACGACCTGCTCTACATCCTCGAGAACAACGATGACGTTGCCGACGAGGAAGACCTCTCGCAGCTGCTGCAGATGGTCTTTAGCCCCGACGGTCCGGACGACATCCTGCTGGGCACCTCCGCCACGCCGACGCATCACGCCGACGCCGACGAGGAGCTCCTGGGCGCCCCGATCGACGACAAGAAGGCTCCCGCCAACGGTGCCATCAACGAGGACATGGCTTCCCTCGACGAGCTGCTCAACCAGCTCGTGGACACCGATGACGCCGAAGAGACCAAGGACAACGACGAGGAGTAACTAGTTCCGCCGTTCTAACGAACGGCGGCGACCTCCGTCGCTGCGCGGCCCCCAGAGCTACAATCTGTCATTCAAAAGGCAGGGCATGACCAAAAGGTCAATGCCCTGCCTTTTTCATGCCACCTTGTACGCTCTGGGAGCCGCTCGCTTGCGTATGCTCAACCTGTTGCGTTCCGTTGATCCCTTGCTAAAAAGGGACGGATTAATTTTGATAGGTTTTTCCTGCTTGAATTTGAAACATTTCGTTCGGTCAAAGCGTATCTATGGTGAGGGCCTCATCAAGAATCATTAACGTCACCGGGAGGTGATTATGGAAGAACAAGCTTTTAGACAGGCAGTCGAAGATCACCGGGATGTCGTGTTTCGAATCGCATTGACGTATCTGCGCGATCGTGCTGACGCCGATGATGTCGCTCAAGACGTCTTTCTGAAGTTACTCAAAAGCGATGCGCAATTTGAAAGCTGGGAACATCTTCGTCGATGGCTTATCCGGGTCACGATCAATGAATGCAAATCGCTCTTTCGAAAGCCGTGGAGGCGCGTGGAGGATATTGAGAACCTGGCCGATTCGCTTTCGACGGCGCAGGAGGAGACCAAGGCGGTCCTGTCAGACGTTATGCGGCTTCCGGAGCGATTCCGTGTTCCCATCGTGCTCTATTACTATCTGGGCTTTTCGACCTCAGAGATTGCCGAGTTACTGCATGTGCCAGCCGCGACCGTTCGAACGCGTTTAGCTCGCGGCAGATCGAAGCTCAAATTCATCCTAGAGGAGGGCGACCGTGAAATCCAATCAAATCAAGCAGGCCTTCGAGTCCATCCAAGCCGATAGCGATCTTGCTGACCGTGTTCTTTATGCCGCTGCTGGTGAGCCGCTTCGCCGAAAGGGTCACGCGAAGCCTCTGTATGTTGCCGTGATCGGATGCCTTGCCGGAGTGCTGGCGACCGGAGGGGTCGCCTACGCCGTCGTCAATTCCAGTTATTTTGCCTCTGCCTGGGGAAACCATGGCAACGGAGAGTCCATTACCTGGACTCAAGGTGGCTCGTCGGGGACTAAATATACCTACACCAGAGAGTTTGGTGATGGTATCGCGCCCCAAAGTTTGGAGGGTTCAGTACAGAAGGTCAATCTGTCCGTCGAGGGCAACGGCTATACACTCGACATTCATGATATGGCTATCGATAAAAACGGTTGCGGTGCCGTGACGTTTACGTTGTCCAATCCAAATGGTGTAAACTACTACAAGCCGGCAGCAGAGACAGGCGAACTTGTTCTCTATGGTGAAGAAGAACAAGGCATCGGCACGCCCAGCATGAACTTCGGCGACAAATGGGCTGACACACGCTGCACAATTGATAAAGACACCTCAAGCGACACGGTCATTAACGGCACGATGTACTTTGCATCTTGGAATCGCGATCGAGATTTACGACATGCGGTCACCTGGAATATCAGTTGGACGGAGGGCAAAGGTGAGGATGCGAAGGTGATCGAGGTGTCGACGCCCGAGTTTAGCATCGGAGCGTACGTCGATACAAAGAAGCTGAGCTCTGACGACTCACCTCTTGAAATCAGCCCGTTTTCCATCCAGACGCACATCGATGATCTGGGCGATGAAGCAGTCGATCATAAACTGACCGTCATCTACAAGGATGGATCGGAGCAGGTTATCAAAGACGATGCCGCGGGCGCGTACAACTTCTATGTTTCACTGGCGCGCAATAACGGCGAGAACATCTGGGTGCCGACAAAGCTGATCGATGTCGATCAAGTAGTCTCGGTAACCCTTGAGGGCACGAGGTGCACATCGACAGGGGAGACTCAAACGCAAGAACCCTTTACCATCATCTATTCGTAAGGTCTGAGGCCGCTTCCCACCAGGGGAAGCGGCCCATTTTGCGCTAAAGCGACGTTTCCCCAGATAAAACCAACCAAAATAAACCTGTCCCGTTTTGGCAGGTAACGTTGCCCCGACGAGCACGTCGGATCCCCGGCCCGGGCAGCGCGGGGTTAAGTTTGTCGCGAGTTCCGCACGAGCCGGAGAGCACTTAATGTGCTCTCCGTGCGAGCCAGGACTGTAGAGCAGCAAACTTAACCCCCGCGCCGTCCGGGCCGGGGATCCGCCAGCGCGCACAGGAGGGGATTCCTTTTGTGTAGGCTTTGCGGAAATGTGCCAATTTTGGGATACGCCCGGCGGCGTGGTGTGTTGACGGCACAGCTAACGCCACGTATCCTATCGAACTGCGTGTTTCGTAGGGGGATGCTGACCCCTCGATTCAAGCCGTTGCACTTTACAGAAAGCTGGAATCATTCGAGAAGGAGTACGCTTTGCCTACTATTAACCAGCTGGTTCGCCAGGGCCGTCGTTCCGTGCCCAAGAAGTCCAAGAACGCTGCTCTGCAGCACAACTCCCAGAAGCGCGGCGTGTGCACCCGCGTCTTCACCACGAGCCCCAAGAAGCCGAACTCGGCTCTTCGTAAGGTTGCCCGTGTTCGCCTCGTCAACGGCATCGAAGTTACCGCTTACATCCCGGGTGAGGGCCACAACCTGCAGGAGCACTCCATCGTGCTCGTCCGCGGCGGTCGTGTCCGTGACCTCCCTGGTGTCCGTTATCACGTCATCCGTGGCGCCTACGACGCTGCTCCGGTCCAGAACCGCATGCAGGCCCGTTCCAAGTACGGTGCTAAGCGCCCCAAGGCCAAATAAGCCAGATAACGTTTTGATACTTTCGCCGTGTGCCGTCTTGAGCGCCGCACGGTAGACACTTAAGGAGATTTCACATGCCGCGTCGTGCAGCAGCTAATCGTCGTGAGGTTCAGCCTGACGCCGTTTACAACAACCGCCTGGTGACTCAGCTCATCAACAAGGTCCTTCTTGACGGCAAGAAGGCCACCGCTGAGCGCATCGTTTACACCGCTTTCGAGATCGTTGCCGAGAAGTCCGAGGGTGGCGACGCCCTCGCTACCTTCAAGAAGGCTATGGACAACGTCAAGCCCACGCTCGAGGTTAAGCCCAAGCGTGTCGGTGGCGCTACCTATCAGGTCCCGATGGAGGTCAACTCCCGTCGTTCCACCGCTCTGGGCATCCGCTGGATCGTCAACTTCTCCCGCGCTCGCAAGGAGAAGACCATGGCCGAGCGTCTCGCCAACGAGATCCTCGACGCTTCCAACGGCCTGGGCGCTTCCGTCAAGAAGCGTGAGGACGTCTTCAAGATGGCCGAGGCCAACCGCGCGTTCTCTCACTATCGTTGGTAAGTTAAGGTAAGGAACTAACATGGCTAAGCCTAAGTACAAGCTTTCCGATACCCGTAACATCGGCATCATGGCTCACATCGATGCTGGTAAGACCACCACGACCGAGCGTATTCTTTACTACACCGGTAAGACCCACAAGATCGGTGAGGTCCATGAGGGCGCTGCCACCATGGACTGGATGGTTCAGGAGCAGGAGCGCGGCGTAACCATCACCTCCGCTGCTACCACGTGCTTCTGGAACAAGGACGGTAAGGACTACCGCATCCAGATCATCGACACCCCGGGCCACGTTGACTTCACCGCCGAGGTCGAGCGCTGCCTGCGCGTCCTCGATGGCGCTGTCGCCGTCTTCGACGCCGTTGCCGGCGTTCAGCCCCAGTCTGAGACCGTTTGGCGTCAGGCTTCCACCTTTAACGTCCCCCGCATCGCCTTCATCAACAAGTATGACCGCGTGGGCGCTGACTTCTTCAACGCTATCGAGACCATGAAGGATCGTCTCGACGCCAACGCCGTGGCCGCTCAGGTCCCGATGGGCGCCGAGGACAACTTCTGGGGCGTCATCGACTTGGTCACCATGACTGCATGGGACTTCAAGGCCGACGAGAAGGGCATGACCTACCCCGAGCCGATGGACGAGATCCCGGCTGAGTTTGCCGACATCGCTGCCACCAAGCGCGAGGAGCTTCTCGACGCTGCTGCCAGCTTTGACGACGAGCTCATGGAGAAGATCCTCATGGAGGAGGACTTCACCGTCGAGGAGCTCAAGGCTGCTCTGCGCAAGGGCGTTCTGGCCAACGAGCTCAACCTCGTCTTCGTGGGCTCCGCCTACAAGAACAAGGGCGTTCAGGAGCTGCTCGACGCTGTCGTCGACTACCTGCCCAGCCCGCTCGACGTTGAGGCCGTCACCGGTACCGATCCGGACACCGGCGAGGAGATCCAGCGTCATCCTTCCTTCGACGAGCCCTTCTCCGGCCTGGTCTTCAAGATCATGACCGACCCGTTCGTCGGTAAGCTCACCTATGTCCGCGTTTACTCCGGCCGCGCCGAGTCCGGCTCCTACGTTGTTAACGCTTCCAACGGTCAGCGCGAGCGTCTCGGCCGCATCCTCGAGATGAACGCCGCCGAGCGTATCGACCGTGACGACGCTGCCGCCGGCGACATCGTCGCTTGCGTCGGCTTCAAGAACTCCACCACCGGTGACACCCTGTGCGCCGAGGGCAAGGAGATCGTCCTCGAGAAGATCGAGTTCGCTAAGCCCGTTATCGACGTTGCCATCGAGCCCAAGACCAAGGCCGAGCAGGACAAGATGTCCCTGGCTCTGACCAAGCTCGCCGAGGAGGACCCGACCTTCCAGGTGTCCACCAACCACGAGACCGGCCAGACCATCATCGCCGGCATGGGCGAGCTGCACCTCGAGATCATCGTCGACCGTCTGCTCCGCGAGTTCAAGGTTGACGCTAACGTTGGTAAGCCCCAGGTCGCCTACCGCGAGACCGCTGGTCACGACGTCGAGAAGGCTGAGGGCAAGTTCGTCCGTCAGTCCGGCGGTCGCGGTCAGTACGGCCACGCCGTCATCAAGCTTGAGAAGATGGAGGAGGGCTTCGGCTACGAGTTCGTCAACGCTATCGTCGGCGGCGTCGTGCCCAAGGAGTACATCCCGTCCATCGACAAGGGCATCCAGGAGGCCCTGAACACCGGTGTTATCGCCGGCTTCCCGGTCCTCGACGTTAAGGTCACCCTGTTCGACGGTTCTTACCACGAGGTCGACTCCTCCGAGGCCGCCTTCAAGATCGCCGGTTCCATGGCTATCAAGGACGCCCTCAAGAAGTCCGATCCGCAGCTGCTCGAGCCGATCATGGCTGTCGAGGTCGAGACCCCCGAGCAGTACATGGGCGACGTTATGGGCAACCTCTCCGGTCGCCGCGGCAAGATCGAGGGCATGGAGGATCGCAAGAACAGCAAGCTCATCCGTGCCAAGGTGCCGCTGGGCGAGATGTTCGGTTACGCTACCGACCTTCGCTCCCAGACCCAGGGCCGTGCATCCTACACGATGCAGTTCGACTCTTATGAGCCCGCGCCCAAGTCCATTGTGGACGAGGTCATGAGCAAGAACGCCTAAGTTCGAGCTCCCTGTTACGTAATCCGCGAGAACATCTCTCGCACTCTTTGGAGGTTTAAGTTGGCTACCCAGAAGATCCGCATTCGCCTCAAGGGCTATGATCACGAGGTCGTCGATCAGTCCGCGAAGCTCATCGTCGAGACCGCTCAGAAGACCGGCGCTCGCGTTTCCGGTCCTGTCCCCCTGCCCACCGAGCGCAACCTGTACACGGTTATCCGTTCGCCGCACGTGAACAAGGACTCCCGTGAGCAGTTCGAGATGCGCACCCACAAGCGCCTCATCGACATCCTCGACCCCACCTCGGGCACCGTTGATTCGCTTATGCGTCTCGACCTCCCCGCTGGCGTCGACATCGACATCAAGCTCTAAGCGATATCGCTCATAGCTTAAAGGGCCCCGCTGCCGTTACGGTAGCGGGGCCCTTTTGTTTTGAGTTTATATTTTGGGATAGCGAATTCGTCTGCCGAGCCGACGGCTGCGGCGTCCTATTCGCTCAGGGGGCGCAAGGACGCTTCTTCGAAGTGGAAGACGCACAAGCCGCTCTCGGTCTCAATGCTTGCGCGGCCGCAATCGTCGACCGTTCTAAATATGCCTCGCGCCAGCTCGTCTCCAGCGGGGGAGCGGGCGATAACGTGCTTCCCAATCCAATTGAGGTGAGCGATATATTCGTCGCGGACGGGCGCGAGCGGACCGGCGTCTTCTTCCTTGGCGTTGGGGCGCTCTGCCCAGGCATCTACAGCGTCTATAACTGCGTGATAGACCTCATCGAGGAGCATGTCGACGGCGGGAACGCTCTCGTTGAGGTCCGAGAGGCCAATTGCCGCCAGGCCGCCATCGGGCACCTCTTGGGGCGTGTAGTTTACGTTGACACCAATGCCGCAGACGGCGAAAGGTTTGCCTTCGTTATCGCGTGCGGCCTCGACCAGAATGCCGCCGAGCTTGCGTCCTCGCGCGACCAGATCGTTGGGCCATTTGAGGCCAATCTCGTTTGCAAGGCCCTGCTTTTTGAGCGTCTCGAGTACCGCTAGGCCGCTGACGGCGGCAAGTCCAGAGTATTTTGCAGGATTAACGCATGGGCGCAGGACAATCGAAAGCAATAAGTTGCCGACGGTTGAGTCCCACTTGTGCCCGCGCCGGCCGCGTCCTGCTGTTTGAGCCCGGGCGGCAAGTCCTGTGCCGTGCGGCGCTCCCTGTTTTCCTGCTTCGAGCAGGTCATCGTTGGTCGATCCGGTTACGTCGACTATCGTTAATTTGGCATCCATAACGGTTGCTACCTCCTAAGTTAATAAGGCAATCGCGTAATGGTGTCGAGAGATAGACACAATGTGAAGCCTTTGTCGCATTTGGACAATTTAATGTTAACACGTCAACAACGTCTAAAATGCGCTATCCTCTCTTGGTCGATGTAAACACGTCAACAACCCAAAGGAGGCTAGTGATGGGTTTCACGATTCTTGGAACAGGCTCGGCGCTTCCTGAGCGCAGTGTTTCCAATGACGAGCTGTCTGAGTTCCTCGATACCTCGGATGAGTGGATTTTTACCCGCACCGGTATCAAGAGCCGCCACGTCTGCACCACCGAGTCACTTGACGACCTTGCCGTAGCGGCGAGCGAGCGGGCACTCCAGGTGTCCGGAATCGACGCGAGCCAGCTGGATCTGATCGTCTGCTCGACGACGACGGGTGACCACCTTGTTCCCGCTGAGGCGTGTGCCGTTGCTGAACGACTAGGCGCGACGTGCCCTGCCTTCGATGTCTCGGCGGCCTGCGCCGGCTTCGTATTTGCGCTCGATGTCGCCGAGGGCTATATCGCCCGCGGCCGTGCCGAGCGCGTGCTTGTCGTTGCTGCCGAGCAGATGACGCGCGCGCTCGACTGGACCGACCGTGCCACCTGCGTGCTCTTTGGCGATGGGGCAGGCGCCGCAGTGATTGAGGCTGGGGGAGACAGCCCCCTTGCCGTTGAGCTTTCGACGGCGCCCGACGTCGAGACGTTGCGCGTTCCCGGTCTGGTCGGCACCTCGCCGTTTAAGGCTTCCGCAGATAGCGCGAGCGTGCTGTCCATGAATGGCCGCCGCGTGTTCAAGTTCGGCGTCAACGCCATCTGCGACACGGTCCATAAGCTTGCGATCGATGCGGGCATTTCGGTCGAAGACATCGATCATTTTGTATTCCATCAGGCTAACGAACGAATCCTGAGCCAGGCGGTCAAGCGCCTGGGCGTGCCGGACGAGCGCGTGGTTCGCACGTTGCGCGAGACCGGCAACATTTCGAGCGCCTGCATTCCCTTTGCGCTTGACCGGCTGGCACGCACCGACGCACTGAATGCGGGCGACACCATCGCCCTCGTTGGATTTGGCGCCGGCCTGGATATAGGTGGCTATCTGCTTCGTTGGAAGTAGTCGCACATAGGAAATAAAACCGCCCCTAGGGCACAAACAAAGGAGAACTACCATGGCAGATCAGAAGACCTTCGAGCGCGTTTGCGACGTTATCCGCGAGACGGCTGGCCTTGACGACGTCGAGATGAAGCCCGAGTCAACGCTCGAGGAGATTGGTCTCGACAGCCTTGGCACTGTCGAAATCCTCGTCGCCGTCGAGGACGAGTTTGGCATTGAGCTCGATACCGAGGAGAATCCCAAGACGGTCGGCGAGTTCGTCGATACGGTCGAGGCGGCATTGGAGAAGTAGTGATGCTCAAGTCTCCTCTCTGCGATCTGCTCGGCATCGAAAAACCCGTGTTCCAGGGTGGCATGGCCTGGATTGCCGACGCCTCGCTGGCATCTGCCGTGTCCGAGGCAGGCGGCTTAGGGATTATCGCGGCCATGAATGCCGACGCAAACTGGTTGCGCGATCAGATTCACGAGCTGCGCGCCAAGACGGATAAGCCCTTTGGCGTCAACGTTATGCTCATGAGCCCGTTTGTCGACGAGGTCGCACAAGTGGTGATTGATGAGCAGGTGCCCGTTGTGGTGACCGGCGCCGGCAATCCCACCAAGTACATGAAGGCCTGGGGCGATGCGGGCATCAAGGTTATTCCCGTCGTGGCTTCGGTGGCGCTGGCGCGTCTCGTGGCGCGTCGCGGAGCCACTGCCGTGGTTGCCGAGGGTACCGAATCAGGCGGCCATATTGGCGAGACCTCGACGATGGCACTGGTGCCGCAGGTTGTCGATGCGGTCGATATTCCCGTGGTTGCGGCTGGCGGCATCGCCGATGGCCGCGGTGTGGCGGCCGCCTTTATGCTCGGCGCTGCCGGCGTCCAGGTGGGAACACGCTTTCTGGTCGCAAACGAGTGCACCGTATCTGAACAGTACAAAGAGCTGGTGCTTAAGGCGGGCGACACCTCGACGCGTGCGACCGGTCGCTCGACGGGACATCCGGTTCGCGCCCTCAAGAGCCCCTTCACCAACGCGTATGCCAAGAACGAGGCGGCGGGCGCAAGCCCCGAGGAGCTCGGGGCCATGGGCACGGGCGCGCTTCGTAAAGCCGCAAAGGACGGTAATTACCAAGAGGGTTCGTATTTGTGCGGACAGATTGCCGGCATGGTCAACGAGCGCCAGAGCGCACGCGAAATCGTCGACGATCTTGTCGATGGCGCCGAGCATGTCCTGAAGGGTGCGTGCGCATGGGTGGCGTAGCGTTTTTGTTTGCCGGCCAGGGTGCCCAACACCCCGCGATGGGCATCGATCTGATCGAGACATCGCCGGCGGCCGCCGAGGTGTTCGCCATTGCCGACGAGGTGCGCCCGGGGACCAGCGAGCAGTGCCGGAGCGCCTCCAAGGAGGAGCTCTCGCAGACCGAGAACACGCAGCCGTGCGTGTTCGTTCACGACCTGGCAGCGGCTACCGCCCTGCGCGAGCGCGGCGTGGTACCTGCCGCCTGTGCGGGATTCTCGCTGGGCGAGGTCGCTGCACTCACCTTTGCGGGGGCATTCGATACGCGAGCGGGTTTTGAGCTCGTGTGCGAGCGCGCGGCATTGATGGCCACGGCGGCCGAGCGTCACCCCGGTGGCATGCGCGCCGTCATCAAACTCGATGCGGCGCAAGTCGAGGGTTTGGCAAAACAGGCCGGCGAGGACTGCTGGCCGGTCAACTACAACAGCCCGCAGCAGACGGTTGTGGCCGGAGCGCCCGATGCGTTGCAGAACCTCGACGCCCTGGTAAAAGAGGCTGGCGGTCGCGCCATGAAGGTCGCGGTGTCGGGTGCATTCCATAGCCCCTATATGGCCGAGGCGACTGAGGGGCTGGCGACGTATATCCAAGCCGGGCACGCCCCGTCCCCTTTGCTGATTCCGGTCATGGCAAATATGACGGCGGCTCCCTATCCGGCCGACCCGCAGGCGGCATCGGAGGTGCTGGCCAACCAGGTGAGTCATGCCGTGCGCTGGGTCGATACGCTGCATGCTCTGCAGGATCAAGGCATCGACACGTTTATTGAGGTCGGCCCCGGCAAAACGCTGTCGGGCCTGGTCAAGCGTACGTTGAGCGACGTTCGTGCGTATTCATGCGAAACGGCCGAGCAGGTCGCAGCTATTGCCGACGAGCTCGCATAGTCCACAGGGCTGTAACCCGAAAGGAATGACATGGGCAATTTAAACAACGGCGCGCTCGGGCGCGACGGATCGCGCCGTGTGGCGCTGATCACGGGCGGCTCGCGGGGTATCGGCCGTGCCTGCGCTGTCGGTCTGGCGGAGGACGGCTTTGATATCGCCGTCGTCTATGCCGGCAGCGTCGATGCGGCGCGCGAGACGTGCGAAGCCTGCGAGGCGGCTGGCGCCGCGGCACGCGCATATCAATGCGACGTGGCCGATCCCGCTGCCGTCAACGCGTGCGTGGAAGCGGTCCTCAACGACTTTGGCTCCATTTGGGCGCTCGTCAACAACGCTGGCATCACCCGCGATGGCCTGCTCATGCGTATGGGCGATGACGCCTTCGATCGCGTGCTCGATGTCAATCTCAAGGGAACATTCAATATGACGCGCGCGCTCACCAAGACCTTTATGCGTCAGCGCGGCGGTTGCGTCGTCAACATGAGCTCGGTCGTGGGCCTGATGGGCAACGCCGGACAGGCCAACTACGCTGCCTCCAAGGCGGGCGTCATCGGCCTGACCAAGGCGGTAGCGCGCGAGCTTGCGCCCCGCGGCGTACGAGTGAACGCGGTCGCCCCGGGGTTTGTCGAGACGGATATGACGGCAAAGCTTTCGGAGAAGGTGCGTGCGGCAACCGAGGAGCAGATTCCCCTGAAGCGCATGGCGCGCCCCGAGGAAGTGGCCGGCGTGGTGCGCTTTCTGGCGAGCGATGCGGCGGCCTACATTACGGGCGAGGTCGTGCGCGTCGACGGCGGAATGGCGATGTAGAAACCAGGGCCGATCAACGGCTTAAATGAGGAGACCAAGATGGAACAGAGAGTTGCAATCACCGGCATCGGTGCCGTATCGCCGCTCGGCAACACGGCGCTTGTCACTTGGGCGGCTATGTGCGCCGGCACGTGCGGTATCGGCCCGATTACGCACTTCGATACGGATGCGTTTGCTGTCAAGGTGGCGGCCGAGGTCAAGGGCTTTGACGGCAACGAGTACTTTGGTAAGCACGATGCCAAGCACCTCGACCCCTGCGTTCAGTTTGCGATGGCGGCTTCGGACGAGGCCATGCACGATGCGGGCTTTGATGTCGAAGGCGCCATCGATCGAGAGCGCCTGGGCGTCTACGTGGGCTCGGGTGTGGGCGGCATGCAGACACTCGTCGACAACGTCCACGCGATCGCCGATCGGGGGCCTCGTCGCGCATCGCCTTACATGATCGCGATGATGATTCCCAACATGGCTTCGGGCAATATCGCGATCCGCCACAAGGCAAAAGGCCCGACCCTGCCCGTGGTGACCGCGTGCGCGACCTCGGCCCATGCCGTGGGCGAGGCGTTCCGCGCCATCAAGCATGGCTATGCCGACGCGATCCTCGCGGGCGGCGCCGAGGCGGCCATTATCCCCGATGCCGTTGCAGGCTTTACGTCCTGCCGTGCACTCACTACCAACCCCGACCCGTCGACGGCATGCCGTCCGTTCGATGCGAATCGCGACGGCTTTGTGATGGGCGAGGGCGCCTGCGTGCTCGTGCTCGAGAGCATGGAACACGCGCTGGCTCGCGGGGCGCACATTTATGCCGAGGTCGTGGGCTACGGCAACACCGATGATGCCTATCACATCACGAGCCCTGATCCCGAGGCTGCCGGCATTGCCCGCGCGATATCGCTGGCGGTGACCGAGGGCGACGTCAAGCCTTCCGAGGGTCTCTACATCAATGCCCACGGCACATCGACCAAGCTCAACGATTCGTCCGAGACGGCGGGCATTAAGCGTGCGCTCGGCGAGGACGCGGCGCGCGCCGCGCACGTCTCGTCGACTAAGTCGATGACCGGCCACATGATCGGTGCCACGGGTGCCATCGAGGTCATGGCCTGCGCCATGGCGCTCGAGCAGGGCGTGGTGCCGCCGACCATTAACTACCACACACCCGATCCCGCCTGCGATCTTGACTACACGCCCAATCGCGCGGTTCGCGCCGACCTTACCTGGGCGCTTTCGACCAACCTGGGCTTTGGCGGGCACAACGCCGCCATCGCGCTGCGTAGATATACGAGGAGCTAGAGCATGGATTCCAAAAGACTTGCCGAGATAGCCGATGTTATGGAGGACCGCGGCCTCACGCGCGTACGCGTTGAGGAGCCCGATGGCACCGCGGTCGAGCTCGAGCGCGCGAGCGCCGCGCAGCCGGTTGCCATGCCCATGCCTATGCCGGGTGCCGTGACTGCTCCGGCGGTGGCTCCTGTCGCCATGCCTGCCGCCGCACCTGAACCCGCCGCGCAGACACCTGCCGCCGCGCCGGAGCCCAAGGGCACCGAGGTGACCGCTCCCATGGTCGGCGTGTTCTATGCTGCCCCGGCGCCGGGCGACGAGCCGTTTGTGCACGTGGGCTCCAAGGTCAAGGCCGGCGAGACCCTCTGCATCATCGAGGCCATGAAGGTTCTCAACGAGGTAACGGCAGAGGCGGATGGCGAGGTGCTCGAGATCTGCGTGGCCGACGGCGACCTCGTGGAGTTTGGCAGCTGCCTCATGAGGATCGGATAGGTGATATCCATGAACAAAGAAGAGCTTAAAGAACTGTTACCGCATCGCGAGCCGATGCTTTTGCTCGACGAAGCCGAGCTGGTGGGCGACGAGGCCCACGGCAAGTTCACGATTACGGGCGACGAGTACTTTTTGCAGGGGCATTTTCCGGGAAACCCGGTCGTCCCCGGCGTGATTCAGTGCGAGATGCTCGCCCAGAACTGCTGCGTGCTGCTGATGGGCGATGAGGAGGCGCGCGGCGCGACGCCGTTCTACACGAGTCTGGACAAGGTGCGCTTTAAGCGTCCAGTGCGCCCGGGCGACACGGTGGATCTGGTGTGCTCCATCACACGTGCGCGCGGGCCGTTCCGCTTTGCGACGGGTACTGCGAGCGTCAACGGTGAGGTTTGCTGCCGCGCCGATATGTCTTTTGCACTCATGCACGAAAGTTAAGGAAGGCTTCATGTTCGACAAAGTGCTCATCGCCAACCGCGGCGAAGTCGCGGTCCGTGTTATCCGCGCGTGCCGCGATATGGGCATCAAGACCGTCGCTGTCTACTCCACGGCCGATGCGGGCGCGCTGCACGTGCAGCTTGCCGACGAGGCGTATTGCATCGGCGGTCCGCGTCTTGCCGAGAGCTACCTCAACGACGATGCCGTGCTCACCTGTGCCGTAAAGTCGGGAGCTAAGGCAATTCATCCCGGCTATGGCTTTTTCTCCGAGAAGGCGAGCTTCGTGCGCGACTGCGACAAATACGGTCTGGCGTTTGTCGGTCCCTCGGCCGAGGTCATCGACAGCATGGGCGACAAGGACGCCGCACGTCGAACGGCTGCCGCGGCGGGCGTGCCCATCGTGCCGGGCTGCGATTTGCTCAAAAGTCCCGAGGAGGCAACAGCCGAGGCCGAGCGCATCGGCTGCCCCGTGCTTATTAAGGCGCGCGCCGGCGGTGGCGGTCGCGGCATTCGCAAGGTCGAGCGCGTGGAAGATGCGGCAAAGGCGTTCATCGAGGCGCGTGCCGAGGGCGAGGCCGTCTTTGGCGACGGCGAGTGCTACATGGAGAAGTTCGTCGCGCCGGCGCACCACGTTGAGGTGCAGATTATGGCCGATAAGCAGGGCCATGTGTTTTCGCTCGGCGAGCGCGAGTGCTCGGTGCAGCGTCGCAACCAAAAGCTGATCGAGGAGAGCCCCGCGCCGTGCCTCGACGGACACGACGACATTCGTGCTCGCATGCACAAGGCAGCGCGTGACCTGGCTCGTGCCGTCGGCTACGAAGGAGCCGGTACCATCGAGTTCCTGTATTCGGACGACGGCAATTTCTACTTTATGGAAATGAACACGCGCTTGCAGGTAGAGCATCCGGTTACGGAGTTTGTGACCGATACCGACTTGGTCAAGTGGCAGCTGCGCGTGGCAGCCGGCCAGCCTCTGCCCTTTGAGCAGGAGGACATGCCGGTCCGCAACCACGCCATGGAGTGCCGCATCAATGCCGAAACGCCGGACTTTCTGCCGTCATGCGGAACGGTCACCGCGTTGCGTGTGCCGGGTGGTCCGCGCGTGCGCTGGGATTCCGCCATGTTTACCGGTGCGAACGTTCCGCCGTACTACGACTCCATGCTTGGCAAGCTCATCGTGTGTGCGCCCACGCGTGACGGCGCCATTCGCAAGATGCGTTCGGCCCTGGGCGAGCTCGTGATTGAGGGCGTGAGCGAAAACAGCGAGCTTCAGCTCGACGTGCTGGCAAATGAAGAGTTCTCGTCGGGCATGTATCACACCGATCTGATGGGGCATCTCTATGCTGATGAATAGAAAAGCGAAGACGGTCAACGTCCTCGAGGGGCCGATAACCGAGTCGTGCGCCGAGTTTCCCGCGCGCCACGTGTTTATCAAGTGCCCGGAGTGCCGCCGTGTGATCGATGAGGCGCGCCTGCACGACAACCTCGAGGTCTGCCCTCGTTGCGGCAAGCACTTTCGCGTGAGCGGGCGCGACCGTATGCGCATGACGGTCGACGAGGGCACGTTTGAGGAATGGGATGCTAATCTGGCGTCGGAGGACTTCCTCTCGTTTCCCGGTTATGCCGACAAACTCAAGAGCGTGAGCGAGCGTTCGGGCGAGCGCGATGCCGTTGTGTGCGGCAGGGGCAAAATCTGCGGTTGCGATACAGCTCTCTTCTTTATGGATGCCAACTTTATGATGGGCTCGATGGGTTCCGTGGTGGGCGAGAAGATCTGTCGCACATTTGAGCGTGCGACCGAGATGGGATTGCCAGTTGTCGGCTTTACCGTTTCGGGCGGTGCGCGCATGCAAGAGGGCGTGACATCGCTTATGCAGATGGCCAAGATTTCTGCGGCGGTTAGGCGCCACAGCGAGGCGGGTGGCCTGTATATCACGGTGCTCACCGACCCCACGACCGGAGGCGTGACCGCGAGCTTTGCCATGGAGGGCGACATTATCCTGGCCGAGCCCGATGCCCTGACGGCATTTGCCGGCCCGCGCGTGATCGAGCAGAACATGCACAAGCGCCTGCCCAAGGGATTCCAGCGCTCCGAGTTTTTGCTGGAGCACGGCTTTTGCGATGCCGTTGTTCCGCGTGGCGAGATTGCGCTCACGGTAGGCGAGCTGCTGGCGCTGCACGAAGGGCACGCGCCCGGCCTGGGGGCACCGCATGAGATCGTGCATACGGGCCGCCGCGGCAAAAAGTTGGGACACTTGTTCAAGCGCTCGGCCGCACCAAAAACCGCGCTCGAGATTGTCAAGCAGACCCGCTCGGCAGATCGCGCCACGGCAGGCGAGATGATCTCGCTGGGCCTGGATGGATTTGTGGAGCTGCACGGGGACCGCTACTTTGGCGACGACGCCGCTGTGGTGGCTGGCATTGGCTGGAAAGACGGACGCCCCGTAACGGTCATCGCCATCGAACGCGGCACCACGACCAAAGAGCGCATGCGTCGCAACTTTGGTATGGCACATCCCGAGGGCTACCGCAAAGCGCGTCGTCTTATGCGCCAGGCCGAAAAGTTTGGTCGACCGGTTCTGTGCCTGGTCGATACTTCGGGCGCGTTTTGCGGCATCGGTGCCGAGGAGCGCGGCCAGGGCGAGGCGATTGCCCAGAATCTCATGGAGATGAGCGGCCTTAAGACACCGATTGTCTCGGTGGTGACAGGCGAGGGCGGCTCTGGTGGCGCGCTGGCGCTGTCCGTGGCCGACCGCATCCTGATGCTCTCGAGCTCGGCCTATTCGGTCGTGAGCCCCGAGGCCTGTGCGTCGATCCTGTGGAAGGATACCGAGCGCGCTAATGAGGCCGCCGAGGCGCTTAAGCTCACGGCCCCCGATCTGTTGGCACTCGGCATCATCGACGGCATCGTTGACGATAGGGGCCTGTCGCATGAGGAGATCGCCGGCGCCGTCATGTCCTCGGCATTTGATGCCTTTGATACGCTTGGGCAGCTCGACGACGCGACCCTCACAAACCTCCGCTACGAAAAGTACCGCGCAATCGGTCGGTACCGCACGATGTGACAAAGGGACAGCCCGCATGTCACATTGGGAAAGGCGTTCCATGTCACAAGTTTCTAACACCTCGTTTACAACGACGGTTTCATCAAACGCCATGGCCGTGGTGAACTATCTGTCCAAAAGCATGATGTCGGCGCTGCCCTTTATTGTCTGCGCGGCGTTGTTCCGCACCGTCGCCGTCATTATGGGCGAAGGCATGCTGGGCCTGTGGTCTGCCGATTCCGAAATCTATCGCTTGTTCTACAGTTGGCTTTATAACGCCGGCTACTACTTTTTGCCCATTTATCTTGGTTGGGCGGCCGCCCGCCAGCTCGGTTGCTCGGAGCAGCTGGGCATGATGCTGGGCGGCGTATTGATTGCGCCCGATTTGCTTAAGCTCGTCGATGCCGCATCGACGACGGGGGCATCGATGACTTCCGTGTATGGCCTGCTTCCCGCGCCGGTCAACGATTACACGACGACTGTTATTCCGGTTCTCATCTCGGTGCCCGTGCTATGGCGAGTGGAGTGTTTCTTTCGGCGCGTTATCCCTAAGGCCGTGGCGTTTTCGTTCGTTCCGTTTGCAACCATGCTCGTCATGGTTCCGGTTTCACTGTGCATTACGGCGCCGGCGGGCAGCTATCTGGGCATGCTGTTGGGACAGCTTATGGTTATGCTTGGCAATTCCGGTGGCATCGTGTCGCTGCTTACGCTCATGGGGCTTGCCGCGGGTTGGGAGTTCCTTAAGATTGCGGGCATCAGCAACGTTGTCCTATCGCTCGCCTATGCGCAGTTTATGAGTGTGGGAACGGATTCGTGCATTCTGATCGCCGCGACGATGGCAACGTTTGCCGTTTGGGGCATGCCCTTTGGCGCGTCGCTCCGCGTTGCGGATAAGGACGAGAAGACGCTCATGCTGGGCTATTCAATCTCGGGCGTGATTGGCGGCGTAAGCGAGCCGGCGCTGTACGGTTGCGGCTTTAAAAAATATGGCAGGTGCCTGACGTGCATGGCCATTGGCGGCGCCGTCGGAGGCCTTGTTGCGGCCGTGGGCCACGTTACGGCCTATACCATCGGCATGACGAATGTCCTCATGGTCATTGGCTTTGCCACGGGCGGCATCTCGAACCTGCTGTGGTGCTGTGCTGCCGGCGGTGTGGCATTTGCGGTGTCTGCAGCGCTGAGCTACTGCTTTGGCGTGGTGCCGGCGAAGGGGCAAGCGGCAGAAGACGGAGCCGATTCACCCGAAACCTCGAAGAGCGTGGCCGAAGTAAGCGCGTAAACCTGTGCGACACAAGGACGATTCCTTTGCCACATTCCAAGGCCGTGGCCCGTGCGGGTTGCGGCCTTTTTGTATCTGGAGGACAAAGTGGCTACACTACAATCCGTTTGAGCAATAGATATATAGGTAGTACCGTGGGGGCGGATGCAGATGGTCGAGTGGATTGTTAAGCGCGCACAGGGCGACCGTGCGCGCGTGGGCACGTTGACGGGCGTGGTGTGTATTCTCGCCAATGTTGCGCTTTGCGCTGCGAAGGGCGCAATTGGTGTGCTGTCGGGATCGGTTTCGATTGTGGCGGACGCTATGAACAACCTGTCCGATGCCAGCTCGAACATCGTGAGCGTGCTTGGCTTTAAGCTGGCGAGCAAGCCGGCCGACCCCGAGCATCCTTACGGACATGGCCGCTACGAGTATCTCTCGGGTCTGGTTGTGGCGGCGCTCGTGCTGCTTATTGGCATCGAACTGGTGAAGTCTTCGGTGGAGCGTATCGTCAACCCGGAGCCTGTCGAGTTCTCGCTTGCCCTGGTGGCAGTTCTAGCGCTTTCGATGGTTGTAAAGCTCTGGATGGCGGCCCTCAACCAAAAGCTCGGCGATCGCATTGAGTCCGAGACGCTGCATGCGACCGCGCAGGATTCCAAGAACGATGTTCTTGCTACGGGCGCCGTGCTGGCGTGCGCGATTGTTTCTCAGGTGACGCATATCAATCTTGACGCATGGGTCGGCCTTGCCGTTGGCGCCTATATTGGCTGGAGCGGTTTTGAACTCATCCAGGATACGGTGAGCCCGCTTTTGGGCCAGACGCCCGATCCTAAGCTGGTCAAGCACATTCGAGACAAGATCATGAGCTATCCCGGCGTTTTGGGCGTTCACGATTTGATGGTTCACGACTACGGCCCGGGCAGGAAGTTCGCAAGCGCTCACGCCGAGATGGCAGCCGAGGCCAGCCCGCTGGAAAGTCACGACACGCTCGACAATATTGAGCAGGCATTTAGGGTCGAAGACGGCATGATCGTCACGCTTCACTACGACCCCATCGTGACTGACGACCCCAAAGTGGCGAGCATGCGTTTGCGCATTAACGCCATGGCCCAGGAGATCGATGGTCGCCTCTCGATCCACGACCTGCGCTGTGTGCCGGGTCCCACGCATACCAACGTGATCTTTGACTGCGTACGTCCCTCGGATTTGGCGATGAGCGCCGAGGACCTAAAGCGCGCGTTGGCGAAACGTGTCGAATCCGAATATCCCAAGTCGATTGCCAAGATTACCATCGACGAAGACTACGTAGGCCATACCCACGAGTAGGGCTGTGCCGGTAAAGCAAGTTGTACAGAAGGGGAGAGCATGAAGCGTCTATATCTACTCCGCCACGGTCAGACAGAATTCAACGTTAAAAAGCTGGTCCAGGGCCGCTGCGATTCTCCGTTGACCGACCTGGGCCGCAAGCAAGCGGGAATGGCAGCCGCATGGCTCAAGACCCACGGCGTCGTCCCCGACAAAGTGGTCTCATCACCCTTAGGTCGAGCCATGGACACGGCAAGTCTCGTCGCATGCGAACTCCTCGGTCCGGGCGCCGCAGTCGAGCCCTGCGAAGGCATTATCGAGCGCAGCTACGGCTCCTTCGAAGAAGGCCCCCACGACGCGCTACCCACCGACGTCTGGGATCCGGGCGAGGACTTGGTCCCCTTCGGAGGAGAAGGAAGCCGCGCGCTGCAAGAACGCATGGTAGGCACCCTCACCAATCTCATGGGCGCCGAGGGCATCGAAACCCTCCTAGCAGTAAGCCACGGCAGCGCCAGCCGCCAATTCATCAAAGCCGCCGCCCCAGAGGGCTTCAAACTCCCAGCAAAACTCCCCAACTGCGCCATCATGATCTTCGAGTTTGACGATGCGCGAGAAGAGGACGATACGCTCCAATGCAAGTTCACTCTCCAGCAAATAGTGGACCCCCAACAAAGTAATTAGCTGAGCGAGCAAGGTTTAGCAGACATCAACGTGGCGTTCACAGTGTGCGGCGGAGGGGGCGGGCCTGAGACATATTAAGGTTGTCGCGAGTTCCGCACGAACAGGAGAGCACTTAATGTGCTCTCCGTCGTGAGCAGGACTGTAGAGCGGCAACCTTAATATGTCTCAGGCCCGCCCCCTCCGCCGCACACTGGGAACGTGCCACGCACTTTACCTGCGTAAACAATGTGAGTGAAATATGAATCTCGATGGATACGCCCGCAGCCGTGTATACTAAACAGCTGTGTGTAACCAGGGGAGTATTCTGGCTGGACAAAATGCCTGCTTAATAGGGTTGTCAGGTAGTCCGGGCGAAATACAAGGCTGGGGAGCACGTCGTGTAAGTAGTGGTCCTCTAGGGGCGTACGCTCGGTGGTGTACGCATTGTCCCAAGACCACGCGAGAGTTGGGATCATATCTTGATCAGCATGATTCTCGGCCGCAAGATTGGCATGACCCAGGTTTGGGACGAGGACGACAACGTCGTTCCCGTCACGGTCATCCAGGCTGGCCCCTGCGCTGTCTCGCAGGTTAAAACTCAGGCAACCGACGGCTATGACGCCGTCCAGATCGGTTTCGGCGACATCAAGGCCAAGAACGTGAACAAGCCCATGGCTGGTCACTTCGCCAAGGCCGGCGTCGAGCCTGTCCGCTTCCTTCGTGAGGTCCGCGTCGAGAACGGCGAGGAGCACAAGGTCGGCGAGGTCGTCACCGTCGCTGATTTCGCTGATGTCGAGAAGGTCGACGTCATCGGTACCTCCAAGGGTAAGGGCTTCCAGGGTCGCATCAAGCGCTGGGGTCAGCGCCGCGGTCCTATGACGCATGGTTCTCACTTCCAGCGTCACCCCGGTTCTATCGGTCAGTGCGCCTATCCTGCGCGCGTCCTCAAGGGCGTCAAGATGGCCGGTCACATGGGTAACGAGCGCGTTACCGTCAAGAACCTTTCCGTTGTCCGCATCGATGCCGAGCAGAACCTCATCTTGGTCAAGGGCGCTGTCCCGGGTGCCAAGAATGGTCTCGTCGCCATCCGTATGGCCTAAGGGCCCAGCCCATTTAGCCCAGCGTCATACCAAGGAGAACACTTAAATGGCAAAGTTTGAAGTAAAGAACAGCGAGGGCAAGAAGGTCGCCGAGGCCGAGCTCGCCGCTGAGGTGTACGGCATCGAGCCGAACATCCACGTTATGCACCATATCGTCAAGTGCCAGATGGCCTCTTGGCGTCAGGGCACCCAGTCTGCTAAGGGCCGCTCTGAGGTTTCCGGTGGCGGCAAGAAGCCTTGGCGTCAGAAGAGCACCGGTCGTGCCCGCCAGGGTTCCATCCGTGCTGCCCAGTGGCGTCACGGTGGCGTCGTCTTCGCCCCCAAGCCCCGTTCCTACGCTAAGCGTATGAACAACAAGGAGGTCAAGCTGGCTATGCGCTCCGCGCTGTCCGCCAAGCTGGCCGATGGCGAGCTCGTGCTCGTCGACGACTACGGCTTCGAGAAGCCTTCCACCAAGGCTGCCGTCGCCATGCTCAAGGCTCTCGGCCTTGAGGGCAAGCGTCTGACCATCATCGTTCGCGATGAGGACGTCAACGCCTACCTGTCGTTCCGCAACATTCCCAAGACGTTCATCATCACTGCCGACGAGGCCAACACCTACGATCTCGTCAACAACAACGCTGTGCTGATGCCCGCCGACATCGCCGCTCACTTCGGGGAGGTGCTTGCATAAATGACCGCCCACGAGATCATCATCCGTCCGATCGTGTCCGAGCGTTCCTTCTCCGGCATGGAGCAGAACAAGTACACGTTCGAGGTCGCCAAGGATGCTAACAAGTATCAGATCAAGGACGCTGTCGAGGAGATCTTCGGCGTCAAGGTCGTTCGCGTGAACACCCTGACGGTCAAGCCCAAGACCAAGCGCGTGCGCTATGTCGCCGGCAAGACCCGTTCTTGGAAGAAGGCCATTGTCACGCTGGCCGAGGGCGACACCATCGAGGTCTTTGGCAACCAGGCCTAAGACTCGCTGCTGTTGAGTGAGCTCATGCCTCCCAAATAGGGGAGGCGAGAGCTCAAGGTTTTGGGCGTATAAAATGGACACGCCCGGAACCGTGTATACGTCCGGTGTCATCGCACCCGAGGCAGAACCTCGAATCCCTGTCTGCGATGGCTAACGGATTCCTATTGAAAGGGATTGTAATGGCTGTAAAGCACCTTAAGCCGACCTCCGCTGGTAGGCGTTGGCAGACGATCTCCGACTTCTCCGAGATCACCTGCACCAAGCCCGAGAAGTCTCTTCTCGAGCCCCTGCCCAAGAAGGCCGGTCGTAACAACAACGGCCGCATCACCACCCGCCACCAGGGCGGCGGCGTGAAGCGTCGTTACCGCGTGATCGACTTCAAGCGCAACAAGGACGGCGTGCCCGCCAAGGTTGCCACGATCGAGTACGATCCGAACCGTTCCGCTCGCATCGCTCTGCTGCACTACGCTGACGGTGAGAAGCGCTACATCCTGGCCCCCAAGGGCCTCGAGGTCGGTCAGACCATCATGTCCGGTTCTGACGCCGACATCAAGCCGGGCAACGCTCTGCCCCTCGCCGACATCCCCGTCGGTACGCTCATCCACGCCGTCGAGTTCCAGCCGGGCAAGGGCGCTGCTATCGCTCGTTCCGCCGGTAACTCCTGCCAGCTGATGGGTAAGGAGGGCAAGTACGCTATCGTCCGTATGCCTTCCTCCGAGATGCGCCGCATCCTCGTTACCTGCCGCGCTACCGTCGGTGAGGTCGGCAACGCCGATCACGCCAACATCGTCATCGGCAAGGCCGGCCGTAAGCGTCACATGAACGTGCGCCCGACCGTCCGCGGTACCGTCATGAACCCTGTCGACCACCCGCACGGCGGTGGCGAGGGCAAGAACCACACCTCTGGTCGTCCCTCTGTTACCCCCTGGGGTAAGCCGACGAAGGGCCTTCGTACGCGCAAGAAGAAGAAGGTCTCGAACCAGCACATCATTCGTCGCCGTAAGAAGTAATTTCGGATACCGAGTTTTAGGAGAAAGCACTTATGAGCAGAAGTCTCAAAAAGGGCCCGTTCGTGGAGACTCGCCTTCTCTCGCGTATCACCGCGATGAACGAGGCTGGCAAGAAGGACGTCGTGAAGACCTGGTCCCGCGCGTCCACCATCTTCCCCGAGATGGTTGGTCACACCATCGCCGTCCACGACGGCCGCAAGCATGTGCCCGTGTATGTTACCGAGTCCATGGTTGGTCACAAGCTCGGCGAGTTCGCGCCGACTCGTACGTTCCGTGGCCACAAGGCCAAATAGGGGGTTAACCGTAAATGGCAACTAAGTCTATTGAAACTGAGGCCACCGAGGTTCGCGCCGTCGCTAAGTACGTGCGTGTTTCCCCCAGCAAGGCCCGCCTGGTGGTCGATCTGATCCGCCGCAAGCCTGTCGCTCAGGCCTTCGACATCCTCCACTTCTGCGACCGCGCCGTCGCCGTGGATGTCGAGAAGGTTCTCCGTTCCGCCGTTGCGAACGCCGAGAACAACAACGGTCTGCGTGCCGACAACCTGGTTGTCGCCGCTGCCTATGTTGACGAGGGTCCGACGCTTAAGCGCATCCGTCCCCGCGCCAAGGGTTCCGCTTCTCGCATTCTGAAGCGTACTTCCCACATCACCGTCGTCGTTGCTCCTCGAAAGGAGGCGTAAAGCTGTATGGGTCAGAAAGTCTACCCCACCGGCTTCCGTCTTGGCATCACCGAGAACTGGCGCTCCCGCTGGTTCGCAGAGAAGGATTACGCTAAGACCCTCGGTAACGATCTCGAGATCCGCAAGTACCTCGAGAAGCGTCTTTCCCGCGCAGCTGTCTCCCGCGTCGAGATCGAGCGCGCTGGCGACAAGGTGAAGGTCATCATCCTCACCGCTCGCCCCGGCGTCGTCATCGGTAAGAAGGGTGCCGAGATCGATACCCTCCGCACCGAGCTCGAGAAGGTCGCTGGCGTCTCCAAGGGCCAGCTCTCCGTCGACGTTGTCGAGATCAAGCGCCCCGAGCTCGACGCCAACCTCGTTGCTCAGTCTATCGCCGAGCAGCTCGAGGGCCGCGTTGCCTTCCGTCGCGCCATGCGCAAGGCTGTCCAGTCCGCCCGCAAGGCCGGCGCTAAGGGCATCCGTATCCAGTGCTCCGGTCGTCTCGGCGGTGCCGAGATGGGCCGTCGTGAGTGGTACCGCGAGGGTCGCGTGCCTCTGCACACCCTGCGTGCCAAGATCGACTACGGCACGGCTGTCGCCAGCACCACCATGGGCGCTTGCGGCGTTAAGGTCTGGATCTACCTGGGCGAGAAGCTCCCGGGCCAGCCTGTTCCCAACCCTGCACTCGAGGGCTCTTCCCGTCCTCGTCGTCGTAACTCCGAGAGGAGGGGTCAGTAGTGCTTGCCCCTAAGCGTATTCTTCACCGCAAGGTGCAGCGTGGCTCCATGAAGGGCCAGGCCAAGGGTAATACCGAGCTGCATTTCGGCGAGTTTGGTATCCAGGCTCTCGAGGCCCATTGGATCACCAACCGTCAGATCGAGGCCGCTCGTATTGCCATGACCCGCTACATGAAGCGTGGCGGTCGTGTCTACATCACGATCTTCCCCGATAAGCCCATCACCAAGAAGCCTGCCGAGACTCGCATGGGTTCTGGTAAGGGTAACCCCGAGGAGTGGGTGGCCGTCGTCAAGCCCGGCCGCATCATGTTTGAGGTCAAGGGTGTTCCCGAGGAGGTCGCTCGCGAGGCTCTGCGTCTTGCGCAGCACAAGCTCCCCATCAAGACCAAGATTGTTGCTGCCAAGAACGCTGAGCAGCGCATCGAGAAGGAGATGGCTGAGGAGGCCGCTCTCGAGGCCAAGTGGGCTGCTGAGGACGCCGCCGCCGCCAAGGAGGAGAACTAATGAAGCCCGCAGAGATTCGTGAGCTCTCGGACGCTCAGCTCGTTGAGAAGCTGAAGGAAATGCGCGCCGAGCTCTTTAACCTTCGTTTCCAGATGGCCACTAGCCAGCTGGACAACACCGCTCGCGTCAACACCGTGAAGAAGGACATCGCTCGCGTCCTCACGGAGCAGCGCGCCCGCGAGATCGCAGCGGAGAAGTCCGCTGTCGCCGAGTAGGACCTAAGGAGAGAACATGACTGATTCGCGTAACTCGCGTAAGGTCCGTACGGGTGTCGTTACCTCCGTCTCCGGTGCCAAGACCATCGTTGTCACCATCACCGAGCGCAAGCGTCACCCCAAGTACGGCAAGATGATGACCAGCTCCAAGAAGCTGCACGCTCACGACGAGGAGTGCACGGCTGGCGTGGGCGACACCGTCCGCGTTATGGAGACCCGTCCTATGTCCAAGATGAAGCGTTGGCGCCTCATCGAGGTCGTCGAGCGCGCTAAATAAGCAGTCGCTCATACGACTTGTACGTTTCCGAAGATGTGCGTATGCCTGGCTTGCATACCACGGGCCGTATAAAGGCTGCGCACCTCTCTTCGGTTCTTAGTTCGGAGGAACATCTACCATGATTCAGATGCAAACCATGCTGAACGTCGCCGACAACTCCGGCGCTCGCAAGATTCGCTGCATCAAGGTGCTTGGCGGTTCCAAGCGTCGTTATGCAGGCATCGGCGATGTGTTCATCGGTGCTGTCCAGGAGGCTACCCCTGGCGCCAACGTCAAGAAGAAGGACGTTGTCCGTTGCGTCGTCGTTCGCACCGTTAAGGAGATCCGCCGCAAGGATGGCTCCTACATTCGCTTTGATGAGAACGCCTGCGTTGTCATCAACAACGATGGTTCGCCCGTCGGCACCCGTATCTTCGGGCCCGTCGCTCGCGAGCTTCGTGACAAGAAGTACATGAAGATCGTCTCGCTCGCTCCCGAGACCCTGTAGTTAGGGGAGATATATGTATATCAAGAAGGGCGATAAGGTCCAGGTTCTCTCTGGTAAGGATCGCGGCAAGCAGGGCGTTATCCTGCGTGCTCTCCCCGCCGAGAACAAGGTCGTTGTCGAGGGCGTTTCGGTCGTCAAGAAGGCCGTCAAGCCCAACGCTGCCAACCAGCAGGGCGGCATCGTTTCGCAGGAGGCTCCCATCGACGCCTCCAACGTCAATCTCGTTTGCCCCGAGTGCGGTAAGGTTACCCGCGTCGGTCACGAGAAGGACGGCAAGAACAAGCTGCGCGTCTGCAAGAAGTGCGGCCACAAGTTCTAAGCTGCCCGCAACACCTGAGTTGCTAGCAAAGGCCCGGATGCCCAACGGCACCCGGGCCTTTTTCTATCCCTACTCATTGGGGACAGACTTACATGAGTACCCTAACTGGGTAAGCATAAATGAGCGGGTCGTGCTGTATAAATTGCTTGTGTGCGCGTTTATGCGCGTTAGATTGCGTTTAATTACGCACCTATGCGTATATATGCGCCGTTTACGGGGCAATAATGACCGTTTAGCCGTGAGATACGCAAAAACGCGCACAGACGCGCGTGTTTGTGCGAATATAGAGCTGTCAGAAATGCAAGACGTTCTATGACACAGGAGACACATAATGGCAGATTCCAAGCAGGCTCCACTCGACGCCGCAGCAGCCGCCAAAGCAGCATTTGCTTCGGTCCAGGACAAGCCGTTCCCTAACGACATCTTTACGGCTCCCGAGCTCCGTTGGGCTGTGATCGGTTGCGGCGTTATTGCCAACCAGATGGCTCAGTCCCTTGCCCTGGCCGGCCGTAAGCTTACGGGCGTTGCCAACCGCACGCTCACCAAGGCTCAGACTTTTGCCGACCAGTACGGCGTCGAGAAAGTCTATGACACGGTTGAGGATCTCTACGTCGATCCTGACATCGACGCCGTCTACATCACCACCCCGCACAACACCCATATCACCTATCTGCGCGCCGCCCTGGCGACTGGCAAGCACGTGCTCTGCGAGAAGGCCATCACGCTCAACTCCGCCGAGCTCGATGAGGCCCGCGCCATTGCCGCCGAACACAACGTGGTCCTTATGGACGCCACCACGGTGCTCCACATGCCCTTGTATCAAGAGCTGCGCCGCCGCATGGATGCCGGCGAGTTTGGCCGCATGAACCTCGCCCAGCTTAACTTTGGCAGCTATAAGGAGTACGGCGACCTGACCAACCGCTTCTACAACCGTAGTCTTGCCGGCGGCGCCATGCTCGACATTGGCGTGTATGCGCTCTCCGTCATGCGCCTGTTTATGGCCAGCCAACCCGCCGAGGTCGTGTCTCTGGGCAACACCTGCGAGACCGGCGTTGACGTTGCGGGCGGCATCGTCTGCCGTAATGCCGAGCAGCAGCTGGGCGTCGTGAGCCTTACGCTCCACTCCAAGCAGCCCAAGCGCTCGGTCATCAGCTTCGACAAGTGCTATATCGAGGTCAACGAGTATCCGCGTGCCGACCATGCGACCATCGTGTGGACTGCGGACGGTCACCGTGAGGAGGTCCACGCTGGCACCGAAGCCTACGCACTGTGCTACGAGATGGCCGACCTGGAGAAGGCCGTTGCTGGCGATGATTCGAAGCGTGAACTTCTGGGCTATGCTTCTGATGTTATGGAGCTGATGACCAAGCTCCGCGCCGATTGGGGAGTCGTGTACCCCGAGGAGGAGTAAGCGATGCTTGCGGAAGATAGGCTCAACGCGATCGTGTCGATGGTGCAGCAGACCGGCTCGGTTACCGTGCCGGAGCTTGCCGAGGCCCTGGGCGTGACACCGTCCACCATTCGCCGTGACTTGCAAACGCTCGACCGCGCGCACCGTATCGCCAAGGTGCACGGAGGCGCGACGAGTCTGGAGCGCGCGCACGTGACGCGCGACCTAACGCTTAATGAGCGCAGCGACCTCCATAACGATGACAAGGAGCGTATCTGCGCCCGTGCGGCGGCGCTTGTGGAGCCTGAGAGCTTTGTATACATTGACTCGGGCTCGACGACGCTCAGGCTCGTCGAGCATCTTCCGCATCTCGACGGCGTCACCTATGTGACCGATTCTGTGCTCCATGCCCAGCATCTCGCCCTGCGCGGTATGCGCACCGTTGTGCTAGGTGGCGAGCTCAAGCCCGAGACCGAGGCGCTCGTCGGTCCCGATGCCCTGGCAACCCTGGACCGCTATAACTTCAACTGCGGCTTTTGGGGTTCCAATGGCATCGCCGCCGAGCAAGGTCTCACCACACCAGATATCGAGGAGGCGCAAGTAAAGCGTATCTCGATGCGCCATACGGCCAAACGCTTCGTAATCTCGGACGCCAGTAAATTTGGCATGGTGGCGCCCGTCAAGTTCGCGGACTTCCGCGACGCAATGATCATCACCGCGGGCGAGGTGCCCGCCAAGTACCGGGCAATGGACAACGTCATCACGGTCTAACAGCAGGGGCAGACTAAGGCCAAAACCACCACAAAGGTGCTGTCCCCATTGTAGTGGTTTAGGGCTCCCAGGGGCAGGGGGCTTCGATGTGGATGTGCTCGCCGGTTACGGGATGCGTAAAGGACACGCTGTGGGCATGGAGCATCAGGCCGCAGGGACGTGGCGTTCCGTACAGGTCGTCGCCTACCAGGGGATGACGCTCGCTCGCCAGATGCACGCGGATCTGGTGCTTGCGGCCGGTGAGCAGCTCGACATCGATATACGAGCGCGTGGGCAGGCCACGACGGCTCTTAAGACGCTTGAGCACCTTCACGCGCGTCTGCGACGGCTTGCCGCTGGCGCCGACGCGCATCTTGCGGCTGTCGTGGCGGTTGCGGGCGATGGGCTTGTCGATGAGCTTTTCGTTCCAGTCGATCTTGCCCTCGGCGAGCGCCAGGTAGTGCTTTTCGAAAGCGTGGTCGATGACCATCTGATCAAAGGCGGGCTGCGTCTGCTTGTCGAGCGAGAACAACACCACGCCGGTGGTGTTGCGGTCCAAGCGGTTGAGCGGCTGCATGTCAGTCGCGGCAAAGCCGTCGCCCATGGCCAGCAGCAGGTCGCTGGCGTAGTCGGTGAGCGTGCGCTCGCCGGTGCCGTCACCGTGGACGATCATGCCGGCGGGCTTGTCGATGGCCATGAGCCAGGCGTCGCAGTAGAGGACTTGAGGTTCTTCGTTCACGTGTAAGCCTTTCGGTTAGCTGATTCCCACAAACATGCAGCCCGAGGTCGCCCCGCGTAGGCGGGCGGCGGGCTTGCGGCCGGCCTGCGCTGCTTCGACGGCGCGACGGACGCGGGCGACGGCACGGCCCACCTCATTCGTCTCGAGCAGCGTTCCGTCCACCATGAGACGACGCACGCCGGCATCGAGCAGCTGAGGAACTTGCGGCGTGAGGTCGATGGGGTAGGCATCGTACAGGCGAGAGCGGCCGTGGATGTCGGTGCGGACGGGCATGACCTTTCCGTCGATATTCTTGAGCGAGAGCTTGCGGGCACGCAGACGGCAGTTGGCACAATCGTGGATGCAGCCGTTGGCAACCTGCAGAATGCAATGCTCGCTTGTCATGACACGCGGGCGGCCAAAGACGGTGATGCCCAGAGCCGCGGGCGCGTCGGCGCCGAGCGAGACGATCTCGTCGAGCGTGATCTCGGGCGAGAGCCAAAACGCACCGGCTCCGCGCTCGGCGAGTGCCTCCATGCAGGGCGTGTTGTGCACGGGCAGACAAGAGCGGACCTCCGCCGCGGCGCCGGCCTGCGCGGCTACGGCGAGCTCGGAGATATTGCCGACGGCGACGGTGGCTCCGGCATTGATCCAGGGATCGACGCGCTCGTGGTCGGCGGCGCGGCAGACCTCGTCGAGTACGGGCACGATACCCTGCTCAAATGCATCGGCAGGGGAGAGCTCGGCCGCATCGAGTGCGTCGGTAGTCATGTAGATGCGCGTGGCGCCCTCGGCATGAGCGGCTTCGGCGGCTTCGAGCGAGGTGACGGTGGCGCAGATCTGCGGCTCATCGCGGTAGTGCTCGGGCATGGGGCGCGTGCACTTGTCGAGCACCGGCATCTCAAGCGTGCGGGCACGCTCTTCATATGGCGCCAGAATGGCCTCCTCCAATGCTTTACAGGCGGCGGCGCGCACCTTGTGCACGGCGGAGAAGCCCATGCCGCAGCCGGCGTCGAGCGAAACGTCAAAGCTCTCTGCCTCAAAGGGCGAGGAGCCCATGCGGCCCACATGCTCAACCAGATCGGCCGCCTCGACGGCGCGGGTCTTGGCAGCCTCGACGGTGAAGCCCATGGCGGTGGCGGTGAGGGCGGGGTTGTCACAGCAGGTGAGTGTGACAGTAAACGGCTCGCCCAGGCGTGCCACGACGGACACATCAACTGCTCGGCGGCGCAGCACATCGCGCTTGAGCGCGGCGCCGGCGGCGTCGATGGCACGCTGACTGCGGATCACGCGGACGTGGATTCTTCTGCATGAAGTCTACCAGTTTTAGAAATTGATAGTATCCAA
>CABMOY010000003.1 GCA_902388345.1 uncultured Collinsella sp.
TGTACCCATGGGCTACTCCATGGTCTCTTGGCAGACAACCTCGCGGATGGCTCGGATGCGGCGCATGGTGTCGTCGAACTGATCGGGGGTGAGGGCCTGAGCGCCGTCGGACCATGCGCGGCTGGGCTCGTCGTGGACCTCGATCTCCAGGCCGTTGGCACCGCAGGCGGTCGCGGCGAGCGCCATGGGCTCAACGTAGCGGGTGTAGCCGGTGGCGTGGCTGGGGGCGGCGACGACGGGCAGGTGCGACAGGTGGTGCAGCACCGGCACGGCGTTGAGGTCGAAGGTGTTGCGGGTGCGGGTCTCGAAGGTGCGGATGCCGCGCTCGCACAGGATGACGTTGTCGTTGCCCTCGCTCATGATGTACTCGGCGGCCATGAGCAGCTCATCGATTGTGCCGGACATGCCGCGCTTAAGCAAGATCGGAGTCTTGGTCTTGCCGACCTCCTTGAGCAGGGGGAAATTCTGGGCGTTGCGAGCGCCAATCTGCATGACGTCAATCTTCTTGTCGAGGAAGACCTGCACGTCGCGCGGGTCCATGATCTCGGTGACGATCGGCATGTCGAGCTCGGCGGATGCCTCGCACAGCAGGTCCAGACCGGCGGGGCCCATGCCCTGGTAGGCGTACGGGGAAGTGCGGGGCTTGTAGGCGCCGCCGCGCAGCATCGTGGCGCCGGCTGCCTTCACGCGGCGGGCGATGCGGATGAGGTTCTCGCCCTCGACGGAGCACGGGCCGGCGATGACCTGGAACTGGTCGCCGCCTACATGTACGCCGTGGCCGCAGTCGATGACGGAGTCCTCGGGGTGGAACTTGCGGTTGGCGCGCTTGAACGGCTCGGAGACGCGCTGCACGCGCTCGACGACGTCCATGGACTCGAGCAGGAATGGGTCGATCTTGGTCGTATCGCCCACCAGGCCGATGATCGTCTCGTTCTCGCCGCGCGAGACGTCGGTCTTCAGGCCCTTTTTCTCAATCCAGCTGACGATATGGCTGACGGCCTCGTCGCTGGCGCTCTGCTTTAAAATTGCAATCATGGTTTGCCTCTCACCTCGATGGATAACCCTTGCAAAAACGGCCCGCATCGCGAGCCGTGTATATATGGTGCATGAGAGTTTATACTATCTGATTCGCTTTTGCCTTCTAAAGTGAGCCGTTGCGCCGCGTCTTCCCCGGAATTGCAAAGCTTTTTCTTTTATTTTGATAGCCCGTGGTGCACTTGGGTATAATGCCAAACGTTGGCCCTATTAGCTCAGGGGATTAGAGCGTCTGCCTCCGGAGCAGAAGGCCGTTGGTTCGAATCCAACATGGGGCACCATCGAACGTGAGACCGTCCGAACCTCGCATGGTCCGGGCGGTTTTTCTTATACCGACGCGACGTGATGGGACGTGGTATGGCAGCAACGGATATCGAGCGCGGACTCTCGACCGCCGAGGTCGAGGAGCGCATCGCCGCCGGTAAGATCAACCGCAACATGGAGCTCAAGACCAAGTCGGTCAAAGAGCTCATCATCGAGAACCTCTGCACGCTGTTCAATTTGATCAACGTGATTTTGGCGTTCCTAGTCATTTTGACCGGTTCGTTTAAGAATCTGACGTTCCTGTTCGTGGTGTTTCTCAATACCGCCATCGGCGTCATCCAGTCCATGCGTTCCAAGAAGATGGTCGATAAGCTCACGCTGCTGACCTCCAAGAAGGCCATTGCGGTGCGCGACGGCGCCGAGGTGGAGCTCGACCTGGACCAGATCGTGCTCGACGATATCATCCGCCTGGGGCGCGGCGACCAGATTCCCGCTGACGCCGTGGTGGTTTCGGGCGAGGCGCTCGTGAACGAGAGCCTGCTGACGGGTGAGAGCGACCTCATTAAGAAACAGCCCGGTTCCGAGCTCATGAGCGGCAGCTTTATCGACTCGGGCTTGCTGCGCGCCCGCGTGATCCATGTCGGCGCCGACAACTACGTGGCCAAAATTAATAACGAGGCGAAGTACGTCAAAAAGGTCAATTCCGAGATCATGAACGCGCTTAACGCCATCGTGCGCTTTGCGAGCATCATCATGATCCCGCTCGGTTTGGCGTTGTTTGCCTCGAGTGTGAGCGAGCTGTGGGATGCCGCGGGAACCCCGGGCGATAGCGCGCTTTCGTGGTGCTTCTCCGAGCTGTTGGCTGGTCATGTGCCTTCGTCGGCGCTGCTGTCCACGGTGGGCGCCCTGCTGGGCATGATCCCGCAAGGCCTGGTGCTGCTGACCTCGTCGGTGCTCGCCATCGCCACGGTGCGCCTGGCCCGCCGCAAGGTACTCGCGCAGCAGCTCTACTGCATTGAGACGCTCGCGCGCGTCGACGTGCTGTGCCTGGACAAGACGGGCACCATCACGTCGGGCCGCATGGAGGTCGAGGGTACCTATCCGCTGCCGGTCGAGGGTATGGGTGCGGGGGAGGGCGACGCCGCCGTTCCCGTCGATACCACGGTGCTCGATTTTGCGCTGGCTAACGTCGCACGTGCGACCTCGGCCGATGCCAACGAGACCTGCCAGGCGCTGCTCAACTACTACGCCGACCGCCCGGTCGAGGTGTCTGAGCCGCTGTCGGTCATTCCGTTCTCGTCGTCCAAAAAGTGGAGCGGTGCCTCGTTTGCGCAGGGCTCCTATGTGATGGGCGCGGCGCAATTTGTGCTTTCAGAGCGCGCCTTTTCGCAGGTCGAGAACCGCGTGGCCGAACTTGCCGACACCTGCCGCGTGCTTGTGGTGGCCTGCGTGGACGGCTTTACGCCCGATGGCGATATGGTGGGCGAGGCCGAGCCCGTGGGCTTTGTGACCATTCGCGACGAGATCCGCACCTCGGCCGCCGAGACCATCGGGTACTTTAACGAGCAGGGCGTGACCCTCAACGTGATCAGTGGCGACGACCCGCGTACGGTGTCGTCGATTGCGCGCGTGGTGGGCGTGCCGGGGGCGGACGCTTATGTGGACGCCACGACGCTCGATACGCCGGCCAAGCTCGATGCCGCAGTGGACCGCTACCATGTCTTTGGTCGTGTGACCCCGCAGCAGAAGCGCGAGCTCGTGCAGGCACTCAAGCGCCGCGAGCACACCGTGGCCATGACGGGCGACGGCGTTAACGATGTGCTAGCGCTCAAGGAGGCTGACTGCTCCGTCGCCATGGCGGCTGGCTCCGACGCCGCGCGTAACGTGGCCGAGATCGTACTCGTCGACAACGACTTTGCCTCGATGCCCGCCGTGGTGGCCGAGGGCCGTCGCTCCATCAACAACCTGCAGCGCTCCGCGGCGCTGTTCCTGACCAAAACGCTGTTCTCGATGGGCTTGGCGGCGCTGTGCATCGCGCTGCCGCCGTACCCCTTCGAGCCCATCCAGATGACGCTCATTAACTTCTTCTGTATTGGCGCGCCGGGCTTTGTGTTGGGCCTGGAGCCCAACAATGCTCGCGTGAAGGGATCGTTCCTGACGAACGTGCTCAAGCGGGCACTGCCGCCGTCGATTGCGGTCATTTTGGCTGCGGCGCTCGATATCTTTGTGGCGCGCGTGTTTGGCTTTAGCCAGCTCACGCTGTCTACGATGTGCCTGCTTACGTCGTGCGCGGCGAGCGTCAGCCTGATCTGGCGCATCTCGCAGCCTCTCACGCCCTTACGTGTGGTGCTCTTTGTGTTTGTAGTCGCCGGCATCCTGGTGGGCGTTATCGGATTCCCGGAGCTGCTGTCTATTGCCAACCTGACAATGGGCCAGATGGTTATCTTGGCTGCCGTCGTGGTCTTTACCTGCTCGGTGTTTTTTAAGCTCGCCACGATGATGGATTCGCTCAAGCCGCGTCGTCGTCATGCCGCAACTGGTTTTGGCCGCGGTGTTCGCGTCCGCCTGGGTCGCGGTGGCGGCAAGGTGAGCTCGACGGGTTCGACGGCGGAGCGTTTTGCCAAGCGCGTCGCCGCCGACATGGCGCAGCGCCGCGAAGCTCGCACCGTTCGTGAGGCCGAGGCCCGCGCACTCGAGGGCGTGGCCCAGGCCCAGCCCAAGAAAAAGAAGCCCACGGGCGCCAAGCGCTCCCGCGTAACCAAGTCCGCCCAAGGCATCAAAGTTTCGATGCCAAGCAAAAAGAAGAAGTAGCTACGCGCCCTGGCGATGTTGAATTGGTGCCTTGCTCCTGTGGGGCCGTGGCGATGTTATGCTCTAACCTCGATTGTTTGAATTGCTTCGAAAAGAGGATGCCGTGATCTGCCCGCATTGCCTTAAGACTATCGAGGACGGCGCCTCGTTCTGCCCCTACTGCAACGCCTATGTGGGTCCGGGCGATGGTCCCGAGCACACCGAGTTTGTGTTCTGTGAGGGCTGCGGTTCCCGTCTTTCTCCGCATGATCGTACGTGCCCCAAATGCGGACGCCCCGCTCCGGGTATCCTCTCCGAGGACGCGGCCGCATCCGACCTGGCAGCGGGCCGCACGGCGGGCTTTCCGCGCCTAACGCAAGAGCAGATCGATACCGAGGTGCCGCATGCGCCAGCCTCTGCCGCTGCGGTGCTTTCGGACGCCGCCGACCCCAATGAGACCTGCGTGCTGCCGGCTTTCGATAAGGATTTCGGTATCCCCAAGGTCGATATTCCCACGCCCGTTTCCCTGCACGACGATGCTCAAAAACCCAAGCGCAAGGTGCACCCCGACGAGGACGCCTATCACAAGCACAAGCGTCATATCCCCAAGCCGCTCATTATCATCGCGGTCCTTGCCGTCGTGTGCGGCGGTGCCTATTGGTTCGTGACGGCCGATCCTATGGGTGTCATGCCTGGCTTCTACGACCAGTTTGGCCAGGCCGCGCAGACGACCTTCCCCACGCGCCAAAAGAGCGAGGCGACTGAGGACGATACCAAGCAGGACGATTCTGCCGAGGTGGTCCAGGAAGAAACCGTGCTCACCGATGATCAGCTCTATACCAGGCTCGATGGTCTGTATCAGACCATCGTGTCCTATGGTGACGAGGATCAGATCGGCGAGGTCATCGCTTCCTTCAACAACGGCTATCTCCGAACGCCGCTGTCCACCCGTCAGGAGCTGTCGCAGAGTGCCTACGCCCTGCGCGACCAGATTAAAAAGACGCAAGATGAGCTCAACAATCTTAAGTATCAGAACGATACGGTCTATGCGGACGACATCGCCCACTTAAAGCAGCTTGCCGAGTGGATGTATGAGCGCGTTGACGTGATCTGCCAGAGCTGGGATATCTCGCTGGCCATTCCCGATGGCGAGTCGATGAGCTCCCACCAAAGCGAGATCCTGGCGCCCATCGCGCAGAGCGGCAACAGCGCGCTGAATCAGTACGATGCCAATGTGGGTTCCTGGAAGCCGCAGCAGCGTTCCTAAAATTAGTTCGCCATAGTCGGCATAACCTACGTGCGCAATTGATGTAAGCCCATGCTTATTGCTACAATTCGTACAAATATGCTTTAAACGCACGAGGAGGGAACCACATGTTTGGTTTTAAGAAAGAGCTCTACACGCCCGAGTATCAGCTTGCCGGCGACGAGTGCGCCGTTATCGAGACGTCGAAGGGTACCATCAAGGTCAAGTTTGACGGCGAGGGCGCTCCCATTCATGTCGCGAACTTCTGCGAGCTTTCCACGATGGGTTTCTATGATGGCCTTAAGTTCCATCGCTATGTGCCCGGCTTTGTTATCCAGGGCGGCGACCCCAATACCCGCGACATGTCCGGCGCCGACGTCGCCGCCGGTCTTGAGGGCCCCGACGGCATGCCCGGTACCGGTGGCCCCGGCTACTGCATCAAGGGCGAGTTCGCCACCAATCCGCGCAACAGCCATGTCGATGGCGCCCTTGCCATGGCACGCTCCATGGACCCCGATTCCGCGGGTTCGCAGTTCTACTTCTGCCTGGGTGCCCAGCATAACCTCGATTCCGGTTACACCGTCTTTGGTACCACGGTCGAGGGTCTCGATGTGATTTCGCAACTGCGTGCCGGCGACGAGATCGTCCATGTCGAGATCGTTCACGAGTAAAGGGGACTTCCTTGAATAGCCAGCTGATCCAACAGGGCCGCGCCGCTTACCGCGCGGGTGATTTTTCCGCTGCAGCCCAGATGCTTGGGGCGGCAAAAACTCCCGATGAGATTATGGGCGAGGCCGATCACCTTCGTGGTAACGCCTTGATGCACCTGGGCATGTATGCCGAGGCCGCCGAGGCCTATGCCGCCGCCCTCAACGACGGCACCTACGGCAAGCGCGGCGCGCTGCTCACCAACCGCGGCAAGGCGCTTGCCGCCGTGGGCGACTACACGACGGCCGCTCAGGCTTTCTCTGCCGCTACGCAGGATGCTTCCTATGCCACGCCGTTCAAGGCCTATCTGGGCCTGGGCAATGCGCTGTTCCAGTCGGGCGACTATGCCAACGCGGGAACCGCCTTCCGTCAGGCTGCCATCGACGGCGCCAATCCGGCTCCTGCCGCCGCACTCGGCGAGCTCGGTCGTTGCTTCATTAAGCTCGGCCGTCCGGCGGACGCCGTGGAGACCTACCGCACGGCTATCGACTTTGCCGGCCCCCGCGACGACACGCGTGCGCTCAACGCCGGCATGGGTCAGGCGCTTTCTGCCGCCGGCCGTCCCTCCGACGCACTCGACGCCTTTAACACCGCTACTGCCGATGGCATCTACCAGCTCACCTCCGAGCAGGCCGATGAGCTTGCCCGCGTGCAGGATTCGCTTGCCGCGCTGTCTGCCCAGACGGCTATGGCCACGGCTCCGGCGCCCGCGATGGACGCTCCTTCCGTCGATCCGCTCGATCCTACGGGCGCGACCGGTCAGTTTATGCCTGATCCCTCGGACACCGGCTTCTTTACGCTGTCCGAGTCCGAGATGGTCCAGCAGGACCGTCAGGATCGTAAGCAGGCCAAGGTCCGTCGTCGCCATCGCCACACGGGCCTCAAAGTCTTCATCATGCTGCTTCTGCTCATTTTGATCGCCGCGGGCGGTCTGGGCTTTGCCTACACGCGTGGCTTTGGCTTCCCGTCTCAGGAGTCTGTCGTTACCGATCTGTTCCAGGCTGCCGGCGACGGTGACGCCGCAAAGGCCGAGTCTTGCCTGGCCTCGAGCCTGTCCGAGGACGCTAAGTCGATGATCATCTCCTCGATTCCGCAGGGTGCCACCGTGTCCGTCGAGGGCATGGATCAGTCCATGACCGAGACGACCGCCAAGGTGAAGGCATCGCTGTCCAAGGGCGGCGAGCAGGAGTACACCGTCAAATTCGTGCGCTCCGACAACCATATCGGCTGGGCCGTTTCTTCGCTCGATATGGATTTCTCGGCTGCTGACAACCAGTAGTGACCTTATGGGATTTAGCTTTGCCCGGCGCTTCACCGCAAGTGAGGTGCCGGGCTTGCGCTAGTATGATGAGCTAGTAGTTTTCCAGCAATCATCCAACACATCAGGAGTTGCGTTGTTTTCTTTGATGGATATGTTCTTCGGTAGCTATGCGGGCGATCTTGCCATCGACCTCGGCACCGCAAATACGCTTGTCTCCGTGCGCGGCAAGGGCATCGTTATTCGCGAGCCCTCTGTTGTTGCCATCGACAAGAACGACGAGCGCATCCTGGCGGTCGGTATCGAGGCAAAGCGCATGCTCGGCCGTACGCCCGGCAACATCGTGGCCGTTCGTCCCCTGAAGGACGGCGTCATCGCCGACTTCGATGTTACCGAGGCCATGCTTCGCTACTTTATCGACAAGGCGTCCGAGAAGCGCTATCCGTGGACTCCGCGTCCGCGTGTTGTCGTCTGCGTTCCCTCCGGTGTCACGTCGGTCGAGAAGCGCGCTGTCTTTGAGGCCACGATCCAGGCCGGTGCCCGCCAGGCCTATCTGATCGAAGAGCCTATGGCAGCTGCTATCGGCGCCGACCTGCCCGTCGAGGAACCCACCGGCTCCATGGTCATCGACATCGGCGGCGGTACCACCGAGGTTGCCGTTATCGCGATGGGCGGCATCGTCGTCTCGCAGTCCATCCGTATTGCCGGCGACGAGTTCGATCAGGCCATCCTCACGCACGTTCGCGATGCCTACAACCTGGCCATCGGCGAGCGTACGGCAGAGGATATCAAGATCAAGGTCGGCTCCGCCGTGCCGCTTAAGGACGAACTCGACGTCGAGGTCAACGGCCGCGACGTGATCACCGGTCTGCCCAAGACCGTGCGCATCGAGAGCGAGGAGATTCGTCGCGCGCTCAACAAGCCGCTCGACGAGATGGCCAAGGCCGTCAAGGACGCACTCGACGCTACGCCTCCCGATCTTGCCTCGGACCTTATGTACTACGGCATTTTGCTGACCGGTGGCGGCGCGCTGCTGCGTGGTCTCGACGTGCGCCTGCGCGATGAGACCGGCGTTTCGGTCAACGTCAGCCCCACGGCGCTCGATAACGTTGTTAACGGCTGTGCCCGCGTGCTCGAGGCCAATGCGTTTGATGGCGGCTTCGTCCAGACCAATGCTTAATTTCCAAAAGGTGGATTCCATTTGGCACGATCTTCGGGTTTCTCCACAAATCTGAATACCAAGCGACAATCAACGGGTATGCGCCCGTTGATTGTTTTCAGCCTGATTTCGGTGTTGCTGCTCACGTTTTATATTCGTGAGGGCGAGACGGGGCCGATTCATGCCGTGCGTTCGGGCGTGACGACGATTACCTCGCCGGTGCGTTTTGTGGGCTCGGCTGTGGCGGCTCCCTTCAATGCGATCGGCAACGTGTTCTCTAACCTTACGGCGTCGCAGGACACGCTTGACGAGCTTAAGAAGCAAAACGAGGAACTGACCTCCAAGGTTGCCGAGCTCTCCGAGGCTCAAAAGACCGCCGAGCGACTGGAGGGTCTGGTCGGCCTGCAGTCGACCTATAACCTCAAATCGACCGCTGCTCGTATCGTTGGTGCCTCCGGCGATGCCTGGACCTCGACCGTCACCATCGATAAGGGTTCTGCCGACGGTCTTACCATCAACATGCCTGTGACGAGTTCTGCCGGTGTCATAGGCCAGATTATTGAGGTCTCGGCCAAGACGTCCACCGTGCGCCTGATTGGCGACGAGAACTCGGGCGTGTCCGCTATGGTGCAGGACACGCGCGCCCAGGGCATGCTGCAGGGTCAGGCTGACGGCACGCTGCGTCTTGAGTACGTGAGCGTCGACTCCGACGTTAAGGTTGGCGACATCATCGTGACCTCGGGCATTGGCGGTGTGTTCCCCAAGGGCCTTCCGCTCGGCACCGTCTCGTCGGTTGAGAAATCGGCAAACGACGTGTACTACACCATTGTGGTGCGCGCTCAGACCACGGCCGAGAACAACGAGGAAGTGCTGGTCATTACCTCGCTGACCGACGAACAGTCGGCCTCGGATGAGGACGTGAACACGGCCAACAGCACGCCGCAGGGAACGTCGCGCGATGCTGCGACCAAGACGAAGGACGAGAGCCCGGATGACAGTTCCGACACGTCCGAGACGACCGATTCCGGCTCGAGCGAATAGGGGGCATGTCCATGGATCTACACGAGCAGGGGATGAGCTCCCGCACGTTTGTAATCGCCGCCATTGTGTGCGTGCTGCTGCAGGCAGGCCTGGCACCGCAGATCTCCATTGCGGGCGGTCGCGTCAACTTTATGATTATCCTGGTGTGCCTAAGCGTGTTCTCGGGCGACCCGACCCGTGCCGTAGTGTGCGGTTTTTGCAGCGGCTTGTTCTATGACCTTTCCGCTGCCGTGCCGGTGGGCGTTATGTCGCTCCTGCTGACCGTGGGTTCTTTTGCCCTGGTGCATAGCGCTGCCGGTCAGACGGGCGGTACCCCGAGTGCGCGCGGCATCACTGTGGGCGCCTTTGCGCTCGTCATTAATGTGATCTACAGCATCATCTTGCTGTTTATGGGTTTGGAGACGAGCTTTGTCGTGGCGATCTTCGGCCATGCGCTGCCGTCTTCGATCCTGACGGGTCTGGTTGCCATTCCGTTTTTGATGTCCGGCGTCGTGCCGCAGTCCGGTTATGGATTTTCCGCACGTGGCGGACGCCAGACGGGCATGCGCTTTAAGCCCAAGACCCGTAAGCTCAAATAGGGGAGGCTCGTAGATGTCTTCCCAGATGACGGTTATTATCGCCGGTATCGTGCTGGTTGTGGCCATCGTGGTCGCACTGGTCATCATGCGTCGCGGCGATTCTCGTTTTACCTACGATACGCAGCATGGGACGGCCCCGCGCGCCACCGAGGGCGAGGGCAATACCGCGGCGACCGCCTTTAAGGGCCGCTTCTCCATCCTCACCACGGGTGTGGGCGCGATGTTCGCGGCGCTTGCCGTCAAGCTGTGGGGCATGCAGATGGTCTCGTCGGACTATTACGAAAAGCAGGCTAATAGCAATCAGACGCGCACCGTTACCACACCCGCTGTGCGCGGCCGCATCCTCGACCGCAATGGCGTGGCGCTTGTCCAGAACCGTCCCTCACTTGCTGTCGTGGCCTACCGCGACCTTGCCGAGGATGAGGTTCTGGTTCGCCATCTTGCCAACGTGCTCGGTATGCCCTACGTGGCGGTGCTGCGCAATATTCAGGACAATTCCGAGGGCGCTCAGAGCCTGCATACCATCGCGACGGACGTCCGTCGCTCCACGGTTGCCTATATTCAGGAGCACGCCGGCGAGTTCCCGGGCGTCAAGATTGCCGAGCGTACCGAGCGCCAGTATCCATATGGCGAGACGGCATGCCATATCTTGGGCTATACCGGCACCATTACCTCCGAGCAGCTCGAGGCCCAGAATAAGAAAACCTCTGGTGATGATGATGCTTCTGCTGGCCGGATTACGTACCAGTCGGGCGATATCGTGGGCCAGGCGGGTGTTGAGAGCTACTACGAAAACCTGCTGCAGGGTATTCGTGGCGAGCAGACCGTCAAGGTCGATGCCTCGGGCAATGTGACCGGTCAGGCCGGCGCCGTGCCCGCCAAGGCCGGCTCCGACATTAAGCTCACGCTCGATCTTAAGATCCAACAGGCCTGTGAGACGGCGCTGGCGAGCGCCATCGAGCTTGCCAAGACCACTGGCTACAGCAATGCCGGCAACGGCGCTGTGGTGTGTCTCGATCCCAACAATGGCGAGATCCTGGGCATGGCGAGCGAGCCCAAGTTCGATCCGTCCGTCTTTATCGGCGGCGTCTCAAATGACGTGTGGACCGAGCTCAATGATGACAAGGGTTCGCACCCGCTGCTCAACCGCGCCATTAGCGGACAGTACATGTCGGCCTCGACCATCAAGCCGCTCTCGGCACTGGCCGGTCTTGAGTTTGGAACCTACACTTCAACGCAGACAACCAACTGCACGGGCTATTGGACGGGCCTGGGCAAGGCTTGGGGCAAGCGCTGCTGGCTGACGTCTGGCCACGGCACCATGACGCTGCAGTCGGGTATCGCCAACTCGTGCGACCCCGTCTTCTACGACATGGGCAAGGCCTTCTTTTATGACGAGCAACATTCCGAGGGCCTGCAGGAGGTCTTTCGTCGCTGGGGCCTAGGCAAGACCTGCGGTATCGATCTGCCGAGTGAGGGCGCGGGCCGTATTCCCGATGCCGAGTGGAAAGAGTCGTACTTTACCGACGCCTCTGCCGAGGACCGCAAGTGGAATGCCGGCGATATGACCAACATTGCCATCGGCCAAGGCGACATCCTGGTGACGCCCCTGCAGATGGCGTGCGCCTATATGGGTCTTGCCAACGGCGGCAAACAGTACGTGCCTCACGTGTTTTTGTCTGCCGTGTCGCGCGATGGCGACGGCGATGCCTATAAGTACAACGGCAAGGGCAAGAAGAAGCGCCTGGAGGCCAAGATCAACAGCGATTCGGATTTGACTCTTGTTCGCAACGGCATGCACGACGTGATTTACACGGCATCGACGTCCCTGGCGGCTCACTTTGGCACCCTGACGCCGCAGGTGTACGGCAAGTCGGGCACGGGCGAGAAAAGCGGCGAGGACGAATACGCGTGGTTCTGCGCCTATGCACCGGCCGATGATCCCAAGTATGTCATCGCTACTGTCCTGGAGCAGGGCGGCGGTGGTTCGGATACCGCGATGCATGTCGTGCGCGACGTGCTCGGCGTGATTTATGACGAGCCCGATACCTCTTCGGCCTCGGGCGATTCTTCGGTTCGATAGGAGGTTGCGATGGATTTTTCTCCGGCGGATCTGTTCCGTTCAACCAAGACCGGCTCTCGCAGCAGCCTGGACCGCGTCAACAAGCAACTTTCGGCCTCGCGCGGTACGTTTCGCCAAAAGGTGCATATCGGTGTGCTGCTGGCTACCGTCGCGCTCGTTGCCTATGGCGCCATCATTATTTGGTCGGCGTCACAGTTTAAGGCCGACGCCTCATTCTCGCGCCACCTGCTGGGCATTGGCATTGGCGCGGTGCTTGCGGTGCTCGTCTGGCGTACCGATCTGCGCGGTATTTCCAATTTTTCGACGGCGTTGCTCGTCATCGACCTGATCGTGATCTTCTCGCCCAAGATTCCGGGTCTGTCTTATACGGGCGGTCTGGGCATGACGGGCTGGATCAAGATTCCCGGTATCGGCTTGACATTCCAGCCGGTCGAGCTTGCCAAGCTCATCACCATCTTCTTTATCGCCACGCTTGGCTCGCAGTATAACGGCCGCATCGATACCGTTCGCGACTACGTCAAGCTCTGCGGCATGCTGTCCATCCCGTTTTTGGCCGTCGTTGCCATGGGCGACCTGGGCTCGGGCCTGGTCGTGCTGGTCTCGGGCGCCATCGTCATCTGCATGAGCGGTGCGCGCCGCGAATGGGTGCTGTCGACCCTGGCCCTGCTTGTGGGCCTGGTGGCCCTCGTCCTGGCGCTCGATTCGGTCTTTGATTCGTTGCTCGGCCACGATGTGCTCATCAAGCAGTATCAGATGAACCGCCTGACGGTCTTTATCGACCCCGATAATGCCGATTCGGACGATGCCTACAACCTGCAGCAGTCGCTTATCGCCGTTGGCTCGGGCGGCTTCTTTGGTAAGGGTTTGGGCCATGCGACGCAGTCGGCCGGCGGCTTTCTGCCTGAGTTCCACACCGACTTTGTCTTCGCCTTCCTATCCGAGACCTTTGGCTTTTGCGGTTCCTTTTTGCTCCTGTGCCTCTACGTGCTGCTGATCTTTTCGACGATTCGCGTCGCCTTTAAGTGTGAGTCGCTGTTCTTGCGTCTTTCGTGTGTGGGCATCGTTGGCATGTGGGCGTTTCAGACCTTCGAAAACATCGGCATGTGCATCGGCATGATGCCGATTACCGGTATTCCGCTACCGTTTATTAGCTTCGGTTCGTCTTCGATGATGATTCAGCTGCTGACAGTGGGTATCGTACAATCCATATGGCGGCATCGTTCGGGCGCCGCGTAACCGCTGGAGGGGTTTGCTATGAAAATTCCCGTAGATAAGCTGACCCGCGCTTTTAAGATGGGCGCGTCCGTTAAGAAGGATTCCGATACGCCGGTGCGCGTCTCGGTCTATCTGGATTCGTCCGCCTCGCGCTTTCTGGCCGAGACGGTGCGTGACGCCTTTGTGCCGCAGACGACCTCGGGCATTGTGCGCGTCGAGCGTCTGGGGGAGGAGCGAATTGCTCCAAAGACCGATACCGATGTGGTACTGGTGCTCTCGTGTGGTTCCGACCGCCTGGAGAGTGCCGTGCAGGAGCTCGTGATCGCCGGCGCGCCCGTGTGCGTGCTTGCCGAGTCTGCTGTGGAGGTGCCGTTTATCGAGGAGTCCACGCCCATGCTCGGCGTGGTGGCGGCAACCGATAAGACGTTTCTGCTCGAGACGCTTGCCCGCTGGATTCTCGATCGCACCGACAAGGAAACGGCTTTTGCGGCGAACTTTGCCTTTATGCGCATCGCGGCGGCCAATCGTATCATCACCTCGTGCGCGCTCACCAATATGGCGACCGGTGCGCTGGTGTTTTTGCCGGGCGCCGATTATCCCGTTATGGCGCTGGCGCAGGTGGGCATGCTCTTTGAGCTCGCTGCCGTCTTTGGACGCGGCATTAAGCCTGAGCGCGGCTATGAGGTCGCGGGCGTGCTTGCCGGCGGTCTTGTGATCCGCGCGGTCACCCGCGCACTCGTCAAGCAGACGCCGCATATTGGGATTGCCGTCAAGGCGCTCACTGCTGCCGCGGGCACCTATGGCATGGGCCGTGCGCTCGTTTCGCTCTACGAGCGCGATGTCGACTACAGCCGTGCCAACGAGGTGGTCACCGCCACGTTCTCCCGCGTTCGCGATCTGGTGACCACGGTCGCGGGTGCTACCCGTCCTATGGCGTCCTACCAAGACGCATCCGATCTCGCTGCTTAGGGGTTTTCCGTTGCGCGTTGCATACCAAGACTGTTTTCATTTAATTGAGCCGCTGCTCGCCAAGGTCGAAAAGCCGAGTCGCTATATCGATCACGAGTGGGGCACGCTTTCCAAGGCCGATGCCGACTACCGTTGCTGCTTGATCTACCCGGATGTGTACGAGGTTGGTCTGCCCAACCAGGGTATCGCCATCCTCTACAACATTCTTAACCAGGCCGAGGGCATCTCCTGCGAGCGCGGCTATGTGCCGTGGCCCGACATGGGTGACGCCATGCGCGAGGCGGGCATTCCGCTGCTGTCGCTCGAAGGTGCTGCCCCCGTCGCTTCGTTTGATATCGTCGGTCTGCATGTGCCGCACGAGATGGCGGTGACGAACTTCCTCGAGGCACTCGATCTCGCTGGCATTCCGCTGTTAGCGGCCGACCGAGGCGAAGACGACCCCATCATCATCGCCGGCGGTCCCTCGGTGTACAACCCTGAGCCGTACGCGGCCTTCTTCGATGCCATCCTCATCGGCGAGGGCGAGGAATCGCTGCTCGAGACCTGCCAGCTGCATCGCCGCCTGCGTGACGAAGGAGTCCCGCGCGCGCAGATTGTTGAGCAGCTTGCATCCATTGCCGGCAACTACGTGCCGTCGCTCTATGAGGTTCGTCACGATGAGCCCTGCTCGCCGCATGGCTACACCGTGCCGCGTGAGGGCAAGGATGCTCCGGTCGTGGTCTACAAGCGCGTCGTCGAGGATTTCGGCGCCACGAATCCGCTGTCGCAGTCGTGTGTACCCTATGCGCAGCTGGTCCACGACCGCCTGTCTATCGAGATCCTGCGTGGCTGCGCTCGCGGCTGTCGTTTTTGCCAGGCCGGCATGACGTATCGCCCGGTGCGCGAGCGCTCGGCCGACCAGATCGTCTCGTCGGTGATTCAGGGTCTGGAAAAGACCGGCTATGACGAGGTGTCGCTGACCTCGCTCTCCACGACCGACCACTCCTGCATTCGCGACGTGCTCGGCAGGCTCAACCGTCGCCTGGAGGATACGGGTATTCGCGTGTCTATTCCGTCGCAGCGCCTGGATTCGTTTGGCGTGGATATGGCCGAGTCGGTCGCCGGCGAAAAGAAGGGCGGCCTGACGTTCGCACCCGAGGCCGGCAGCCAGCGCATGCGCGACATCATTAACAAGAACGTGACCGAGGAGGACCTGGACCGTGCGGCCAAGGCGGCCTTCGAGGCCGGCTGGAACCGCATGAAGCTCTACTTTATGATGGGCCTTCCCGGCGAGCGCGACGAGGACATCGTGGCCATCGCCAATCTGGCCGATCACGTGCTGGAGCTCGGTCGTTCCGTGGTGCCCAAGGCTCGTCGCGGCTCGATCTCGGTGTCCATCTCGGTTTCGGTGTTTATCCCCAAGGCTGCCACGCCGTTCCAGTGGTGCCCGCAGCTCGACTACGACGACGTCAAGCGTCGCCAGAAGCTGCTTATCACGAGCGTTCGCAACCGTGCCGTCCGCGTGCATTACCACGATGCCGAGACCTCGCTCATCGAGGCCGCGCTCTCCCGCGCCGGTCGTGACATGACGCCCGTCATCATCGATGCTTGGCGCTCGGGGTCTCGCTTTGACGCCTGGGTAGAGCATTTCTCGCTCGATAACTGGAAGGAGGCTGCTGCCAAAAACGGCATCGACCTCAATGAGCTTGTGCACCTGCCCTATGAGTTGGACTGGCGTCTGCCGTGGGAGCATGTGAGCCCCGGCTGCACGCGCGGCTTCCTCGAGCGCGAGTACCGTCGCTCGCTCGAGGGTGTCACGACTCCCGACTGCACTCGCACGTCGTGCACCGGCTGCGGAATCTGCCCCACGCTCCACGCCAAGAATGTATTGATGGGTGATCGCGCATGAGTGAGCGCCTGACCGACAACCCCACGCTCTTTAGACTTCGTGTTCGCTATGGCAAGCGCGATCGCCTTAAGTACCTGGGCCATCTCGAAGTAATCCATACCATTGAGCGCATCGTGCGCCGTGCGGGACTTCCCTATGCCGTCACGCAGGGCTTCTCTCCGCACATGCGAGTGGGCTTCTCTTCGGCGCTACCGGTGGGTACGTCGTCGATCTGCGAGTGGTATGACCTGTTTATGACCGAGTTCGTGGCGCTCGACGAGGCGTTTGGGCGCCTGGCTGCGGCGTCTTCGGCCGATCTGGCGCCCATCGAGGCGGCGTACATCGACGTGCATACGCCGGCGTTGACGGCTCAGCTTACGCGTCTGTCGTATCGCATCGACCTGCACTTGGATCCCGAGGCGCCCGTAAGCGCCGACGAGGTGCGTCGTGCGATCGACACGCTGCGCGCGGGCCATGGCATCGACTACGCGCGCGGCAAAAAGAGCAAGCGCTTGGATTTGGATCACACGCTCGTGGGCTATGAGCTCACGGCGGGGGAGCGCCCGGACCATTTGGTGCTCATGCTCGACACCCATGCCGATAACGAGGGCTCCATGCGTCCGGAAATTTTGCTTTCCGCTGCTGATGTTTTGTTGCAGGGCTTGACCCCGGGCGTGGATGCACCTATTGTTTCCACCGGTATGCAAGACCTCGTGACCATCTGCTCCTACGATGTCGAGCGTCAGAATCAAGCATGCGAGGACGACGAGGGCCGACTCGTCAGCCCCATACCTGTGCGAACTTGTGGATTTGCTCCACATACTCGTTGACGGGGGTATTTTCGCCTGCTACTATATTCGGCTGTTGCACTAACTGATGCATGAAGGGCAAGTAAACATGTACGCAATCGTTAACACGGGCGGCAAGCAGTACAAGGTCGCCACCGACGATGTCATCACCGTCGAGAAGATCGAGGGCAATGAGGGCGACAAGGTCACCCTGCCGGTCATCTTCCTCAACGATGGTAAGAAGATCGTCACCGATCCCGACAAGCTGGCTAAGGCCAAGGTTACCGCTCAGATCGTTGAGCAGTTCAAGGGCGAGAAGCAGCTGGTCTTCAAGTTCCACAAGCGCAAGCGCTATCGTCGTCTGAAGGGTCACCGTCAGCAGCTCACCAAGCTGAAGATCGTGAAGGTCCAGGCTACGTCCCGCGCCAAGAAGGCTGTCAAGGCAGAGGCCGAGGCTGTTGCCGAGGCTCCCGTCGCCGAGTAGATTACACTCGTAACGAAAGAGTAGGTATACACAATGGCACACAAAAAAGGACTCGGTTCCTCCCGTAATGGCCGTGACTCCCGCGGTCAGCGCCTTGGCACGAAGCGCTATGCCGGCCAGACGGTAACCACGGGCACGATTCTCGTCCGTCAGCACGGCACTCACATCCACCCGGGTGAGAACGTTGGTCGTGGCAAGGACGACACGCTGTTCGCGCTGGTCGACGGTACCGTTGAGTTCCACAAGGGTATCAAGCACAGGGTCAGCGTACGCCCGCTCGCGAACGCGTAATTCACCCTTCATAGAGCACATATGTGGGAGGCACTTGAGTTTTAGAATTCAAGGGTCTCCCTCTTTTTGTAGGAGGCGATTCTGTTGTCACAGTTCACCGATATCAGCCGCATTAACGTGTGCGGCGGCGACGGCGGAGCCGGATGCATGTCGTTTAGGCGCGAGGCATTTGTCCCCAAGGGCGGCCCCGATGGCGGCGACGGCGGTCGTGGCGGCAATGTCGTCATCCAGGCCGATGCTCAGCTGTCTTCGCTGATCGATTACCGCTTTAAGCATCACTTCCGCGCCGAGCGCGGCACGCACGGCCAGGGCGCTCGTCGCAATGGCAAGAGCGGCGAGGACCTGATCCTGAAGGTTCCCATGGGCACCGTGGTGCGCGAGCTCGATCCCGAGACGCAGACCCCGATGTTCGAGATTGCCGACCTGGTGCACGACGGCGAGCGCGTTGTCGTGGCGCCCGGTGGCGCCGGCGGTCTGGGCAATACCCACTTTGTGACGTCGGTGCGTCGCGCGCCCGCGTTCGCTCAGCTGGGCGAACCGGCCGAGGAGCACTGGATTGAGCTCGAGATGAAGCTTATGGCCGATGCCGCGCTCGTGGGCTTTCCCTCGGTGGGTAAGTCTTCGCTCATCGCGCGCATGAGTGCCGCCCGTCCCAAGATCGCCGACTATCCGTTTACCACGCTCGTGCCGAACCTCGGCATGGTGCGTGCCGGGGAGTATTCTTATGTCGTTGCCGACGTTCCTGGTTTGATCGAGGGCGCGAGCGAGGGCAAGGGCCTAGGCCACCAGTTCCTGCGCCACATTGAGCGTACGGCCCTGATCATGCATGTCGTCGACATGACGGGCGGTTTTGAGGATCGCGACCCGGTTGAGGATTACCGCATCATCAACCGTGAGCTCGAGCAGTATGGCGCAGAGCTCTCGGAGCGCCCGCAAATCGTTGTCGCCAACAAGTGCGATGCGCCGGGCACGGCCGACAAGATTGCCGACCTCAAGCGCGCCGCGCTCGACGATGGACATATGTTCTTTGCCGTGTCCGCCGTGACGGGCGCCGGTCTCAATACGCTGATGCTTGCCGTGGGCGAGCAGGTGGCTAAGCTTCGCGCCGAGCTGGCGGTTTCCGATGAGCCGGTCGATCTTCGCGACGAGGAGTGGGAGCGCCGCCGTCTGCAGCGCGAGAAGCGGTTCCGCATTGTCCAGGAGGAGCCCGGTGCCTTCCGTGTGGTTGGTCGTGCCATCGAGCGCATGGTCATCCAGACCGATTGGGAAAACGAGGAAGCCGTCATTTACCTGCAGCATAAGTTTGCGCGTATGGGTGTTGACGACGCGCTCGAGAAGGCCGGTTGCCGTGCGGGCGACGAGGTCCGCATTTGCCAGCGTGCCTTTGACTTTGAGGGCGCTGAGGACTTCTCGGAGTACGAGGAGCTCGAAGGCGCTGGCGAGGACGTTGCCGTTGAGGCCATTGACGTGGCCGATGCTGCGGATGAGGGCGTCGAGGTTGTCGATGCGGCGGATGCCGCGGACGATGCCGTGACCTCGGAGGGCGAGTAGGCCATGTCGCTGCGCGGTGGAATCGGTTTGCCCGAGCTGCCCATAAAAGTGGGCAAAGAGTTTCGGCTTGGCATTATGGGCGGCACCTTCGACCCGATTCATTACGGGCACCTGGTGACTGCCGAGCAGGCACGCGAGTCGCTCGACTTGGACGCTGTGCTCTTTATGCCGGCGGGCTCTCCCGCCTTTAAGCTTGACAAGCCGCTTACGCCTGCCGAGGACCGTTATGCCATGACGGTCCTCGCCACCGCCGCGAACCCGGCCTTTTTGGCGAGCCGGTTCGAGATTGACCGTCCGGGTGTAACCTATACGGCCGATACGCTTCATGCCCTTCGCGATTTTTACCCGCCGCAGGTAAAGCTCTACTTTATTACGGGCGCCGATGCGATTATCGATATTGTGACCTGGCATGATGCCGAACGAATCGCTGAGCTTGCTACCTTTATTGCGGCGACGCGACCGGGCTTTGATATCGATACGGCGCGTGCCCGAATCAAAGAGTCGGGGCTGCCGTTCGACGTGCGCTATATTCAGATTCCGGCGCTGGCGATCAGCTCGACGAACATTCGTAAGCGAGTTGCCCGCGGCATGAGCGTGCGCTATCTTACGAGCGAGTCCGTGCTCGGCTACATTCGCAAGCGCAGGCTATATGCCGATTTGGGCCAAGAAGATTTTGAGTGATGGGGGCTACGTTGTCGGTAGAGGATCAGTTTGAGGGCGATGAGCGCGCGCTGCTCAAGCGCATTCAAGAGCTGCTCGATGTTCGCATGAAAGATAAGCGCAAGCGCTATGTGCATTCGCTGGGTGTTGCCGAGACCGCACTTCATCTGGCCGAGGTCTACGGCGTTGACCGCTTTGATGCGGCTGCCGCCGGCTTAATTCACGACTGGGACAAGGTTCTTTCCGATGACGAGCTCGTGGCCCGCGCGCTTCACTATGGCATCAAGGTTGCCGGCTCTCCTTCCGCCGCGACGCCGCTTTTGCATGGCCCTGTTGCCGCCTATGAGCTTCCGCAGCTTTTTCCCGAGCTGTCACCGGCCGTTTTCCAGGCTGTCGACCGTCACACCGTGGGTGCCTGCGACATGACGCCGCTCGATATGGTGGTCTTTGTGGCAGATGCCATCGAGCCCAACCGTCACGGCGACTATGCCCATGCGCTGCGCAAGATGGTGGGGAAGTTCTCGCTCGATGAGTTGTTCTTCTCCTGTTTTGCGCAGGGTCTGGTCTATGTGATCCAGTCCGGGCGCTATCTTTATCCCACGGCTATTACGATTTACAACCATTACGCCCAGCTGCGCTAGCTCGGGTGTGTCTAGAAAGAGGTATTCCATGGCCGACGAGACCATGACTGACGAGCAGATTCTTGAAGGTGTGGAGCACAAGAGTTTCGTTGCCACGTCCGACCGCACCGCCGCCTCGCTGTCCGCGAGCGGTGTCGCCGCCGAGGATGTCGCCCGCGCCGCCGCGCAGGCCGCCTACGACAAGAAGGGCGAGGACGTGCAGGTGCTCGACCTGACCGAGCTTTCCGACGTGTGCGACTACTTTGTGCTTGCCACCGGTACCAACAACCGCCAGGTCGATTCGATTGTCGACGAGATCGAGGAGAAGGTTGCCGAGGCTTGCGGCGAGCATCCGTTCTCCATCGAGGGCCGCGAGCAGAAGACCTGGATGCTCATGGACTACGGCTCGGTTGTCGTCCACGTCTTCACTCCCGAAGCCCGCGACTTTTACCGCCTAGAAAAGCTCTGGGGTGACGCCCCCCAGCTCCCCCTCGACCTCCTCTAGTGGCTCATTTAATATGGGGCTTTTAGCTAGCCTCGCGCATTTCGCCGGGCAGTTGCGGTTTTCCGCACCTGCCCGGCTTTCTTTTTGCCCAAAGGCGGTTAATCGTCGAAGCGGGATTGGCGGCCGAAAGATAGGGCGGTGTCGCCGAACTTGTCTCGGACGGCATCGATCGCGACGGAGAGGTCGCGACGGTCGCTTGATTGGGCTCCGCGGTCGTCGACTTCGCAGAACAGGTCGGTCTGGATGCCGCCCTGATGGTCAAAGTCGCTCATCCCGATACCCGCCAGACGCACATGCATGCCTTCCTGCCAGATGTTGTCGAGCAGTTCGAGTGCAACCGCCACGAAGATATTCTCATCGTCGGTCGGATGAGGCAGCCGCCGCTGCGCCGTTCGCCCGCTTCCATACGTATACTTGAGCTTGAGCGTCACCGTGGCGCCCGTTAGCCCCTGACGGCGCAGGCGGCGTCCCACTGACTCTCCCAACAGCGCAATCGCCGCCTCAATATCCCCACGCTCAGTCAAATCTTTCGCGAAGGTGCGCTCATTGCTCACCGATTTAACCTCGCGTTCCTCGTCCAGACTCGTGACTTCGGAAACCTCGAGTCCCAGCGCACGCTGGCGCATGCGTTCGCCGTTGACACCAAAAATAGAGGCCAAGGTGGATTCCGGTGCACGTGACAGCTCGCCGAGCGTGTAGATGCGCATGCGGCGCAGTCGCTCCTCGGCCGAGCGCCCGATGCCGCTCATGGCAGATACCGGCAGTGCGGCCAAAAAGCGCTGCTCGGTTCCGGGGCGCACGATGGTCAGCCCAAACGGCTTGTCCCGCTCGCTTGCGATCTTTGCCACCGTCTTGTTGCAGCCCACGCCAATGGAGCAGGTCACTCCCAGCGTTGCCACGCGGTCGCTTATGCGCCGTGCAACCTGCAACGGGTCTTCGGGCTCAAAGCGACCCGGTGTGATATCGATAAAGGCCTCGTCGATGGATACGCGCTCAACGCGCGGGGTCTCGTCGGCGAGAATCGCCATGACCTGAGCACTGACCTCGCGGTAGCGGTCGAAGTGCCCGTGTGTCCAGATGGCCTGCGGACACAGACGCCGTGCCTCGGCCGAGGGCATGGCGGAATGCACGCCAAAGCGACGCGCCTCGTATGAGCAGGTGGACACAACGCCGCGGGAATCGGCATCGCCACCCACGATGAGTGGCTTGCCGCGCCACTCGGGATGGTCGAGCATTTCCACGCTCGCAAAAAACGCATCAAGGTCCATCAGACCCACCGCCGGCCCCGTCCAGGGCGGCGGCGTGACGCCCGCAGCATCTTCATAACCGTATGTATGTTCGCGTCTTTTCATGGCATGAGTATACCGCGCAGCTCATGTGGGGTGCGTGGATGTGCTTGCAAATCGCGAATTCTTGTCTAAGATATGGATTTGCCTTCGACTACACCGAAGAAGTTGGTCTCACGGACTTCACCTGCCCGCGTCGATGGCGTATTATGTTCAACTGTTTGTTTGTAGTTGCAGCCTAAAGCTGCTTGGTTGGAGGAGTTTCCTTTGGCAGTCAAGATTCGCCTTGCTCGTCACGGCGCTAAGAAGCGTCCGTACTACCGTGTCGTCGTCGCCGATTCCCGCGCCCCGCGTGACGGTCGTATCATCGAGGAGGTTGGCCGCTACAACCCGATGACCGCCCCCAAGACCATCAACCTCGACCTCGAGAAGATCGCCGACTGGCAGTCCAAGGGCGCTCAGCTCACCGACGCCGTCGCCGCTCTGGTCAAGGCCGCCAACGAGGGCGAGAAGACCGAGACCGTCGTCAAGAAGTCCAAGAAGCAGCTCGCCAAAGAGGCCGAGGCCGCTAAGGCTGCCGCTGAGGCCGCTGAGGGCGCCGAGGAGTAAATCGTGCCTGAGGTTGACGCTGCGCAGCTCGAGGGTGAGGCAATGCTCTCAGATCGCATCGCCGATCTCGTCGAATATCTCGTTGTTCAGATCGTCGACGACCCGGATTCCGTGAGCCTTGAGGTCATCGATGGTGACGACGCCTCTACGATCGAGGTTTCGGTCGCCGAGGATGACGTCGCTAAGGTCATCGGCCGTCGTGGCCGTACCATCAAGGCCATTCGCACGCTCGCCCGTGCACTGGCCGCTCGCCTCGACGCTGCTGTCGAGGTAGAGGTTCTGGGCTAGGACCTTGAGGTCCCAGTACAAAAACATCGCCCGTGTGGTCAAGCCGCACGGAAGGAAGGGGGAGGTCCTCGCGCAGCCGCTGCGGGGGCTTCCTTCTGTATTAGAGCCGGGTATGCGCGTCGCCCTGACGCCGCCGGCGCTCAAGCGCGACCGCTTTTGCACGGTCGTGTCCGTCACCGATACGGGCGATGGCGATCTGGTCTCGTTTGAGGGTATTGACGACTTGACGGCCGCCGAGGGCATCACGGGATGCTATGTGTTGGCAAATCGTGACGATTTTGAGCTCGATTCACTCGACGCCGCCTATACCGACCTGATGGGCCGCGAGGTGGTCGACGAGCGCTTCGGTTCGCTCGGCACGATTGTCGAGATCATGTCGACGCCCGCCAACGATGTTTGGGTTGTCGAGGGCGATCGGTACGGCGAGGTACTGATTCCCGTGATCGAGCAGGTTGTGCTCGATCTTCCCGACACAGGAACAATTTCCGTCCACGTTATGGACGGCCTGATCGATATGGACAAGTAGGGAGGACAACATGCTGATTGAGACCCTTTCGGTCTTTCCCGAGATGTTTGAGCCCGTCATGTCCACATCGATTTTGGGCCGCGCCCGTAAGGCCGGCCTTTTTGATTTTAAGGCGTATAACCTGCGCGACTGGACGCACGACCGTCATCGTACCGTCGATGACGAGCCGTACGGCGGCGGGCAGGGCATGCTCATGAAGGTCGAGCCTATCGCAGAGGCCATCGAGGCCATTAGCGCAGAGGGTCCCAAGCCCACGGTTGTGTTCTTCACCCCCTGTGGCGAGCCCTTTACGCAGCATGTGGCCGAGCGCCTGCTCAAAAGTGAGCGCCTGCTGTTTGTGTGCAGCCGCTACGAGGGCGTCGACGAGCGCGCGTATGCGTATGCCGATGAGCGTCTGTCGATCGGCGACTACGTGCTTACGGGCGGCGAACTTCCCGCTATGGTCGTTGCCGATGCCGTCGTGCGCCTCATTCCCGGCGCCCTTGGTGATGAGATGAGCAACGTCGACGAGTCGTTCTCGACCGCCGAGGACGGAGGCCTGCTCGAGTACGCGCAGTACACCCGTCCCGCCGAGTTCAACGGCGAGGGCGTGCCTCCGGTGCTTGTGAGCGGCGATCACGCCAAGGTCGATGCCTGGCGTCGCAAGAACGCCATCGAGCGCACCTGCCGCTGGCGTCCGGACTTGATCGAGACGGCGCGGCTCACGCCCGAGGAGCGCGCTTACGCGCAGGTGATCCTTGACGCTTCGTATTCGCAGAGCGAGGAGTGAGTATGGTTCCTACGCAACATTCCGCGTTGAGGGGCGCTTTTGAGTGGATCGCGGTCATCGCGATCGCACTGGTCGCCACCTTCTTGATTCGCTCGTTTGTGGTCGAGCCCTTTGTAGTGCCCACCGGTTCCATGGAGGACACGATCGAGATCGGCGATCAGATTCTGGCGCAGAAGGTGACGCTCGAACTCGGACAGCCCGTCAAACAGGGCGATATCGTGGTGTTTCACAACCCCGATGCCACATCCGAGCATGACGTGCTGGTAAAGCGCGTCATCGCCACGGCCGGCCAGACGGTCGACCTTCAGGACGGCAAGGTCGTCGTTGACGGCCAGGCGCTCGACGAGGACTATACGACGGGCATGAGCTGGCCGCTTTCGGTCCAAGCGCCTGGCGCCCAGGTGAGTTATCCCTACACCGTTCCCGACGGGTGCGTGTGGGTGATGGGCGACAACCGCGAAAACTCTGCCGACTCGCGCTACTTTGGTCCCGTCGATCGCTCTGATTTGATCGCTGTGGCGCTTGTGCGCTACTGGCCGCTCAACCGCATCGGCGCTATCGACTAAAAACCGCTATAGTACAGTACCTAACCGTGTAATCGTTTCGACGAGGGGATATTAGAGGCATGAACGCTTCATCGCTTTCCTTCCAAGACATCATCCTGCGCCTCCAGCAGTACTGGGGCGAGCAGGGCTGCGTCATTATGCAGTCCTATGACTCCGAGGTCGGTGCCGGTACCTTCCATACCGCGACCACGCTGCGCTCGCTCGGTCCCGCCGAGTGGCGCACCTGCTATGCGCAGCCTTGCCGCCGTCCCGCCGACGGCCGCTACGGCGAGAACCCTAACCGCATGCAGCACTACTATCAGTTCCAGGTGCTCATCAAGCCGTCGCCGGTCAACGCCCAGGAGCTCTACCTGGGTTCGCTGGCCGCCATTGGCCTGGACCCCAACGACCATGACGTCCGCTTTGTCGAGGACGACTGGGAGAGCCCGACCCTGGGCGCCTGGGGCCTTGGCTGGGAGGTCTGGCTCAACGGCATGGAGGTCACGCAGTTTACGTACTTCCAGCAGGTGGGCGGTATCGAGGTCGACCCCGTGCCCGTCGAGATTACCTATGGCCTGGAGCGTATCGCCATGTACGCCCAGGGCGTCAACTCGGTCTACGATCTGGTGTGGAGCTACCTGCCCGATGGCACGCCCATGACCTACGGCGACGTGTTCCTCGAGAACGAGCGCGAATTCAGTGCCTATAACTTTGAGGTCGCCAACGTCGAGATGATGCGTCAGAAGTTTGACGACTACGAGGCCGAGTGCCATTCCTGCCTGGAGCGCAAGCTGCCGTTGCCCGCATACGACTGCGTCATGAAGTGCAGCCACGCTTTCAATCTGCTCGATGCCCGCGGCGCTCTGTCTGCGGTCGAGCGTGCCAACTACATCCTGCGTGTCCGCGCCGTCGCCAAGGCGTGCTGCGAGGCCTATATGGCCGAGGTCGCCGGAGTCAACGAGAATGCCAACCAGGAAGGCGAGGTGGCGTAAGCCATGGCAGACGCTAAGGATTTCCTGTTTGAGATCGGTACGGAGGAAATGCCCTCCGCACCGCTGAACAATGCCGTCAAGCAGCTTGGCACCATGATCGCCAAGGGTCTCGACGAGGCCGGTCTGGCCCACGGCGAGGTCCGCGTGATCTCGAGTCCGCGTCGTTTGGCTGCACTCGTGGCCGACGTCGCCACCGCGACCGATGAGGTTCACGAGGTCAAGCGTGGCCCCGCGGCAAACATCGCCTTCGACGCTGACGGTAACGCCACCAAGGCCGCCCAGGGCTTCGCCCGCAAGTGCGGTGTGGCTGCCGAGGACCTGGTCCGTCGTGAGGATACCGACGGTCGCGAGTATGTCTTTGCCGAGAAGAACATTCCCTCCGCACCGGCAACCCCGATCCTGACGGCCCTGTGCGAGAAGACCATTGCCGGCCTGCAGTGGCCCAACTACCGCTCCCAGCGCTGGGGCCACGAGCACGCGACGTTCGTGCGTCCGGTCCGCTGGATTTGCTGCCTTCTGGGCGAGGATGTTGTGCCTGTGTCATTTGCCGACGTGACGAGCGGCAACACCACGCGCGGCCATCGCGTGCTCGGCCCCGGTGACCACGTTGTCGCCAGCCCCGCCGCCTACGAGCAGGTACTCGAGGACGCCGGCGTGCTTTCTGCCGAGCGCCGTCGCGAGGCCATCCTTGCCGGTATCTCCGAGGTCGAGGCCGCTCGCCCCGGCTGCCATGTCGATACGCCCAAGAAGGTCTTTGAGGAGGTCATTAACCTCTGCGAGTGGCCGACGGTGCTCGTCGGTACTTTCGACGAGGAGTTCCTCAAGGTCCCGCACGAGATTATCTGCGAGTCCATGCTCACCAACCAGCGCTACTTCCCGATCTATGACGGCGAGGGCAAGCTGACGCGTGAGTTCGTGGTCGTCTCCAACAGCAAGCCCGAGAACGCCGAGCGCGTGATCGACGGTAACGAGCGCGTCGTGCGCGCCCGTCTGGACGACGCTAAGTTCTTCTACGAGGAGGACCTGAAGATCTCCCTCGACGAGTTCCGTGAGCGTCTGTCCAAGGTTGCCTTCCAGGAGAAGCTCGGTAGCGTGCTCGCCAAGTCCGAGCGCATCGAGCAGCTCGCGCTCGCTATCGCCCGCGAGGCTCACCTGGGCGCCCATCTTGCCGCCGACGCCGCTCGCGCCGCACACCTGTGCAAGGCAGACCTGGTGTCCAACGCCGTCGTCGAGTTCACGAGCCAGCAGGGCGTGATGGGCGGTTATTACGCGACCGCGATGGGGGAGAACGACGAGGTCGCCCATGCTATTCGCGATCACTATCGTCCCCGTTTTGCCGGTGACGAGCTGCCCGAGGGCACCGCTGGCTGCATCGTGGCCTGCGCCGACAAGCTCGATACCATCGCCGGTATCTTTGCCATCGGCGAGCCCCCGACCGGCTCCTCCGACCCCTACGCGCTGCGTCGTGCCGCTATCGGCATTATCAACATCCTGCGCGACCGTCTGCCGATCGACCCCACGTCGCTCATCGACTTTGCCCTCGAACTCTACAGTGAGCAGGGCATTGAGTTCGACGCCGCCGAGGTCGCCCAGCAGGTTCGTGACTTCTTCCATGGCCGCCTGGTGAGCATGGCCCGCGACGAAAAGATTCCGGCCGATACCGTCGCCGCCGTCTCCGCGGTGCACATCATCGCCCCGTCCGTCTTCTTCGCCCGCTGCGCCGCCCTCGACGAGGCCCGCAAGAACGACGCTGAGACGTTCGACAACCTGGCGACCGCCTATGCCCGCGCCGCGCATATCTCCAAGCCCGAGCTGGGTGCGGAGTATGACCGCAGCCTGATGGGCGAGGTCGAGCTTGCGCTCGCCGACGCCTCCGAGGCTGCTCAGACCGCCGTCGATGCCGCCCTTGCTGCCGAGGACTACCCGACCGCATTTGCCGCCCTCGCCGCCCTGCGCGCGCCCATCGACCGTTTCTTCGATGAGGTCATGGTCATGGACAAGGACGAGCTGCTTCGCGATAATCGCCTTAAGCTGCTCAACCGCTTCGAGGCCGTTTTCTCCGGCATTGCCAACATCGGTGAGCTTGCCCGCAAAAAGTAAGCCAGCCTGCGCATAAGCGCAAAAGGAGCCCCGCATGGATTGCCCGGTCACCGCTCGTCCCACCGTTATCGTTATCTCCGACTCGCTCGGCGATACCGCTTGTGAGGTGGTGCTTGCGGCGTCCGGGCAATTTGATGAAGGGGCTTTTCGCGTTTTGCGCCTGCCCAAGGTGACCTCCGTGGAGCAGGTCAAGTCATTTGTGGGGCCGCGCGTCGATGCCGACCATCGCGATGTCGCCGTGTTCCATACCATTGTCGATCCGGCGCTTCGCGCCCGCGTGCTCGATTACCTGGGTATGCTGCATATCCGTTCGGTCGACCTGATCGGCCCGACGCTTGCCGTGCTGTCGTCGCTCATCGGTGTGCCGCCCAAGTGCGTTGCGGGCGTGATTCACAAGACCGATGACCGCTATTTCCATCGTATCGAGGCCATGGAGTATTTCGTTGAGCACGATGACGGGCGCGGTTGCGACGATCTGTCGGGTGCCGATATCGTGCTGCTGGGTGTGTCGCGTACATCCAAGACGCCGCTGTCGATGTATTTAGCCTATCAGGGCTACAAGGTCGCCAATGTCCCACTGGCGCATGGCATGGAGCCGCCGAAGTCGATTTACGAGGTTGACCCGATGCGGTTGTTTGGTCTGATCTCGACCGTCGATGTGATTTCCGAAATTCGCGATAGTCGCTTGGGCGATGACTACGCCCGTGCCGTTGCCGGCTCCTATGCCGAGCCCGAGAGTGTGCGCAGCGAGCTTGAGGAAGCCCGTGCCCTCATGAAGCGCCTAGGCTGCTTTGTGGTGCGTACCGATGGCAAGGCCATCGAGGAAAGCGCTGCCGAGATCATTAGCCACTTGGAGGAAATCCAAGATGCCCGTGCCCGCCGCGCCGCCCGCCGAGCCCAGCAAAGCTAGCTTATTGGGGTAGCTAAAAATGCCCGTCTCTAAAAGACTACCTAAAAATAATGCACGATATTGGTAAAGCGATTTAGCAATAAACTAGCATTTGACCTGCAAGCATCTTGCATTGGTATCTTCATAAGGTAACCAACTTTACCTACCGTTTACCGCCATATTTACCACGTTTACCAACCCCCGCGCCCTCTGCGCAAGCCCGCCCAAAACCCGCCGTATAGTACCCTCACGGCTCGCATTCGGCGGGTCGATTCGTTACCACGGTCGTGCGCGTAAGTGCATGGAAGGGGAAGTATCGTGAGCGATTGCAAGAGGGTTTACCGTTTTGGAACCGACGCCCAGGGCACCTGTGTCACTGAGGGCGACAAATCCATGAACTTCGTGCTTGGTGGCAAGGGCGCTAACCTTGCCGAGATGAGCCGTATCGGCCTGCCGGTTCCCGGTGGCTTTACCATTACCTGCCAGACCTGTGTCGAGTACTCCGGTGCCGGCAACGTCTGGCCCGAAGGCGCACTCGATGAGATTGTTGCCGCCGAGGCGGACCTCGAGGCCCGTTGCGGCAAGAAACTCGGCGATGCCTCCGATCCGCTGCTCGTGTCGGTTCGCTCGGGCGCTCCGTTCTCTATGCCCGGCATGATGGACACGGTCCTCAACCTGGGCCTCAACGACGATTCCGTCCAGGGCCTTATCGCGCAGACGCAGAACCCGCGCTTTGCCTGGGACAGCTACCGTCGCTTTATCCAGATGTTCTCCAACGTCGTCATGGGCGTCGATGCCGATCAATTCGAGAACGCCCTGACCCAGGCCCGCCTGGTCGCTGGCGTTCGTGTCGATTCCGAGCTTTCGGCCGAGGATCTGCAGGAGCTCGTCGAGACCTTTAAGGGCATCTTCTCCGAGAACGTCGAGGCCGTCCTGTATCCCGAGCTCGAGGTCGCCGACGGCAAGCCCGTCTTCCCGTACGATCCTGAGCTTCAGCTGCGCCTTGCCATCCAGGCCGTCTTTGGCAGTTGGATGAACGAGCGCGCCTGCATCTACCGCATGCAGCACGGCATCTCCGACGAGCTCGGTACTGCCGTCAACGTCCAGGCCATGGCCTTTGGCAACAAGGGGGAGACCTCTGCGACCGGCGTCGCCTTTACGCGCAACCCGGCCGACGGCACCAAGGAGTTCTACGGCGACTTTCTGGTCAACGCCCAGGGCGAGGACGTCGTCGCCGGCATCCGTAACACCGAGCCCATCGCCGACCTCAAGACTACCCCGGGCCTCGAGTCTGCAGGTGAGGAGCTCGAGCGCGTGTTCCTGACGCTCGAGGATCACTATCGCGACATGTGCGATATCGAATTCACCATCGAGCAGGGTAAACTTTGGATGCTTCAGACTCGCGTGGGCAAGCGCACCGCTACCGCCGCGCTGCGCATCGCTATCGAGATGGTCGAGGAGGGCCTCATCACCCGCGAGGAGGCCGTGAGCCGCATCGATCCCGCGCAGCTCGATCAGCTCCTGCACCCGCAGTTCGACGCCTCCAAGAAGTACGAGGCCCTGGCCAGCGGCCTTAACGCCAGCCCCGGTGCCGCCGTGGGCGAGGTCGTGTTCTCGAGTGACGACGCCGTCGCGCGCGCCAACGAGGGTCACAAGGTCATTCTGGTTCGTTGGGAGACCAACCCCGATGACCTGAAGGGTATGGTCGCCGCCGAGGGCATCCTGACCAGCCATGGCGGCAAGACGAGCCATGCCGCCGTTATCGCCCGCGGCATGGGTACGCCCTGCGTCTGCGGTGTCGAGCGCTTCCATATCGACGCTGCCGAGAAGGTCGTGCACATCGAGGGCAGCGACCGCGTGCTGCGCGAGGGTGATGTCATCTCCATCGACGGTACCCAGGGCATCGTCGTCGACGGCGCCGTCGACCTGGTTTCGGCCGAGCTCACCGGCGACCTGGACACCATCCTGTCCTGGGCCGACGAGATTCGCTTGGACGAGACCTGCGGCCACGCCAACCACGTGCGCGTCAACGCCGACAACCCCGAGGATGCCGCGCTCGCGCTCGAGTTTGGCGCCGAGGCCATCGGCCTGTGCCGCACCGAGCATATGTTCCTGGGCGACCGCAAGAACATCATCCAGAGCTTTATCCTGTCCGATGACGAGGCCGTAAAGCAGCAGGCCCTGGCCGACCTGCTCAAGGTCCAGACCGAGGACTTCCTGGCGATGTTCAAGACCATGTCCGGTCGCGATGTGGTCGTGCGTCTGCTCGATCCGCCGCTGCACGAGTTCCTTGACGATCCGCGTGAGCTTGAGGTCGCCATCACCAAGAAGGAGGCCGCCGGCGCCAGCGAGGAAGAGCTTGCCGCCCTGCGTGCCCGCCTGCGTCGTATCGACGGCATGGTCGAGTCCAACCCGATGCTGGGCTTGCGCGGCGTGCGCCTGTCCGTCGTCTTCGGTGACCTGCCGCTCATGCAGGTCCGTGCCGTGGCAACGGCTGCCGCCCGCCTTATCAAGGAAGGCGTCGACCCGCGTCCCGAGATTATGGTCCCGCTCGTTTCCATTACGGCCGAGCACGTTCAGACTCGCGAGGTCATCGAGCGCGTGATCGCCGAGGTCTCCTCCGAGGAAGGTGTCGAGCTCAACATTCCCGTGGGTACGATGCTCGAGCTGCCGCGCGCTTGCATGGTCGCCGACGAGATCGCGCAGCACGCCGACTTCTTCTGCTTTGGCACCAACGACCTCACGCAGACGACTTTCGGTTTCTCGCGTGACGACGCCGAGGCTAAGTTCATTCCGCTGTACATGCACAAGAAGATCCTGAAGGACAACCCCTTCGAGACCATCGATACGGCGGTGCTGGAGCTCGTGCGCATGGCCGTCGAAAAGGGTCGCGCCACCAACCCTGGCATGCACTTTGGCGTGTGCGGCGAGCACGGCGGCGACCCCAAGTCCATCAAGGGCCTGTTTAACGTGGCCGATGTGGACTATGTGTCCTGCTCGCCTTACCGCGTGCCCCTGGCGCGTCTGGCTGCCGCTCAGGCCAAGCTCGAGGCCAAGCGCAACGCCTAGCGCCCTGCGCATCGACGCCTGGCATAGTCCCCCTTCATACCGCCCGTCTCATTCGTGAGACGGGCGGTTATCATGTGCGGGTTTTGTCTTTTTGTCTGCGTGAAAAAATGTTCTTGCAGCAGAAACCCGCGCGTGTATACTCGAATACGTTTGTTCAACTACGTGCCGGCCAAGGTGGTACGGCACCTCTAGAAGAGTAAGGAATTGCACATGGATTACATCCGCGCAATCGAGCGTCAGCAGATCCGCGAGGACATTCCTCAGGTTCGCGTCGCCGACAACGTCAAGGTTCACTACCGCATTAAGGAAGGCGACCGCGAGCGCATTCAGGTCTTCCAGGGCGACGTCATCCGCATGGCCGGCGCCGGTGCCCGCGAGACCTTCACCGTCCGCAAGATGTCCTTCGGTGTCGGTGTTGAGCGTACCTTCCCGCTTCACAGCCCCAAGATCGCCAAGCTCGAGGTCGTCCGTCATGGTCGCGTCCGTCGCGCCAAGCTGTACTACCTCCGCGACAAGGTGGGCAAGGCTGCTCGCATCCCCGAGAAGCGCTAAGAAGATCGCAGCGTCTGTCCACTCGTTTGGACACAAGGGTCACCTTCGGGTGGCCCTTCTTTTTATCTGATTTGCATGCAAGGAGGGCCTGGTATGGCCAACATGACGAGCTCGGTTTCGGCATCGCAGGTTGCCGGTGAGTTGGCGAGCGCTACGTTTGAGGAGATCCCCGCCCTCGTGGAGCATTATCGCGAGGACCCGCGCCAGCAGGTGATCAAGGCTTGTGAACGCGCCCTCAAACGCCATGACAAAGAGCTTGCCGAGCGCGAGCGCGTCAATGACATGTACGAGCTTATGCATGAGCTTGGCGGCGATGGGGTGGTCGTTGGTGTCGACGAGGTAGGTCGCGGATCGGTGGCCGGCCCTTTGACGGTATGCGCCGTCTGTCTTCCTATGGAGCCGCGCGTCTGGGGTATCAACGATTCCAAAAAGCTCACGCCCGCGCGCCGCGAGTTGCTCTCGGTGAAGATTGCCGAGGTGGCGACGGCAATCGGTTTTTGCCATATCGCGCCGAAGGATATCGATGAGATGGGCATGGCCCGCGCCATTCGAGCCGCTGTCGCGGGCGCCGTGGCCGATACGGGGCTCGAGCCCGATTGCGTGCTTATGGACGGTAACCCCTTGGGCGCCGTTCCCAACGAGCGCGACGTGGTGAAGGGCGATGCCAAGATCGCCTGTATCGCCGCGGCGTCCATCATGGCCAAGGTCACGCGTGATGAGATGATGGTCGAGTACGATGCCGAGTATCCCGAGTACCATTTGGCCGAATCGAAAGGCTACGCAAGCCCCGAGCACATCGAGGCCATTCGCAAACATGGACTTTGTCCACTGCACCGCGTGAGCTTTTGCGGAAACTTTCTGCAGACTGAGCGCCTTTTCTAGGTCAATTGTGGAGACAGGGACCTCAGGGGTTTTATAAACCTGCTGGTAGCGGGCCGTATGCAACACCATTGCTGCGTACGGCCCGTTTTTTGACGGCATTTGGTCAGCTTTTGGTTTGCTTCCGGTACTTACCCGCATGAAAGGTGCCCTCATCATCGGGGCAATGCAGCGTGCGGGAAAGGAGACCCCATGAGTGCCGCAAGCAAAAAGAGCAAGACGCAGCAGCTCAAGGAGCGTTGGGAAAACGGCGAGCTCGACTGCGGGGCGATGACGCCCGAGTTTATCAAGGGACTCAGTCCCCGCGAGCTGGGCATGCTGGGCGAGCTGATCACCATCGACTACTTTAACGAGCGCGGCTACACCTTGCTGGAGCAGGGTTATCGTTGCACCGAGGGCGAGGCCGATCTGGTGCTGCTCGATGAGCTCGACGATGTCGTGGTGATGGCCGAGGTCAAGACCAGACGCGTTGCACTGGATTGCAGCACGCGGGTCTTTCCCGAGGAGGCCGTGGACGCTCAAAAGCAACGCCGCTACCGCCGCATCGCAAGTTGCTATCTCATGGAGCATTATCCGCTCAAGGCGATTCGCTTCGATGCCGTGGGTGTCACCATTCGTGGCGGGCATATCGCTGAGATCGAGCATCAGTACAACGCGTTCGATTGGCAGGTGTCGTGATGGCGTTCGAGACGTTTGCCGTTCACGCGGCCTGCATCCGTGGCGTCGAGGCGATTCACGTCACGGTCGAGGTCTCGCTTGCCGGTGGTGTTCCGGGCATCCAAATGCTCGGCATTCCGAGCATGGAGGTGATGGAGTCACGCGGTCGTATTCGCTGCGCGATGCGCTCCGCCGGGTTCGAGATCCCACGCTCGGGCATTACGGTCAACCTAGCGCCCGGCGATATCCGCAAGACCGGTAGCGGCTTTGACCTGCCCATCGCCATCGCGGTTCTAGCGGCCGATGGTCAGATTCCCCGTGACAACCTCGATCGCTGCCTTATCGCCGGCGAGCTTGGCTTGGACGGTACGGTGCTTCCTGTCAAGGGCGAGGTGGCGTTTCAGCTATTGGCTCGCGACATGGGGCTGTCTTTTATCGCCGGCAGGTCCGACCAGCATGTGCCACTCGCGGGCGTGGATTGCGGCTTTATCGATCATTTGTCTCAGCTTGCCCATGGCATGGGCGATGCCGCGCGGCACTACTTGGATTCTGAAGTGCTCGAGGCGACCTTTGAGCCCGAACTCGACTATGCCGACGTACTGGGGCAGGAGGTCGCCAAGCGCGGCATGGCACTGGCGGCAGCGGGTGAGCTCGGTTTGCTTATGATCGGGTCCCCGGGATCGGGCAAGACGATGCTCGCGCGTCGTATGACCGGCATCCTGCCCGAGCTTTCCGTTGAGGATCAACAGGCGGCGCTGTGCATCCATTCGGTTTTGGGTGAGAACATTGATGGCTTGTTGGCGGGGCACCGGCCCTTCCGCAGTCCTCATCACAGTATTTCGACCGCAGGTCTTATCGGCGGTGGGCGCCCGGTGCACCCGGGTGAGATCAGCCTTGCTCATGGCGGCGTGCTCTTTTTGGACGAGCTTGCCGAGTTTCCCACGGGTGTGCTGCAGACGCTGCGTCAGCCCATCGAGCGCGGCTACGTCAGGATCGTACGCGTCGACGGGGTTTTTACCTTCCCGTCGCGCTTTCAGCTGCTGGCTGCGAGCAATCCCTGCCCCTGCGGCTTTTTGGGCGATCGTGAGGTACCGTGTCGCTGCTCGGCGGCGATGGTCGAGCGCTATCGGTCTAAACTGCGCGGTCCTTTGGCCGACCGTATCGACATGATGATCGACGTGACCCGTCCCGACCCCCAAGTGATTATCGAGGGTGCGGAGGGTATGTCGTCGGCCGAGTTGCGTGACTACGTTGTGCGCGGTCGCGCCTTTCGCGCCTGGCGCGAATCCCGTATGGACGATGCGGATGCCGAGGCCGAGGATGACGAGACACGGTCTATTGACGGCGTCGTTTCGACCTTTGAGCTCGATGATGCGGCGGAGAAATGCGTACTCGGCCTGTCCAAACGCACGCATCTCACGGGCCGCGGCATCGTGCGCCTGGTGCGCATCGCGCGTACAATCGCCGACGTCGCCGAGAGCGAGCAGGTGACGCAGGACCATGTGCTCGAGGCGGCGATGTACCAGGGAAGGAGGGACCAATGATAGCCGAGGGGACCTTTGAGCTGCATCCAGGTGATGCGTTGTATCCCGAGACCGTTTTGGAGCTTTCTGATGTACCCCAGACGCTTTATGTGCGTGGCAATCCCGAGGTGCTTTCGACACCCGCGCTCTCCATCATCGGCGCGCGCAAGGCCTCGCCGTATGGTCTTGCCGTGGCAGAGCTTGCGGCAAAGGTGGCGGTCGAGGCGGGAGTGACGGTAGTTTCGGGCGGCGCGGTCGGTTGTGACCAGGCCTCGGGTTGGGCTGCGGTCAACGCCGGCGGCAAACACGTCGTGGTGCTGGGGACGGGCGCCGACGTGGTCTACCCGCGTTCGAGCGCGGGGCTTATTATGCGCACGCTCGATACGGGTGGCGCGGTCGTGTCGATCTCCCCGTGGGGCATGGGTCCGCGCAAGTTTGCCTTTCCGCGCCGCAATCGCGTGATCGCGGCCCTGTCGCAAGCCCTCTATGTTTCCGAGGCGGGTATGCCTTCCGGGACGTTTTCTACAGCCGAGGCTGCTATGGATTTGGGGCGCGAACTTCTTGTCGTGCCGGGGTCGATCCTATCGCCCGAGTCGCGTGGCACGAATTACCTCATTGCGAACGGTGCCTGCTGCATCATCGACGAGGAATCTATCGAGATGGCTATCTCACGCATCTACGGCACCCTGCGCTACTCGCGCCCCGATGCTCCCGGCATTGCCGACCTGGATCCAACACAGCAGACCGTGATGCATGCGCTCATCGCCTCTCCGCTCAAGGTCGACGACATCGCGGCGCTCGTCGCGCTCGATGCTGTCGGCGTACTCAAACTCTTGGGTTCGCTTGAACTCGAGGGCCTTATCGAGCGCATGATGGATGGAAGGTATGCGCCCTCCAAGTTTGCCCTTCACGCCCAGACGCCCTTCGGTCACAATGGAAAACGTGTCAATTAGAAAGGTGTTTGCAGATGCAGTTCGATCAGGTGACGGTTATCGGTGGCGGTCTGGCGGGTTCGGAATGCGCGATCCAGCTGGCAGACCGCGGTTTTGCCGTAAAGCTGTGCGAGATGCGCCCCCAGGTTAGCTCCCCGGCTCACCATACCGATCACTTGGCAGAGCTCGTCTGCTCCAATTCGTTTAAGTCGACCCGTCCGGATTCCGCGGCTGGTTTGCTGAAGGCCGAGCTTAAGCGCATGGGTTCAGTCCTGCTCGATTGCGCCCATCGCGCGGCTGTTCCCGCCGGCGGTGCCCTGGCGGTCGACCGCGTCAAGTTTTCCGAGCTTGTCGAGGCCGAGGTTGCCGCCCGTCCCAATATCGAGGTCGCGCACGGCGAGGTCACGCAGATTCCCGAGGGCCACGTGGTCATTGCCGCGGGCCCGCTGTGTTCACCGGCGCTGAGCGAAGAGGTCATGAAGCTCGTCGGTGGCGACGCCCTTGCGTTCTTCGATGCCGCGGCGCCGATCGTCGATGCCTCCACGCTCGATATGGACGTGCTGTTTTCGCAGTCGCGCTACGAGGAGCAGGGGAGCGGCGACTATCTCAACGCTCCGCTCAACAAGGAGGAGTACGAGGCCTTTATCGAGGCACTTACCACGGCCGACCGCGTGGTGCTCAAAGACTTTGAGGGCGGCGATCTGTTCCAGGCCTGCCAACCTGCCGAGGAAGTTGCGCGCACCGGCAAGGACGCCATTCGCTTTGGCGCCATGAAGCCCGTCGGCCTCACCGACCCGCGTACCGGACGTCGCCCCTGGGCGGCGATCCAGCTGCGCGCCGAGAACAAGGAGAAGACCGCCTATAACCTGGTGGGCTTCCAGACCAACCTGACCTTTGGCGAGCAGAAGCGCGTCTTCCATATGGTGCCGGGCCTGGAGAACGCTGAGTTCTTCCGCTACGGTGTCATGCACCGCAATACCTTTGTCGACGCCCCGCACGTGCTCGATGGCACCTTCGCCGTGCCCGGTACCGGTGTGCGCCTGGCCGGTCAGATCACCGGCACCGAGGGGTACATGGAAGCCGTGGCGACAGGTCTGCTCGCGGCGCTCAACACCTATGCCGATGCTATCGGTGCCGCGGGCGTCGAGTTGCCGCGTGTGGGTGCCCTGGGTGCGCTCGTGGGCTATGCGACCGATCCTGCCACCGTGGGCTATCAGCCCATGCATGTCAACTTTGGCCTGGTGCCGCCACTCGAGGATGGTAAGCGCCACAGCAAGCGCGACCGCTACCAGGCCTATACGGACCGTGCGCTCGAGGCCCTTGATGCCTATCTGGCCACTCGTCCTGATCTGTTTGGAGGCGACCGGTCATAGCCTTTGACCTGTACGACACCGTCGACTCGTTTATCGCCTATATCTCACGTGTCGAGGGACTTTCTCCCAACACGGTGACGGCCTATGGCTCGAGGCTGGAGCGCTTTGCTGCCTGGTGCGAGCGCGAGGATATCGATGCTTTCGCTGCCGACGTGCGCACCATTCGCCGCTATCTTGCCGAGCTTTCGCGTGAGCAGGTGGCTCCCCGAACGCTTGCGGCGCATCTGTCGGCTATCCGATCGCTCTATCGATGGATGGCTGCCGAGGGGGTCGTGGAGGGCGATGTGGTCTCGGCAATTTCCTCGCCCAAGCTCCCGCGCGATCTACCCGGTGTGCTGACGACCCAACAGGTGGAGGCGCTGCTCAAGACGCCTGATACCTCAACACCCGCGGGACTGCGCGATGCGGCGATGCTCGAGCTGCTCTATGCCTCGGGCGCCCGTATCTCTGAGCTCGCAGCACTCAATGTGGAGTCCATTGCGTGGTCCGAACGCACGCTGCGCCTGTGGGGCAAGGGGAGCAAAGAACGTATCGTCCCTCTGTATCGTCGTGCGCTCGAGGCGACGCGTCTCTATATTGAGGAGGGGAGGCCGGAGTTGCTCGCTCAGGCAAAGCGTCGTGACCCCGTTACCGGGCCGCATCCGCTGCTTATATCGGTGCGCGGTAATCGCATGAGTGCCGCCATGCTCAGGCGGCGGTTTCATACGCTGGCGACGCTCGCCGGCATGCCTGCCGACATCGCCCCGCATGCGATGCGCCATACCTTTGCGACCGACTTGCTCGAGGGCGGTGCGGACCTGCGCTCGGTTCAAGAGCTGCTGGGCCATGCGAGCCTGTCCACGACGCAGATCTACACGCATCTCACACCCGATCGGCTTAAGCGGGCTGTGTCTCAAGCCCATCCCCGCGGCGAATAGTGGCTGGGACGTCCCGCGCCGCGCTCAGGTGTGTGGTTTTGATTGCGGGTTGGCAGGAAGATGCATTCCTGCTATCATTCATCGGGTTGCTTCACGGCAACAGGTTTTTATCACGCACGCGCGGCTACTTCATACCGTGGTGCCCGGGCTTTGGTAGCACATGTCCGGGTTGGTTTTGGAGGATGACCCCGCGCGGAGGCAAACCACAGGAGGTTTAACATGGCTACCAAGATTAATATCCGCACCCTGCTCGAGGCCGGCTGCCACTTCGGTCACCAGACCCGTCGCTGGAACCCCAAGATGAAGCCGTTCATCTTCGGTGAGCGCAACGGCATCTACATCCTCGACCTCAAGCAGACCATCCTCGACGCCGACCAGGCCTACACCTTCGTCAAGAACGTCGCCAAGGGCGGCAACGTGCTGTTCGTCGGCACCAAGAAGCAGGCTCAGGAGGCCGTCAAGAACGCTGCTGAGCGCGCCAACATGCCTTACATCAACCAGCGTTGGCTCGGCGGCATGCTGACCAACTTCGTCACCATCCGCTCCCGCATCAACCGCATGGAGGAGCTCGAGGCCATGGTCGAGGACGGCCGCATGGCAGTGCTCCCCAAGAAGGAGCAGGCTGTTCTCGGCAAGGAGCTCACCAAGCTCCAGACCAACCTCGGTGGTGCCCGCGACATGAAGGGTCTGCCCCAGGCTCTCTTCGTCATCGACACCAAGCGCGAGGAGAACGCCATCAAGGAGGCTCAGCGCCTGAACATCCCCGTCGTCGCTCTGATCGACACCAACTCCGATCCCGACGAGGTCGAGTACGGCATCCCCTGCAACGATGACGCTATCTCTGCTGTCACCCTTATGTGCGAGCTCATGGCTGACGCCTGCCTCGCTGGCTCCGGCAAGGAGCAGGTCTCCGAGGCCGAGATGGCCGCTGAGCCCAAGGCCGAGTAAATCAGTCTTAGTTAATTCTTTTTCATCTCTTTGAAAGGAACCACAATGGCCCAGATTACCGCCGCTATGGTCAAGCAGCTCCGCGAGATGACCGACTCCCCGATGATGGAGTGCAAGAAGGCTCTCGTCGAGGCTGACGGCGACATGGACGCCGCTGTCGACGTTCTGCGTAAGAACGGCCTTGCCAAGGCTGCCAAGAAGGCTGGCCGTGAGACCAACGAGGGCGCTGTCGCCGCGTTCGTCTCCGAGGATGGCAAGACCGGCGCTCTGCTCGAGCTCTCCTGCGAGACCGACTTCGTTGGCTCCAACGCCAAGTTCACTGGCTTTGCTTCCAAGGTCGCTGAGGTTGTCGCTACCACCGAGCCTGCTGACGTCGACGCTCTGCTCGAGAAGCCGATGGGCGAGGAGACCGTTTCCTCCGAGCTCACCGAGATGATTCACATCATGGGCGAGAACATGAAGATCTCCCGCTTCGCTGCCCGCAAGGCCGAGAACGGCGCACTCGCTTCTTACATCCACATGGGTGGTAAGATCGGCGTCCTCGTCGAGTTTGCTTTCGAGAAGGCCGAGACCGCTCAGGCTGAGTCCTTCAAGACCTTCGCTCACGACGTTGCCCTTCAGGTTGCCGCCGTCGCACCGATCTGCGCCACCCGCGATCAGGTTCCGGCCGAGACCGTCGAGCACGAGAAGCAGATCTACATGGCCCAGGCTGCCGAGTCCGGCAAGCCCGAGGCTATCCAGGAGAAGATGGCTGTCGGCCGTCTGGAGAAGTTCTACAAGCAGTCCGTGCTCACCGAGCAGGAGTTCATCAAGGACAGCTCCCTCACCATCAAGAAGTACGCTGAGCAGGTCTCCAAGGAGCTCGGCGACACCATTACCGTCGTTGCCTTTGACCGTCTGGTCCGTGGCGAGTAAATAAGCTCTTGTAGCTGGTAATGAGCAGGCTGTGGGTTTTACTCACAGCCTGCTTTTTCATGGCTCTTATCAGAGCCTTTGATATCATATTGAGAGTCTAATTAAAGGAGGATCGCTTTGTCCGACATCCGATATAAACGCGTGCTTCTTAAGCTTTCCGGCGAAGCACTGATGGGCGACGGCCAATATGGCATTGACCCCAAGGTTACCGACCATCTTGCCAAGCAGGTCAAGGAGCTGCTCGCCGTTGGCCATGAGGTCGGCGTCGTTGTCGGCGGCGGCAATATTTTCCGTGGCATGGCCGGCGCTGCCGGTGGCATGGAGCGTGCTCAGGCCGACTACATGGGCATGCTCGCGACCGTTATGAACGCGCTCGCCCTGCAGGATGCTTTCGAGCATAACGACGTTCCCTGCCGTGTGATGAGCGCTATCCAGATGAACGAGATCTGCGAGCCCTATATTCGACGTCGCGCCATCAACCACCTTTCCAAGGGCAACGTCGTTATTTTTGCCGCCGGTTCGGGCAATCCGTACTTTACGACCGACACCGCCGCGGCTCTTCGTGCGTGCGAGATCGGCGCCGAGATTCTGATTAAAGCCACCAAGGTTGACGGCATCTACGACAAGGATCCCGTCAAGTGCGCCGATGCCGTCCGTTTTGACAAGATTACCTATCACGAGGTTCTCGTTCGCGGCCTGCAGGTTATGGATTCCACGGCTACGGCTCTGTGCCAGGATAACCGTATGCCTATTTTGGTCCTCAACATCGATGGCGAGGACACCGTCAAGCGCGCGCTTTCGGGTGAGCCCGTCGGCACGCTCGTCTATCAGGAGGATTAAGCATGGCAGAGAACATCACCGCCCATATGGACAAGTCGCTCGAGTCCCTCAAGCATAACTTCTCCAAGGTCCGTACCGGTCGCGCCAACGCCAACATTCTGTCCGACATCACCGTTGATTATTACGGTGTCCCCACGCCGGTCACGCAGATTGCCGCCGTCAAGACCCCCGAGGCTCACATGCTGCTCATCGAGCCGTGGGACAAGGCGCTCATCAACGCTATCGTCAAGGCCATCGGCGCTTCCGATCTGGGCATTACCCCCAACTCCGATGGCACCGTCGTTCGTCTGCCGTTCCCGGCCCCCACTGAGGAGCGCCGTCGCGAACTCGTCAAGGAGTGCCGCGAGTACGCCGAGCAGGCCAAGGTGTCTATCCGTAACATCCGTCGCGACTTCAACAATAAGCTCGAGCGCGATGAGGAGCTCACCGAGGACGATGTCCGTCGCGAGCAGGCCAAGGTCCAGAAGCACACCGATGAGTATGTCGCCAAGGTCGAGGAGCTTCTGAAGGAAAAAGAAGCCGAGGTCATGGAGATCTAAGGTGCAATACGACGAGCATAAACTGGTCGAGTACTTTGCCGACGCCCCTGCGGGCGTCGGTTTTTCCGACCTTGACCTCAATAACATTCCGCACCATATCTCGTGCATCATGGACGGCAACGGTCGTTGGGCCACGTCGCGCGGTCTTGCACGCACCGAGGGTCATAAGGCAGGTATCCTCTCGCTGCGCGAGATCATTACCGCCTGCGTGCGCCTGGGCGTCGACGTGCTTTCTGCCTATGCGTTTTCTACCGAAAACTGGAACCGTCCGCAGCATGAGGTCAACGTCTTGATGCATCTGTTTGCCAAGACGTTTATCGACGAGCTGCCGCTTCTGAAGCGCGAAAACGTGCGCGTCGTCTTTTTGGGCGACATTTCCGCGCTGCCCAAGAAGACCCGCGACGTTTTTGAACGCGGTCTTGCCGAGTGCGCCGATCACACCGGCATGACGCTGGCGCTTGCCGTCAACTACGGCGCGCGTGCCGAGATTACCCGCGCTGTCCGTCAGATTGCACTCGACGCTGCCGCCGGTAAGATCGATCCTGCCGCAATTGATGACGACATGGTGGCTTCCCACCTCTATACTGCCGGCCTTCCCGATCCTGAGCTTGTGATTCGCACCTCTGGTGAGCTGCGCCTTTCGAACTATCTGCTGTGGCAGGTGGCTTATTCTGAATTCTACGTCACCGATACCTATTGGCCCGACTTTGATCGTTGGGGCCTTGTCGACGCCATTTTGGCCTATCAGGGCCGTGACCGTAGGTTTGGTGGACTGAGCAAGACCGAGGAGGCTTAATCGTGTCCGATCGTCCCAAGGCATCTGCTCCCAAGACGCCTGCGCGCAAAGCTGCCACTGCGGGAGCGCCTGCAGCGAAGAGCGGCACCGGTTCGTGGCTGGCGGGCTTTATTACCCGTGCCGCCGCCGGTATCGTCTACGCCGTTGTCTTTATCCTGTGCCTGGTTTTGGGTATCGTGCCCACGGCCATCTTTGTTTCCGTCATGAGCGGTCTGTGCTGCTATGAGTTTTTCCGTATGACAAGGCTCGATGGCAAGATGGCTAACGAGCGCATGGGTATCGCTGCCGCCGTACTCTTTCCGCTGTCGGCGTTGGGCGATTCGATGTTGCTGAATGCCCTGCTTTTTGCCTTGATGCTCGCTGTGGGCATTTGGTATGTCTGGTCGCCGCGTACCCGCATCTCTGATGTGGCCGTGACGCTCATGGGTCCCATCTACACTGGCTTTATGCTGTCGGCTATCGTGCTGCTGCGCGATGCCGTGCCCGGTTTTGCCGGCGCCCTCCTTTCAGTGGGCGTTTGCGCGTCCCTTTGGGTCTCCGATTCGTTTGCCTACATCGTGGGCAGCCGTATCGGCAAGCACAAGATGGTTCCCAAGATCTCTCCCAAAAAGAGCTGGGAGGGGTTTGCCGGCGGCATCTTGGGCTCGGTTTTGATTTGGCTCATCCTGTGGGCGACGCACTTCTACAAGCTCAGCCTGCCCTATGCGCTGCTGTGCGGCGTGGTCGTGTCCATTCTGGGCGTTATCGGCGACCTTATCGAGTCGCGCATCAAGCGCGGTGTGGGCGTCAAAGATTCCGGCAACCTTATCCCGGGCCACGGCGGAATGCTCGATCGTAGCGATTCGCTTATCTTCGGCTGCATCACCGCGCAGCTGTTGCTGATGATCGGAGGCGTGCTGTAATGTCCTTCCAGACGACGTATGGCCCCGATGGACGCCTTCGCGTTGCCATCCTGGGCTGTACAGGCTCTATTGGCACCCAGGCGCTCGATGTGTGCCGCCAGCATGCCGATCGCCTGCAGGTGACGGCGCTGTCCGTTAACTCCAGTACCTCCGAGCTCGTTGCCGCTGCCCGCGAGTTCTCGGTTCCGGCGGTTGCCGTGGCCGATGTCGATCATGGCGATGACGCCGTGCTGCAGGAGTTGCCCGAGGGAACGAAGCTCGGCGTTGGCGCGCAGGCGGTTTGCGAGCTCGCGCGTCGCGACGATGTCGACTGCGTGCTCGTCGCTATTGTGGGCGCCGCCGGTCTCGAGGCGAGCCATGCGGCCTTGACCTCGAATAAGCGCCTTGCCCTTGCCAACAAGGAGTCCCTCGTCGTCGGTGGCGACTTGCTTATGCCGTTGGCGCAACCGGGCCAGCTTATTCCGGTCGACTCTGAGCATTCCGCCATCTACCAGTGCTATCTGGGGGAGAACCCGCGCGAGGCCCACTGCATTTGGCTCACCTGCTCGGGCGGTCCGTTCTTTGGCCGCACGCGCGACGAGCTCGATCGCGTGACGCGTGCCGATGCCCTCGCGCATCCCACGTGGGCCATGGGTGCCAAGATCACCATTGACTCCGCCACCCTCATGAACAAGGGCCTGGAGCGCATTGAGGCCATGCATCTGTTTAACTGCGACCTCGATTTCATTAACGTGGTCGTGCAGCGTCAGTCCAAGATTCACTCTATGGTCGAGTTCGCCGACGGCTCCGTGATGGCGCATCTCGGTGCATCCGACATGCGTATTCCCATCCAGTTCGCGTTCTCGTATCCCGAGCGTTGGGATACTCCGGCGCCTCGTATCGATTTCCGCGAGCTGGGGCAGCTCACGTTTGATGCTGCCGACATGGATACCTTCCGCTGTCTGGCACTGGCCGAGCGTGCCGGCAAGACGGGTGGCACCATGCCGTGCGTGCTCAATGCCGCCAACGAGGTCGCCGTCGATGCCTTCCTGCACGATGGCTGCAGCTTTACCGATATCGATCGCATTGTGGAATCCTGCATGGACGCCCACGATATGCAGGTGGTCGATTCGTTTGAGCAGCTTCGCGACATCGATGCGTGGGCGCGTGAAAAGGCTGCGCAGGTGCTCGCCGCAACCCGTTCCTAACCCATAAGGATTGCTTTTTCGTTTTATGGATACTGTTCTGAGCGTTCTCTCATCGGTCTTTTGGGGCCTGCTGATGCTTTCCGTCCTCGTGTTTTTGCACGAGGGCGGCCACTTTTTGGCGGCGCGTGCCTGCGGCGTCCGTGTGACCGAGTTCTTTTTGGGTCTGCCGTGCCGCTTTGACATCCATTACACGTCGCGTCGCATTGGAACCAAGTTTGGCGTGACCCCGCTGCTGCTGGGTGGCTACGCTGCCATCTGCGGTATGGATCCGACCGATGTTTCGTGCGCCGACCGCGTGCTCGCGGCTATCTATCGTCATGGTCGCGTGACCGTGGCCGACCTTGCCGTCGAGCTCGAGCTTTCCGAGGAGGATGTGCTCGAGGCCTGTGCTTTGCTGTTGGGCTGGGGCTCCATCGCTCCCTGGTATGAAGAAGGGGAAAAGCCATCGCCCAGTTACTATCCCACCAAGTACCAGACCCTGCCGCGCGACGCGGCGGGTTATACCACCTTTGACGGCCGTCGGTTCGATCGCGAACATGCGACTGCCGAGGGCGATGTGTGGGAGCTGCCGTGCGGCGAGGCCGAGTTCCTTGCGCAAGAGCGCTCGCACACCTATCTTGGCCAAGGCTTTCTCAAGCGCGCCTTTATGCTGCTCGCGGGCATTATCGTCAATATCTTGACGGGTTTTTTGCTCCTTATGAGCATCTATTCCATTGCGGGTGTCACCGTGCCGATGGATACCAACGTGATCGGTCAGGTTGACGAGGGGTCTATTGCCGCCAAGGCGGGTATCGAGGGCGGTGACGCGATCCTTTCGGTTGACGGTGCCTCATGTTCCACTTGGATGGATGTCTACGATGCCATCGGCAAGGCTGCCGGTAAGGACGATATCGCCATCGAGTACGAGCGTGACGGCAAGCAGCATTCGACCACGGTTGCGCTCAAAGAGGACGAGCGCCTAGGTGTGTATGCCTCTACGCAGGTGGTCCGTTTAGACCCCATCACGTCGGCTCGCCTGTCGTTCTCCTATGTCGTGCAGACAGCGGATGGCGTGATGCGCCTGCTCCAGCCGCAGCATACGATGGAGATTCTCGATCAGTCTTCTTCGATCGTTGGTATTAGCGTTATGTCCTCACAGGCCGCTGCTGCCGGCCCTGCCACGTTCCTTTCGTTTGCCGCCCTCATTTCGTTCTCGCTTGGCTTTATGAACCTGCTGCCCATCCCACCACTCGATGGCGGCAAGCTGGTCATCGAGATCATTCAAAAGATTGCGGGCCGCGAGCTGCCGCTCAAAGTGCAGACAATCGTCAGCTATGTCGGCATCGCGCTCTTTGCACTGCTGTTTGTCTATATGCTTCGTTCCGACATCCTTCGTTTTATTCTGTAGGGGAGTGTTTGGATTGTCTTTATCCCATCCTTTGCCTCGCGAGTTGACGCGCCCCGTGCATGTGGGCGGCGTGCAGATCGGTGGTGGCGCTCCGGTCGTGGTTCAGTCTATGACCTGCACCGATACTGCTGATGCCCAGGCAACGCTTGCGCAAGTGTGCGCGTTGGCGCAGGCTGGCTGCGATATCGTGCGCGTGAGCGTGCCCTCCGAGGCCGCGCTTGAGGGCTTCCGCACCATCTGTGCCGAGTCTCCGGTGCCGATTGTCGCCGATATCCATTTTAACCATAAGCTCGCCATTGGTGCCGTTGAGGCCGGTGCCGCCAAGCTGCGCATCAATCCCGGCAATATCGGCGATTGGGCCAAGGTTGACGCGGTGATCGATGCTGCGGGTGCCTCGGGCTGTGCGATTCGCATTGGCGTGAACGCGGGCTCGCTTGAGCAAGATATTGCCGAGCGCGACGACCTCACGCAGCCCGAAAAGCTCGTGATGTCGAGCGAGCGCTTCGTCAAGCACTTTGAGGATCGCGGCTTTACGAACATTGTGCTTTCGGCCAAGGCCCATAGCGTGCAAACGACGCTCGATACCTATCGAGCCCTGTCACGTGAGATTCCCCACGTTCCGCTTCACCTGGGCGTGACGGAGGCGGGGACCAAGCTTCAGGGCACCATCAAGAGCTCTGTAGGCTTGGGTATCTTGCTTTCCGAAGGCATCGGCGACACCATGCGTGTGTCGCTCACGGCCGATCCGGTTGAGGAGCCGCCGGTCGCCTGGGGAATTCTACAGTCGCTGGGCCTGCGTCGCCGTGGTCCCGAGATTGTCTCGTGCCCCACGTGCGCCCGCTGCCAGGTTAACCTCATTCCCATCGCCGAGGAGGTCACCGAGCGGCTTAAGAACTATTCCGCGCCGCTTTCGATTGCCGTCATGGGATGTGCCGTTAATGGCCCCGGTGAGGCTTCTGATGCCGACCTGGGCGTTGCTTGCGGACGTGGTCAGGCCTTGCTCTTTTCGCATGGCCAGATCATTGGTAAAGTAGCTGAGGACCAAATTGTCGACGCGCTTATGGCCGAGGTCGACAAGCTTATTGAGGAGAAGTAAATGACTCGAGCAATGTATATGTCTAAGCTCTATACGCCGACGCTTAAAGAGGATCCGGCGGACGCTGAGCTCGCCAGCCACCGCCTGTTGCTCCGTGCCGGCATGATCCGCAAGGAGGCCGCCGGCCTGTATTCCTATCTGCCGCTTGCTTGGCGCTCGATCCGCAAGATTGAGAACATCGTGCGCGACGAGATGGACGCTGCCGGCGCCCAGGAGCTTATGATGCCCATCATGGTCGATGCCGAGCTGTGGCGTGAGTCCGGCCGTATCGATGCCTATGGCAAGGAGCTTGTGCGCTTTGATGACCGCCACGGCCGCGAGTTTGTGCTCGGACCCACGCACGAGGAGACCGTCACGGCCCTAGTGCGCAATGAGCTGCGCTCCTATAAGCAGCTGCCCGTCAACCTGTACCACATTCAGGACAAGTTCCGCGACGAGTTCCGCCCTCGCTTTGGCCTGATGCGCGGTCGCGAGTTCATCATGAAGGACGCCTACAGCTTCTCCGCCACGCAGGAGAGTCTGCAGGAGGAGTACGACAAGATGAAGCAGGCCTATGCCAACATTTGCGAGCGCTGCTACATCAAGGCTCTGCCCGTTGTCGCCGACTCCGGCGAGATCGGTGGCGATACCTCCGTCGAGTACATGGCTTTGGCCGACGCCGGCGAGGCTTCGCTCGTCTACTGCGACGATTGCGGCTTTGCTGCCGATGACGAGGCCGCAAGCACCAAGGTCGTTGTGACCGAGGGTCCTGGCGACGGTACGCTTACCAAGGTCGAGACTCCGGGCATGGGCACCATCGAGGCCGTTGCAAAGTTCTTCGGCTTCCCCGAGAACGGCACGCGTAAGTCTCTGGCACTCATCGACGCCGAGGGCAAGCCCGTCGTGGCCATTGTTCCGGGCGACCACGAGCTCAACGATTGCAAGGCCGAGCATGTCTTTGGCAAGGGCTATCGCATGATGACTGATGAGGAGCTCCAGACCTACGGTCTGCATAAGGGCTTTATCGGACCGGTTAACCTGCCCGAGGGCATTCGCCTGGTGTGCGACGAGAGCCTGCGCGAGTCCAAGCAGTGGGCCTGCGGTGCCAACGAGGTCGATTATCACTTTACCGGTGCCTGCCCCGAGCGCGACTTTACCGTCGACGAGTGGGCCGACCTGGTAACCGTCGTTGCCGGCGATCCCTGCCCGCACTGCGGCAAGCCGCTCTCTGCTGCTCGCGGCATCGAGGTTTCGCAGGTCTTCCAGCTGGGTACCAAGTATTCCGAGGCCATGGGCGCCACCTTTATGGACGAGGACGGCAAGGAGAAGCCGCTTATCATGGGTTGCTACGGCGTGGGCGTGTCCCGCTCGCTTGCTGCCGTCGTGGAGCAGCACAACGACGAGCACGGTATCGTCTGGCCGGTTTCCGTTGCCCCGTACGAGGTCGCTGTGATTCCGCTCGATCCCAAGAAGGAGGAGTGCGCAACCGTCTGCGACCAAATCGTCGAGGGCTTGTGCGCCGAGGGTATCGAGGTCGTCGTCGACGACCGTGACGAGCGTCCCGGCTTTAAGTTTGCCGATAACGACCTTATGGGATTCCCGTATCAGGTGGTGCTTGGCAAGCGTGGCCTTAAGAATGGCACCGTTGAGCTCAAGGACCGTGCCACGGGCGAGCGCGAGGACGTGGCGATTGACGAGGTCGTCGCCAAGGTTGCCGAGCTTGTTAAGGCGGCCCGCCGTTAATCGACGTTTCTGCTATTAGATGTAATCGCGGGACTGCTCCGTATCTCTCTTAGGAAGAGATGCGGAGCAGTCTATTTTGTTGCGTGAATAAACTCGATGGGTAAAGGAAAACCCCACAGCCCATATGAGCTGCGGGGTTTTCTTGTGCCTCCGATGCGAAATAAATCGCTCAGATATTACTGATAATCGACGACGTCGATCCAGTTCTTCAGGAACTCATCGTTCACGTTGCGCTTACGAGCGAGCTCGGAAGCGGCGACGATGCTCGTCCACTGACGCACGACCTGCATGGGCATGTCGGCGCGGTCGCAGTAGAGCTCCAGGTAGGCCTCAGCCTGATCCTTGCTGTTGAGGGCGAAGAGCAGGTAGGTGGTGGCAACGTCGGCAGCAGGGGAGCCCTGGGTGGCGTGTGCCCAGTCGCACACATAGAGCTGGCCGTCGTCGCCGACGATGACGTTGGAGGGGTTGAAGTCGCCGTGGCAGACCTTGAACTCCTTGGTCATTCCGTCCAGACGCTCCTGAAGGTTGTAGCGCGTGGTGGCATTGAGCTGATCAAGGCTGTCGATCATGCGGGCGAACTTGTCGCGCTGACGGTTGAGCAGCGGGGAGGTGTAGCCGTGGATCTCGATCTGGAGGTCGACGAACATCTCGAGATACTCACCAAAGCGCTGGGGCTCGGCAGTCATCTTCTCGGCAAGGGTGGTGCCCGGAACCTTCTCGGTCACGAGCGCCCAGCCGTTGGCGTTCTCGAGCTGGGAAACCTCGAGAGCCTTGGGGCTGCGGATGCCGCACTCATTGATGCGGGCAAGATTCAAAGCCTCGTTGAACACGTCGGAGACAGGCTTGGTCTCGTTAAAGACCTTGACGATCTTGTCGCCCAGGTCGTAAACGACCTTGTTGCCACGGCGGACGAGCTCGGTCTTGGAATCGGGTAGCAGCATGGTTGCATCCTTTCAACGATGCGATAGAAGCGACGGCGGGGGTGTGTGAAACACCCGTGCACCCCCGCCGTTAAAAACCGTGCTAAAACTAGCAGACGGCGTAGTCCTGAGGCTCGCGGCCGTAGTAGGCGTCCAGGTAGAGCTCCTTGATCTCGCTCATGAGCGGGTAGCGCGGGTTTGCGCCGGTGCACTGGTCGTTGAATGCCTGCTCGGTCATCTCGTCGAGGGTGTCGAGGAAGTACTGCTCGTCAACACCGTAGTCGGCGATGGTCTTCTTGACGCCGATGAAGTCCTTGAGCTCCTCGAGCTTCGTGATGAAGTTCTCGAAGACCTCCTTGTCGTCCTTGCCCTCGATGCCGCAGTACTTGGCCATCTCGGCGTAGTTGTGCAGCGCGTTGGGGTAAGGATACTGGGAGAAGGTACCCATCTTGACGGGAGCCTCGGCGGCGTTGTAGCGCATAACGCGGGTCAGGATGACGGCGTTGGCGAGGCCGTGGGGCAGGTGATGGAAGGCGCCGAGCTTGTGAGCCATGGAGTGGTTGAGGCCCAGGAAGGCGTTGGCGAAGGCCATACCGGCCATGCAAGAGGCGTTGTGCATCTCCTCGCGGGCATGCGGGTCCTTGGCGCCGTTCGTGAAGCTGGAGGGCAGGTTCTCGAAGACGAGCTTAGCAGCGCGCTCGGAGAGGCCCTTGGTGTAGTCGGAAGCCATGATGGAGACGTAGGACTCGATGGCGTGGGTCATGACGTCGATGCCGGAGGCAGCGGTCAGGCCGCGCGGGGCGGTCATGCAGTTGTCGGCGTCGACGATAGCCATGTTGGGGAGCAGCGCGTAGTCGGCGAGCGGCCACTTGATGCCGGTCTCCTTGTCGGTGATGATGGCGAACGGCGTGCACTCGGAGCCGGTACCCGAAGAGGTCGGGACGGCGACGAAGTAGGCCTTCTTGCCCATCTCGGGGAAAGTGAAGATACGCTTGCGGATGTCCATGAAGTCCATGGCCATGTCCTCAAACTTGCACTCGGGGTGCTCGTACATCATCCACATGATCTTGCCGGCGTCCATAGCGGAGCCACCGCCGACGGCGATGATGACGTCCGGCTCAAAGAGAGCCATCTGCTTGGCGCCGCGACGTGCGCACTGCAGCGACGGATCGGGCTCGACGTCGTAGAAGCAGTCGTGGGCGATGCCCATCTCGTCGAGCTTGGCCTCGATGGCGCGGGTGTTACCATTCTTGAAGAGGAACTGGTCGGTGACGATGAAGGCGCGCTTCTTGCCCATGACGGTACCGAGCTCGTCGAGGGCGACGGGCGTGGAACCCTTCTTGAAGTAGACCTTCTCGGGAGCGCGGAACCACAGCATGTTCTCACGGCGCTCGGCCACAGTCTTAACGTTGATCAAGTGCTTCACCCCAACGTTCTCGGAGACGGAGTTGCCGCCCCAGGAGCCGCAGCCCAGGGTCAGAGACGGCTTCATGCCAAAGTTGTACAGGTCACCGATGCCGCCGTGCGAGGACGGGGTGTTGATGACGATACGGCAGGCCTTCATGACGTGCTCGAACAGACTGATCTTCTCGGCCTGGGCGGGGTGCACGTACAGAGAGGCGGTGTGGCCCGGGCCACCGGCGAGCACCAGGTGCTCGGCCTTGTCGACGGCCTCCTGGAAGTCCTTGGCGTGATACATGGCCAGGACCGGGGAGAGCTTCTCGTGGGAGAACTCTTCCTTGGCGGGGTCGGTGGAGGTGACCTCGGCGATCAGGATCTTGGTCTTGGCGGGAACCTCGATGCCGGCGAGCTCGGCGATCTTGGCGGCAGCCATGCCGGGAATGCGGTGATCGAGGGCGCCGTTCTTGAACATGGCGGCACGCAGGGCCTCCATCTCGGCACCCTGCTTGACGAAGTAGCAGCCGCGCTTCTGGAACTCGGCCTTAACCTGGTCATAGATGGTGTCGATGACGGTCACGGACTGCTCGGAAGCGCAGATCATGCCGTTGTCGAAGGTCTTGGAGTGGATGATGGAGTTGACGGCGAGCAGCACGTCGGCGGTGTCGTCGATGACGACCGGGGTGTTACCGGCGCCAACGCCCAAGGCGGGCTTGCCCGAGGAGTAGGCGGCCTTGACCATGCCCGGGCCACCGGTGGCGAGGATGATGTCGACGTCGCGCATGACCATGTTGGTCAGCTCGATGGAGGGGACATCGACCCAGCCGATGATGCCCTCGGGGGCACCGGCCTTGACGGCGGCGTCAAGCACGAGCTTAGCGGCGGCGATGGTGCACTTGGCGGCAGCCGGGTGCGGGGAGATGATGATGGCGTTGCGGGTCTTCAGGCTGATCAGCGTCTTGAAGATCGCAGTGGAGGTGGGGTTGGTCGTCGGGATGACGGCGCCCACGATGCCGATGGGCTCGGCGATCTTGGTGATGCCGTAGGCCTCGTCGCGCTCCAGGACACCACAGGTCTTGGTGTTCTTGTAAGCGTTGTAGATGTACTCTGCGGCGTAGTGGTTCTTGATGACCTTGTCCTCAAGAACGCCGCGGCCGGTCTCCTCGATGGCCATCTTCGCCAACGGGATACGAGCCTTGTTGGCGGCCATGGCGGCCTCATAGAAGATCTTGTCGACCTGCTCCTGCGTGTACGTAGCAAAAAGCGCCTGGGCCTCTCGCATCTGAGCGAGCTTAGCCTCAAGCGCCTCTACGTTGTCCACAATTGCGGGAGTAGTGTTTTCCGGTGACTTTTTCACCATTTGTGTCTCCTTGCGATCGGAGATTTACCCTACGCCTTGCATGATAGCAATAAATAATTCGGTGAGCGGTAAGATTCCTGTAAAAGGCACACTAAAACGCTTCAACCAAATGAAACGATTCAACTAAATCTATCCGCCCAATGCACCGTCCCACTCATTGGGGACAGACTTACATGAGTGCTTTCACTCATTGGGGACAGACATCGATTTGCCATTTTGCCGTTCTGGGCCTGTTTTTGCCGCTCATTGGATATAAATAGATTACAGGCTCAGCATTTCGCGTTCCTTCTCTCCTTTTAGGTGTTGCCTGTTCAGTTTTGAAAGGAGAGATTTATGCCTCGATGCGCCCGTGCCGTTTCGCTCACCGGCTATTACCACGTCTTTGACCGTGGCAACTCTAAACAGATTATTTTTGAAGATGACTCCGACCGTTATCGTTTCTTATCGGATATCTCGGACAGGTTTGCGCGCCATGACGTGGCGGTGTTAGCTTGGTGCCTTATGGACAACCACTTCCATTTGATGATTGATGACCCATTTGACAACCTTTCAAAGGCAATGCAGTGCGCGCTGACGGCATATGCTAAGTATTTCAATGGGAAAACGGGGAGAACGGGACATCTGTTTGACAATCGCTATTCGCGGGTCGCGGTTGAGTCGGACACGCAGGCGGTGCAGCTGCTCGACTATATTCATCTCAATCCCGTGAAAGGTGCGCTTGACTCGCTCGAGGCGTACCGCTGGTCAAGCTATAAGGCGTATCAGCTGGGCTATGATCCCTTTGACATCTGTGATGCGGCCCCTATGCTCGATATTGTCGGAGGCTCCCGTTGCTATTGCGAGCATCTCGAGGAAGTTGCCGGGCGCATCTGGTCAATGGAGGTTCTTCCACGCCGGCGGATCCCCGATGAGGAGGCCCTTTCCGTTGCGCGCGAAGTTCTGCCGAGCATAGATCCTTCGCTGCTCAAGGCCCTGCCACGCCCCGAACGCGATGCCTGCCTACTGAGGCTCAGGCGGGCACATCTCACGGTTAAGCAAATTGCTCGTATCACCGGTATCGGCGCCACGAGTGTGACCAAGGCAACTGCAGGCTGGAAGGATGCAGCGTGAGGCAGGGGCCGGAGCCAGTCGGTGTGCCGCTTGCGTGCGACATGTCTGTCCCCAATTCGTGAAAGCACTCATGTAAGTCTGTCCCCACTGAGTGCAAAAAGGCGCCCTCCGTAGGGGAGGGCGCCTTTGGTAAGTTCTATATGAACGCGAGGTCTTTGACCCGGAGAGTCCGAGGTACTTGTTGGTAAGACCTTATTTAGGAGCGCGCAACCTTGCCGGACTTGAGGCAGGTGGAGCAAACGTTCATCTTGCGACGGTGACCATCGACGACGACGTAGACGCGCTGGATGTTGGGGCGGAACTTACGGTTGGTGACGCGGTGAGAGTGGCTGATGGAGCGACCGGCAACGGGGTGCTTACCGCAAACTTCGCAAACTTTGGACATAACTGACCCTCCTTGGGCGACAAACGAACATGTCGCATTAACAAACAAGCCTGAACTATAGCACAGAAGCAGCCCCCTGTGCGTAATCTACACAGAGATATTCCTCTTTTGGCGATAGTGCTCACGCCACGGCCCTGGACGTAGATCCGATTTGCGTGCAGCAGAGGGGATTATGCCAGCTCGTGCGCGCGTTTTCAAGCTCGTCCCACAAATATATATAGGTTTATGGAGCGCCTGCGCCCGTTTACGGATTGCTCTGTATTTATGCTCGCAATTAAGCTCGAGGTTGGCTACACTATCCCTTGACCATTAAAGGGGTACGAGATACCCACATGGAATTACATTGCTGCCAAAGAGCAGCCCTTCCTGTGGGTGTCTGGTCCGCTTTGAGCGGTCGGGCATCTATTTTTTTGACTGTGTCAGCAGTCAAGACATGTGAGGAAGGAGATCGATGGGCACGACTTCCCCCAAGGCGGTCATCATGGACGAGACCGCCGTCAATCGAGCGATGACCCGCATCGCGCACGAGATTCTCGAGCGCAACGAGGGCTGTGAAGACCTCGCTCTGGTCGGCATCGTCACGCGCGGCGACCTTCTGGCAAAGAAGCTCGCTGAGGAGATCAAGGAGATCGAGGGCGTCGACGTTCCGCTCGGCAGCCTCGACATCAGCTTCTACCGCGATGACTACGCTACCAATTTCGCTCCCGCGATCCACGCCACCAACATTCCCTTTAGCGTCGACGGCAAACGCGTCGTGCTGGTGGACGACATCCTGTATACGGGCCGTACCATCCGCGCCGCTCTCGACGCCGTCATGGACCTGGGCCGTCCGAGCCGCATTGAGCTGGCAGTCCTCGTTGACCGCGGCCACCGCGAGCTCCCCATCTCGCCGGACTTTGTCGGCAAGAACGTTCCCTCGTCGCATGAGGAGAACGTGCATCTATATATGAAGGAAGTCGACGGCCACACCGCCGTCGAGATCAACGACGTCGCGCCGGGTTCCCACGTGGGCTCCGCGCCGCTGGGAGGTGAGTAGTACCGTGGCGTTCAACCATAAGCACCTGATCGACATTACCGAGTACTCCGAAGAGGACATCAAGCTCATCCTCGAGACCGCCAAGGCGTTCTCCGAGGTCAACGAGCGTGCCATCAAGAAGGTCCCCACGCTCAAGGGCAAGACCATCGTCAACATGTTCAACGAGCCCTCGACGCGCACCCGCAGCTCCTTCGAGCTCGCCGAGAAGCGTCTTTCGGCCGACAGCCTTAACTTTGGTGGCTCCTCGACCTCCACGGTCAAGGGCGAGAGCCTCGTCGACACCGTCGAGACACTCAACGCTTATAAGATCGACTGCATCGTCGTACGCGACAAGCACGCCGGCGCTCCCTACATCGTCACGCAGAACTTGCCCGCGAGCGTCATCTGCGCCGGCGACGGCAAGCACAACCATCCCACGCAGGCCCTGCTCGACCTGTACACCATCTGGGAGCACAAGGGTGACTTCCACGGTTTGAAGGTCGCCGTCGTCGGCGATATCGCGCACTCCCGCGTCTGCGGCTCGCTGATCCCCGCCCTTAAGATTATGGGCTGCGAGACCTACGCCGTCGCCCCCGGCACGCTGCTGCCGCCGTCGCCCGAGGTCCTGGGCTGCGACCACGTGACGAGCGACCTCGATTCCGTCCTGCCCGAGCTGGACGTCGTCTACATGCTGCGCGTGCAGCAGGAGCGCCTCGAGGGTGCCCCGTTCCCGACCATTCGCGAGTACCACAAGCTCTTCGGCCTGACCAAGGACCGCGAGAAGCTCATGAAGCCCGACGCAATCATCTGCCACCCGGGCCCCATCAACCGCGGCGTCGAGTTCGATTCCTATATGGCCGACCACCCGCAACGCTCCGTCATCCTGGAGCAGGTCTACGCCGGTATCTGCGTGCGTATGGCTATCCTGTATCTGCTGCTTGGAGGTGCCGATAATGGCCTTGCTTCTTAAGAATGCCCACGTCGTCGACCCGTCCGTCGAGCTTGACGGTGTCGTTGACGTCCTGATTGACGGCGACAAGATCGCCGAGGTCGGCGAGAATCTCGCCGTCGAGGGGGCCGAGGTCCGCGACCTTTCCGGCAAGTACCTCGTCCCCGGCCTGGTGGACATGCACGTTCACCTTCGCGAGCCCGGCTACGAGGTCAAAGAGGACATCGAGAGCGGCACCCGCGCAGCTGCCAAGGGCGGCTTTACCGGCGTGTGCGCCATGCCCAACACCGATCCCGTCACCGATAACGGCACCGTCGTGGAGTTCGTCAAGTCCCGCGCTGCCGAGGTCGGTCACTGCCGCGTCTATCCGTCGGGCGCCATGACCCGCGGTCTTAAGGGCGAGGCCATGTCCGAGATGGGCGATATGGTCGCCCACGGCGCCGTCGCCTTCACCGATGACGGTCGCGGCGTGCAGGGCGCGGGCATGCTCCGTCGCTGCATGGACTACGGCAAGATGTTCGGCAAGGTCTTCATGAGCCACTGCCAGGACGAGGACCTGGTCGGCCACGGCCAGATCAACGAGGGCAAGGTCTCGACCCGTCTGGCCCTCGAGGGTTGGCCGGCTGCCGGCGAGGAGCTCCAGATCGCCCGCGACATCGAGATCGCCAAGCTGACCGGTGCCAAGCTGCACATCCAGCACATCTCCACCGCCCATGGTCTGGAGATCGTGCGTGCCGGTAAGGCCGCTGGCGTTCAGGTTACCTGCGAGGCTACCCCGCACCACATGTTCCTGACTGAGAACGACCTGGACGAGACCTACAACACCTCGCTCAAGGTCAATCCGCCGCTGCGTACCGAGGAAGATGCCGAGGCCATCCGTCAGGGCGTCATCGACGGCACCGTCGACGCTATCGTCACCGATCACGCTCCCCACACCCCGTGGGAGAAGGCCCGCGAGTTCGAGCTTGCGCCCTTTGGCATGATCGGCCTTGAGACCTCCCTGTCGCTCGTACTCACCGAGCTGGTCAACACGGGCAAGATGAGCGTGGGCCGCATGGTCGAGCTCATGGCCATCAAGCCGCGTGAGATTCTGGGCCTCGATCAGGTTCAGGTCAAGGCGGGCTCTGTCGCCGACCTGACCGTGTTCGACCCCTCCGCAACCTGGACGGTTGGCGAGGACGGTTACGAGTCGCGCGCCGAGAACTCCGGTTTTGCCGGCCGCACGCTCACCGGTCGTGCCACCGATGTATTTGTCGGTGGCAAGCAGACGCTCGCCGACGGCTGCATCTGCTAGCATAGCCTTATCGCTTTTGTGCGCGGCGCCCTTGCGGTGCCGCGCTTTCTGTTCGTTTAGACCATGCAACCGCATGGGGGATTGGAGCGTCTATGCCCACACCTTCCACTGCACGCATGCACGACTTCGAGGTCGTCTCGAACCGGGAGATCGCCGACGGCATCTTCTCGCTCGTCATCTCGGCCCCCAAGCTTGCAAGTGCGCTCAAGCCCGGTCAGTTTGTGAACATTGCCGTGCCCGGCGATGCCTCCTCGCTGCTTCGCGTGCCCCTGAGCTTCTATCGCGCCGACGCCGAGGCCGGCACCGTCGAGCTGTGGTACGCCGTCGTGGGCGACGATACCCGCCGTTTGTCCCAGATGGGCCCTGGCTCCACCTCTAACCTGTTGGGTCCCGGTGGCCGTGGCTGGATGGTACCCGAGGGCACCAGGAAGGCACTGCTCGTCGCCGGTGGCATCGGCGTTCCGCCTGTGCTGTGTCTTGCCGGCATGCTTGCCGATCAGGGTGTTGATGTGGACGTGTGCCTGGGCTTTGGCACCGCTTCCAAAGTCGTGGGTGTCGATGAGTTCCGTGCGCTGGGCGCCACGGTTAACGTGTGCACCGACGACGGTTCGCTCGGCACGCACGGTTTTTGCACCGATCCGGCAGCCGAGCTGCTTGGAGAGGGCGGCTACGACTACGTCGCCAGCTGCGGCCCCGCCGTCATGATGAAGAAGGTCGCCGCCGCTGCCGCCGAGGCCGGTGTGTACTGCGAGGTGTCGCTCGAGCGCATGATGAGCTGTGGCTTTGGCGCCTGCAACACCTGCAATGTCGAGACGGTTGACGGTATGAAGGGTGCTTGTATGTGCGGCCCCGTGTTCGATGCTTCCAAGGTGGTGGTCTTCTAGTGGGTACCGTGAACATGGCCGTCGATTTCGGCGGCGTCAAGATGCAGAACCCCATTAACACCGCAGCCGGTACCTTTGGCTACGGTTGGCAGTTCCAGAACTTCTTTGATGTTTCCCAGCTGGGCGCCATCACTACCAAGGGTTGCGCTGCCGAGCCCTGGCCCGGCAATCCCGCGCCCCGCATGGCCGAAATTCCCGGCGGTATGATCAACTCCGTGGGTCTTCAGAACCCCGGCGTGGCCGCCTTTGCCCGCGAGTCCGGTCCGTGGCTCGAACAGCTGTCCAAGGACGGCTGCCAGGTCATCTGTCAGGTTGCCGGTCACTCCGTTGACGAGTTTGTCCGCGCACTCGAGATGTATGTCGAGCTATGCCCCTGGGCTGCCGGCTACGAGATCAACGTGAGCTGCCCCAACATCGCCGCCGGCGGTGCCGCCATGGGCTCCACGCCCGAGGGCGCCTCTTCCGTCATGGCCGCCTGCCGCAAGGTGACTGATAAGCCGCTGTTCGTGAAGATGGCGCCGGTCAACGTCGCTGAGATCGCCAAGGCCCTCGAGGCTGCCGGCGCCGACGGCCTTTCGGTCATCAACTCCATCCAGGGCATGGCCATCGACGTCCATACCCGCAAGTCCCGCGTGGCCAAGCCCAAGGGCGGCCTTTCGGGCCCGCTGTGCCACCACATCGCCGTGCGCATGGTCTGGGAGGTTGCCCAGGCCGTCGATATCCCCATCAACGGTGTCGGCGGTGTCATGACTGGCGAGGATGCGGCTGAGTTTATCCTGGCCGGCGCCACCTGCGTGTCGGTCGGCATGGCCAACTTCGTCGATCCGTGTGCTTCGCTTAAGATCGCGCATGAGCTCGAGGCCTGGGCCGAGTCCCAGGGCGTAAAGGACATCAACGAGCTGGTGGGTGCTTTCGAATGCTAGAGAATGATGCCCGCGACCGTGTTATCGTCGCCCTCGACTGCGACCGTGAGCGCGCGCTCGAGCTCGCCCACGAGCTTTCGGGCCATGCCACCTGGCTCAAGGTCGGCATGACGCTCTATTACGCTGAGGGTCCCCAGATCGTCAAGACCTTTAAGGACCTTGGCTTTAAGGTCTTCCTCGACCTTAAGTTCCATGACATTCCGCATCAGGTGCGCGGTGCCGCCCGCTCGGCCTCGCTTGCCGGTGCTGATCTGCTTTCGGTTCACGGCTTGGGTTCGGGCGCCATGCTCGCTGCCTGCCGCGAGGGTGCCGAGGAGGCGCGCGAGGACCGCGCCAAGCTCGTCGCCATCACCGTGCTCACGAGCATGAATCAGGATGCCTTGAGCGAGATCGGCGTCGAGTCGCCCGTGGCCGAGGAGGCCGCCCGCTTGGCAAAGCTTGCTCAGGCCAACGGCATCGATGGCATCGTGTGCTCACCGATGGAGGCTCACGACATGCGTGAGCTGCTGGGTCCTGATGCCCTGATCGTGACTCCGGGTGTGCGTCCGGTGGGTGCCGCCCTTGGTGACCAGTCCCGCGTGGCGACGCCTTCCCAGGCTATCGAGCGTGGCGCAAGCCACATTGTGGTGGGCCGTCCCATCACCGGTGCCGACGATCCGGTTGCCGCCTTTGACGCCATCGTCGCCGAGCTGGTCGAAAACGTCGCGTAAAAGATTCCCCTAAGTCACCACTTTTGGTCTCATTAGCACAAAATAGCCCCTGTGCCTGCGTAAACTTTCCCATCCTTTGTGTGGAATCGCAGGTCAGGGGCTTAACTTTGGGCGCAGTATATTGCACTTTTTGCGGGTATCGTCTAACCTATGGAGCCGCGATTAGGCATTTTGTACGTTCTACGTGCTAAAATGCCAATTATTGAATCAGATATAACCCAACTATTTGGAGGTACGAATGGCACTCCCTCAGCTTACCGACGAGCAGCGCAAGCAGGCTCTTGAGAAGGCTGCTGCCGCACGTCACGCCCGCGCTGAGCTTCGCGAGCAGATCAAGAAGGGCGAGAAGTCCCTCGAGTCCGTGCTCAACTCCGATGACCCCATCGCTTCCCGCATGAAGGTTTCCACCCTCATCGAGTCTCTCCCCGGTTATGGCAAGGCCAAGGCCGCCAAGATCATGGAGGAGCTCGGTATCTCCGCTACTCGTCGCGTCCAGGGCCTCGGCGTCCGTCAGCGCGAGCAGCTCCTCGAGCAGCTGACCAAATAAGTGAGCGCTCAGGATTCCAAGCTCTTTGTGATTTCTGGACCGTCAGGCGCAGGCAAGGGTACGCTCGTCACTCGTGTGCGCGAGCGCCGCTCGAACCTGGGTCTGACGGTTTCGGCTACCACGCGAGCACCACGCAAAGGTGAGGTCGACGGCGTCAACTACTTTTTTCTGACGCGCGAGGAGTTCGACCGCCGCGTGGCAAACGGTGAGTTTGTTGAGTGGGCCGAGGTCCACGGTAACTGCTACGGCACGTTGGTGAGCGAGGTCACATCCAAGCTCGCCTCGGGCGCGTCTCTGATTTTGGAGATCGATGTCCAGGGCGCCCTGCAGGTGAAGGAGCGTTTCCCCGAGGCCGTGCTGATCTTTATCAAGCCGCCTTCGCTTGAGGTGCTCCGCGAGCGTCTAGTCGGTCGCGGTACCGAGACGCCCGAGACGATTGAGCTGCGTATGGCAAACGCCGCCGATGAGCTTGCCCTTGCCGACCGCTACGACGACGTCGTGGTGAATGACGATCTCGACCGCGCGACCGATGAGCTCGTTCGCGTTCTCGATATGCATGAAAGGATCTGAGGTCCGTGTCCGTTGTAAAGCCTTGCATTGACGATCTTCTGGAGAAGACCGATCACAACCGCTTCCTGCTCGCTTCGCTTGCCTCCAAGCGCGCCTGCGACATCAATAGCATGCTGCGTGGCCAGCACAACCGCGTGCTTGCCGTCCAGGATGTCGATGACATCACCATCGGGCTTTCCGGTGCCGATACCATCTCGATGGCTATGGACGAGATTGTCGACGGTGACATCTCTTACGACGAGGCCCGTTACGAGAAGGCGCTCGGCCACAAGGTTGCTGAAGCCTAAATGGCGGCTCGCGTCTGCCTAGTCCACTATCACGAGGTTGGGCTGAAGGGCAAGAACCGCGCACATTTTGAGCATATCCTCATGGATAACATCAAGGCGGCCTTGGCCGCCTTTTCCGTGAATGCCGTGTCTCGAATTTCCGGTTATATCCTCGTGACCTTTAACGAACATCAGGCCGACGAGGCGGCGCGTGTCATTCGCACCGTTCCCGGCGTTGCCCGTGTGTCTTTGGCGTATCACACCAACCGCGACCCGCAGGAGTACTGCGCCGCCGCCGTGAAGGCGCTGCGCGAGTTTGGTTCCTTCGATTCGTTTAAGGTGCACGCCAAGCGCTCCAATACTGACTATGAGCTCACCTCGATCGATATCAATCGTCAGGTGGGCGAGGTACTGTGTGAGGCCTTCCCCGATAAAAAGGTTCAAATGCACGACCCCGATGCAATGGTGCACGTACTGGTGGTCCAGGGTAGCGTTTACGTGTACGCACGCTCCGAGCGCGGCGTGGGCGGTCTGCCGGTGGGTTCTGCCGGCAAGGTCGTGACGCTGCTGTCCTCGGGTATCGATTCTCCGGTGGCGACCTGGATGCTCGCGCGCCGCGGCGCGGTTTGCGTGCCGGTACATTTCTCCGGTCGTCCGCAGACGCCCGATACGAGTGAGTATTTGGTGCAGGATATCATCCGTGCGCTTGAGCCGGGTGTCCAGATCGGCCGTCTGTACGTGGTGCCGTTTGGCGACTGCCAGCGTGAGATTTCGGTCACCTGTCCCAGCAACCTGCGCGTGATCATGTATCGCCGCATTATGTATTCGGTTGCTGAGCGCATTGCACACATCGAGGGTGCCAAGGCCATCGTTACGGGCGAATCGCTTGGACAGGTTGCCTCCCAAACGCTTGAGAACATCATGGCCGTCAACGAGGCCGTGAAGATCCCCGTGTTCCGTCCTCTCATCGGTTCGGACAAGCAGGAGATCATCGCGCGCGCCGAGGAGATCGGTACGTTCGATATCTCGACTGAGTCCGCTCCCGACTGCTGCACGCTGTTTATGCCGCGCCGTCCCGAGACGCACGCTAAACTCGATGCCGTGCATGAGGCCTGGGAACTGTTTGATCACGAGGAGATGATTGAGCGCCTGCTCAAGCAGACCGAGTACATCGACTTCGAGAGCAACACATATAAGGCCCCTAAGACCTTAAAACGCAAACATTCGGAGCTTGCTCCGCGTGAGATTTACCAAGATTACGAGTAAATTTGTGCATAGACCGACGATGCGCCTGCATCGTCGGTCTTTTGCTATCTGGGCATTTTGCGGCTAAGTGTTCATTTGCTGACGTGTGCCTGAATAAATGGACAGATTTGTGCAAGGTTTTGGTCAGCTTTTGTTTTGACCTCGAAAACCGGTTTTGGGGCGTGGCTGTTGCGGAGCTCCTTTCCTGACACGATGATGTTGGGAGGTTTTGCTATGGCGCAGCGCGAACAACACGAACGAGTCAAAAAGATGGACCGCTGGGCGGGCAAACTGCTCGGTCATAAGGCAGTGGTGATGGCGATACTGGTCGTCATTGCGATGGCGAGTGGACTGGCAATGGCGAACTTTGGCGGCGGTGCCGGCGGTGTGTCGTTTGAGCGCACTGATGGTTCGGGCACGTTAGTGGAGCCGGGATCCGGCGATGCTTCGAGTGGAAAGACATCTGAAGGCTCTTCGCCTAAGGCGTCTGCCGCGGCAGGGGTCTATGTCGATGTTGATGGCGCCGTGATGTCACCCGGTGTATATCGCCTCAAAGACGGGGCGCGGGTGGCTCAGGCGATTGATGCCGCCGGCGGGCTGGCGCCCGAAGCAGACGTTACGGGGCTTAATCGTGCATCCAAGGTCACTGATGGACAAAAAATTCATGTTCCAACGGTAGGGGAGCAGCAGGTGTCCATTGCGGAAGCCGGTGTTGACGGTGGGGCTTCCGCGTCATCAGGCGTCGGTGGCGCAACAGGCCTAGTAAACATTAATACGGCAAGCTCGGCAGAGCTGCAGACGCTCTCGGGAATCGGTCCCTCAATGGCACAGTCGATTATCGATGAGCGGACAAAGAACGGTGCTTTTGCTTCGGTTGACGATCTGATGCGCGTGTCGGGAATCGGCGAGAAGAAGCTTGCCAAAATCAAAGATTGCATCTGCGTATGAGTACGACCGAGCGAGAGCACGTGATGCCTCCGCGGCCCCTGATTCCGTGGACGATGGCCCTGTGTGCCGGCATGTGCGTGAGCTGCGCCTTGGTGCTCAGCATAGCCGCTGATGCGCTGCTGAGGGAGCAGGCGACGGCGGTCGGGCCGCTATGGGCCATTCCCGTTGCGGCAGCGGTTTTCGTTGTGCTGGCTCACTCTTGTGCGCGGCTTGCCCCTTTGAAGCGGTGGCTGTATGCCGCGTCCGTCGGTCTCGTGGCGGGAGCGGTCGTCTCGGCGTGGTGGGCCGTGGGTGTGCTCAGTGCCTCGAGGGCGCTCGACGGTCGAGCGGCAAGCGGCCTCGAGTTTGTCGTGCAGGGTGATCCATCCATAAACGACGACGTGTATTCCTATACCTGCGAGGCACGCGCGGACGGTAAGAACTTGGCAACGGTTCGCCTATCGTGTGATCGTGAGCTCAAGGTCGGGGCGCACGTGCGTGTTATCGGTCGCGTTTCACGTTTTGAGAACGATGCATATGGACGATCGCGCGTGCTCCGAGGCGAGGTGCGCAAGGTTAAAGCTGTTCGAGTCGTGTCGGTCGATGAGGGCTCTCCGGTGCCGCTGCTTCGGCTGAGAAATGGGCTGCTTGCGTCCATCGCGCCTGCGACCGAACCGGCGCGTGCGCTCATAGCCGGTGTCGTCTGCGGTCGTTCGGCCGAGCTGCGCGCCCAGCCGGCGGGCGACTGGTTTTCGGTGACGGGAACGGCGCATCTTATCGCCGTCTCGGGCAGCCATTTGGCTATCGTGGGGTTTTTAATCGAGGGTTTATTGCAAAAGACTCGGTGCTCACGTGGTCTTCAGCGGGCGATACTGGCGATAACGCTTGTGGGCTACGCTACCTTTACGGGCGCGTCTCCCTCGGCCGTGCGCGCGTGCTGCATGGTGTTCGCGACGCTTGTCGTAAACGGCGCGGGGCGTCGCCGGCACGGTGCATCGGCACTCTTCGTAACCATGTCCATCTTTGTTCTACTGCGGCCGACGGTGCTGTTCGAGATGGGCTTTCAGCTTTCATGTGCCAGCGTCTTTGCCATCCTGTGCTTTTGCTCCTATGTGACCTACGCTTTGGGTGAGCTGGGTGTGCCATCGGGCATTGCCAGCATGCTTTCCGTCACGCTGTGCTCGCAGTTGGCGACGCTCCCCATTACCATTCCTGCCTTCGGTACGTTCTCGCTCATTGCTCCGCTGGCAAATGCGGTCATCGGTCCGGTGGTGAGCGTACTGCTTGCTGTGTCGATCGTGCTGGTTCCCTTTTCGCTCGTGGCACCGTTGCGGACTTGGGTGCTCGCTGTGCCCATGATTGCCGCCCGTTGCGCGCTATTCTTCGAGCAGCTGTTTGCCGCCGTGCCGGGTGCATCCGTGAGTGTGCCGCCCGATAGCATGTGGATTTACCTAGCGCCGTGTTTGCTGGCGGCTCTGCTGGTCAGGTGGCCGCGTCCCCGTGCACGTCCTATGGCGGTGGGGCTTGCATGTCTGGTGCTCTTGGCTGCGATTCCGTACGTCTACTGGGATCGATTCGCTCCGCCTTCGGTGACGGTGCTCGATGTGGGCCAGGCCGATGCGATTCTTATCCGCCAGGGCGGCGCAGTAGCGCTCGTCGACTGCGGGCTCGACGAGCGCGTGGTGGCGGCTTTGGTTCGCAATAACGTGCACCATATCGATGCCGTCTTTGTGACGCATTGGGATGAGGATCACTGGGGTGGTCTTCCCGATGTGCTCGAACAGTTTTCGGTTGGAACGATTGCCGTTGCGGCGGATGCGCTGGAGGATGCTCCTGCCGAGGTATTGAACCGACCTGGCGTGGAGTATCGGCAGGTGCGCCGTGGGGATACGGTCGATATCGGCTCATTTTGCGCCCGCGTGATGTGGCCATTCGAGTCCGTGGATGGCGAGGGAAATGAGGATTCGCTTGTCCTGCTGCTCTCTTATGTTCAGAAAGGCAAGGGCCTGCGTCTGCTCCTCACCGGTGATGCCGAGCTCGACCAAGAACGGGAATTCGTGCAGGAGGTGGGGGATATCGATGTCCTTAAACTTGGGCATCACGGCTCTAAGGTTTCAGTCGACGGTGAGTTACTGGACGTCCTGAAGCCCGAGCTTTCCCTCGCGAGCGCGGGCGAGGGGAATCGATACGGCCATCCGTCCGATGCCTGCATCGATGCCGTTAAGGAAGCGGGCGGCGTGTTCGCGTGCACTATCGAACACGGCGACATTACCGTCACGCCGACTGCGAATGGCTTTGCGATGCGATGCCAGCGATCGTGACGACCGTCGTTGGCGTGTGGTGGGCCCCTGGGCTAGAATGGCACGGAGCGAATACGAAGGCCTGCGGGAGGGGAGCGCAATGTCCGAAACCGGTCTGCTGCCGGCATATCTGATCGTCGGTACCGACGGCGTCAAGCGCGATCACGCCGTCTCGCGTATGAAAGCGCGTCTGGAAAAGTCGGGTATGGTCGAGTTCAACCTCGACGAGCGCGACATGACCAAGGACCCCGATATCGAGTCCATTATCGGATCGCTTAACACCTTTCCGATGGGCAGCGAGTTTCGCCTGGTAATCCTTGACGGCTGTTCAAAGCTCGCCAAGGCGGTCTCGGAGCCGCTCGTTGAGTATCTGGCAAGTCCCAGCCCCACAACGGTCTGTCTCATCATCGCCGACTCGCTTGCCAAGAACACGCGCCTGTATAAAGCGATCGCCAAGATCGACAAGAAGGCGGTGATCGATTGCTCCGGCACCAAGCGCTGGGAGCTACCGCGCCGTGTGCAGCAGATGGCGACGCAGCACGGCAAGTCGATCTCGACGGCGGCCGCCGAGGAACTCGTCTCGCGTTCGGGTGAAAACACTCGCATGCTCGATAACGACTTGGCTAAGCTTGCCCAGATGGTCGAGGCGCCCCAGATTGAGCTTGCCGACGTTGAGCGCTGGATTGTACGTACGGCCGAGGTTCAACCCTGGGACTTTCTCAATGCGGTCTCGGCCCGTGACATGCGACGCTCGCTCGAGCTCTTCAATCTACTGCCCGCCAAGAGCTACGTGTGGACTTACACATTGCTGTGCGGCCGCATCCGCGAGCTTATCGTTGCCAAGGCGCTCGATGCGCGCGGACAGGGTCGTGAGCTGGCCGCAACACTTAAGCTCCAGTCCTGGCAGGTCAAGAATCACCTGACCTGGGCACGTCGCTTTTCGATGGCAGAGCTCGTTGCCGCGCTCGAGAGCGCGGTCGATGTGGAGCTCGCGCTGAAGGGTTCGGCCGATTCTCAGACCGCGCTTTTGCTCTGGATTACGAACATCTTGAGAAAATCGTGATGATACCTGCCTATTTGACAAATTCGTTCTATCCCTTTGAGGGGGAGCGTGCTATAGTAGGCGCTTGCATGACCTCACCGTGTCTCAGAGGTGTCATACATTTTTTGCAAGGAACTCGAAAGGAACTCCAGAAGTGGCAAACATCAAGTCTCAGAAGAAGCGTATCCGCACCAATGAGGCAGCTCGCATGCGTAACAAGGCTGTCAAGTCCGAGCTCAAGACGCTGACCAAGCACGTCCAGTCCGCCGTCGCCGAGGGCGACGTCGAGAAGGCCCAGGCTGCCCTCAAGACCGTCACCAAGCGTCTCGACATGGCTGCCGCCAAGCATGTTATCCACAAGAACCAGGCTTCCAACCGCAAGTCCGGTCTTGCCAAGCTCGTGAACAGCATCAACGCCTAAGTTGTAAATTTCACACCACACAGATTACGCGCATAAATGGAGCCTGTTTTATGGAACAGGCTCCATTTTTTGTACCGCTCGGGTAAGATAGTCCGCATGAATACTTCAATTGACATTTCCCACATCCGCAACTTCTCAATCGTTGCGCACATCGACCATGGCAAGTCCACGATCAGCGATCGCATCCTCGAGCTCACCCATACCGTCGACGAACGCGACATGGAGTCGCAGCTGCTCGACACCATGGATATCGAGCGCGAGCGCGGCATCACGATCAAGTCCAATGCCGTTCGCGTGTCCTATGACGCCGACGATGGCGAGACGTATCAGTTCAATCTGATCGATACGCCGGGCCACGTTGACTTTACCTATGAGGTCTCGCGCTCGCTGGCAGCCTGTGAGGGCGCGGTGCTCGTTGTCGACGCCACGCAGGGCGTCGAGGCGCAGACTGTCTCCAACGCGACGCTCGCCATGAACGCCAATCTGGACATTGTGCCGGCCATCAACAAGATCGACCTGCCCTCTGCCCATCCCGATGAGGTTAAGACCGAGATCGAGGATGACCTGGCGATTCCCGCCGATGATGCCGTGTGTGTCTCGGGCAAGACCGGCGAGGGCATCCATGATCTGCTGGAGTCCATTGTCTTTTTGATCTCTCCGCCCAAGGGCGATGCGAACGCGCCGCTCAAGGCGCTCATCCTGGACTCGTATTTTGATGAGTACCGCGGCGTCGTCGCCACGGTCCGTGTCTTTGACGGCTCCATCAAGAAGGGCGATACCCTGCGCATGATGCAGGCCAAGGGCGATTTTTTGGTCGATGGCGTGGGTGTCAAGCGTCCCGCCGAGACGCCGGTCGACGCGCTGACCGTTGGCGAGGTGGGCTACGTGGTCACGGGCCTGAAGGACCCCGAGGCCGTTCGCGTGGGCGACACCCTTACCTGGGCGTCGAACCCCTGCCCCGAGCCGCTTCCGGGTTACCGCGAGGCCAAGCCCATGGTCTATACGGGCCTGTTCCCAATCGATAACAAGGACTACGAGAACCTGCGTGACGCGCTCGATAAGCTGCACGTTAACGACCCATCGTTGGTGTGGGAGCCCGAGACCTCGGTGGCGCTCGGCTTTGGCTTCCGCGTGGGCTTCTTGGGCCTGCTACACATGGAAGTCGTCAAGGAACGCCTGGAGCGCGAATTCAACCTGGACCTCATTGCCACGAGCCCCTCGGTCGACTATCACGTCTACAAGACCGACGGCGAGATGATCGATGTCCGCAGTCCGCAGGACCTTCCCGAGGCCACCCGCATCGATCGTATTGAGGAACCCTACCTCAAGGCAAAGATCATCTGCCCGCCTGAGTACACGGGTGCCGTCATGCAGCTCGCCATCGAGCACCGCGGCGTCACGACCGACATGATCCACCTGACGAGCAAATCGGTCGAGATGCGCTTTGATATGCCGCTCGCCGAGCTCATCTTGGACTTCTTCGATCAGCTCAAGAGCCGCACCAAGGGTTACGCCTCGCTCGACTATGAGTTCAACGAATATCGCCCCTCTGAGCTCGTCAAGCTCGACATCCTGCTTTCGGGCGACGAGGTGGACGCGCTTTCGTTTATCGTCCATAAGGACAAGGCATATGGCCTGGCCCGTGGCCTGTGCGACAAGCTCAAGGAGATCATCCCGCGTCAGCTGTTCGAGGTGCCCATCCAGGGTGCTATCGGCAACAAGATCATCGCCCGTTCCACCGTCAAGGCCCGTCGCAAGGACGTTCTTGCTAAGTGCTACGGCGGCGATATCTCGCGTAAGCGCAAGCTGCTCGAGAAGCAGAAAGAGGGCAAGAAGCGTATGAAGGCCATCGGATCGGTCGAGGTCCCGCAGGAGGCCTTTATGGCGATCCTCAAGGTGGACGAGTAGGTCTATGGCTCTTTCCGAATATAGTCTGCGGCTGCTGGGCGCCTATGCCGAGCAGCCGTTCCTTATGGCTCCCATGGCGGGCGTGACCGACCCTGCCTATCGCATCATGTGTCGCCGCCGCGGTGCCAACCTTGCCTACAGCGAGATGGTGAGCGTGGCAGGCCTTGCCTATGCCAGTAATAAGACGTGGCGCCTGGTGCTACCGGCCGACGAGGAGCAGCAGATTTGCGTGCAGCTCTTTGGCTCCAAGCCCGATCAGTTTGCGAGCGCCGTCGCCGCCGTCGAGGAGCGCGTTGGCGATCGCCTGTCGCTCATCGATATCAATATGGCATGTCCCGCCCGCAAGGTCGTTACCAAGGGCGAGGGCTCGGCGCTCATGCGCACGCCCGACCTGGCCGAGAAGATCGTCGAGGCCACGGTTGGCGCGGCGCACGTGCCCGTGACCGTCAAGATTCGCAAGGGCTTTTATGCCGAGGACCGCAATGCCGCGACATTTGCCCAGATGCTTGAGAGTGCAGGGGCTGCCGCAGTCGCCGTGCATGGTCGTTGCGCCACGCAGCTCTACACGGGCCAGGCCGATTGGTCGGTCGTCGATGAGGTCGCAGATGCCGTTGAGATTCCCGTGATCGGTTCGGGTGATGTGTTCACCGCCGAGGATGCCGCGGTGCATCTGCGAAACTCGGGTGCCAGCGCGGTGTTTATCGCGCGCGGCATCTACGGGAACCCGTGGGTGTTTGGCGATGCTCGCGCTCTTGCGCTCGATGGCACACCGGTGCCGGCGCGCAGCTCTGTCGAGCGCCTGGACGCCCTGCGTGAGCACCTAACGCTGACGCATGAGCTCCTGCCGCTCATGTCGCGTGCCCGTACGTACGCAAGCTGGTACTTAAAAGGCATGCCCCATGCCGCCGCTTGGCGTGCCCATGTGGTGCGCTGCTCCACGTATGAGGAGTTTATGGCGCTGGTCGATGAGATCGAGCATGATGTGGTGGTCTGCGAGGCTGCCCTTGCCGCCGGCGAATCGGTGCCCCCTCATCCGCTGGAGGCTTAAGGGTGGCCGTTACCGCGCTGTACGTGCACGTGCCGTTCTGTGCCCAAAAGTGCCGCTACTGCGACTTCGACTCGCGCAGCTTTGCTTCGTGTGATTTGGATGCCGCGCTCGATTCCTATTTTGAGCAGTTGTTCGCGCGTCTCGATGCTTTTGGCAAGGCTGGGGCCCTCGACCAGATCCGCACCGTCTATGTTGGCGGCGGCACGCCGTCGCTGGCGGGGGAGCGCCTGGTGGAGCTGGCGCGACGTATTCGTGCGTGGTGCGCCCCCGTTGAGTTTACCTGCGAGGCCAATCCCGAGTCGCTGACCGCCGAGCTTGCTACTGCGCTTGCCAAGGTTGGTGTCACACGCGTTTCTCTGGGCGTGCAAACGCTCGATAACACCGAACTTACCGCCATCGGCCGCATTCACGATGCCGATCGGGCGCTCGCCGCCATCGCGACGGTCAAGGACGCTGGGCTTGACGTGTCGTGCGACCTTATGTGCGGACTTCCCGGGCAGACCGCAGCGAGTTGGAAGCGTACGCTCGAGGGCGTGCTGGCGGCGGTTCCGCATCATGTGTCGGTTTACCCGCTCACGCTCGAGGTGGGGACGCCCCTCTATCGCATGGCGTGCCGTGACGAGTCGCTCGAGCCCGACGAGGATTTTCAGGCCGCCTGCATGGACGTGGCGCGCGAGCTCCTGGGTGCCGCCGGCTATCACCCGTATGAGGTGGCGAGCTACGCGCTCGACGGCCATGAATGCGCCCATAACATTGCCTACTGGACCGGACGGGGCTACCTGGGCCTGGGCCGTTCTGCCGCCGGTATGCTTGATACTGGGGATTTCGACCGTCTTGCAGGTTTGTTCCCCGGCGTGTCTGCTCGAGGCGACGCGTACCGTGTGCGTTTGGTTCAGCGCGACGATGACGCGACGTCGTTTGAGGCCGAATACCTGTCGCAGCGAGAGGCTGCGGCCGAAGACCTGATGCTCGCTTGTCGCATGACGCGCGGTATTGCGTCCGACCTGTTGGTTCGCGCGGCTCGTGTCATCCCGGCCGATGAGCTGACAGCCGCTTGTGATCGCGCGCTCGAATTGGGTCTTGCCACTTGGGTGCCCGAGACGCTCGGGGTCCATGAGGGACCCTTTACTTCGGCAGATGTCGTCGCGGGCCATGTTCGAGCTCGTTTAGCACCGACACACTTGGGCTGGCTCGATGGAAATGTTCTGTTCGAGCTGTTTTGGGATCTAGCTTAGGCCGCTCGGGTAGAATTACCGGAATATATACGCTGCTGTGAGCAGGAGGTTGCCGCGCATGGCGACGATGAACGAAAAAGATTACTACGAGATTCTAGGTGTCTCCAAGGACGCCACCTCGCGTGATATTCAAAAGGCCTTCCAGCAAAAGGCCCGTAAGCTCCATCCGGACGTCAACAAAGAGCCGGATGCCGAGGAAAAGTTTAAAGAGGTTTCCGAGGCCTACGCCGTGCTTTCGGATGAGCAAAAACGTGCGCGCTACGATGCCATGCGTTCTGGCAATCCCTTTGCCGGTGCCCCTACGGCTTCGCCCTATGGTGGCGGCTATGCCGGCAACACGGGCTATGGCAATCCCTTTGAGGGCGGCTTTCCTTTTGGCGGTGCCTGGGGCCAGCAGCGTCGCGGCCAGGCTGCCTACAATCCCGAGAACGGCGCCAACGTGGTCGTCGATATCAAACTGGACGCCAAGGAGGCCAAGGACGGTGCCCGCAAGACCGTCCGCTATACGCGCTTCGATACCTGTGGTCACTGCGGCGGCTCGGGTTCTGTCTCCTCCGAGCATGCCCATACCTGCCCGAGCTGCGGTGGCCGCGGGCACATCGACGTCGACTTGTCCTTCCTGTTTGGTGCGGGCACGTTCCAGTCGGTCTGCCCCGAGTGCGGCGGTTCCGGTAAGGTCGTGGCCGACCCCTGCCCCGATTGCGGTGGCAGCGGTCGTACTCGCGTAACCTCCGAGCAGACGATTGAGTTTCCTGCCGGCACGCACGATGGCGACGAGGTCCGCATTAGCGGCATGGGTCACGCCGGCACTAACGGTGCCGCTGGCGGTGATCTAGTCGGCCGTGCCCATGTCGAGTCCGAGCGCTTGGAAGGCAAAGCTCGTACCGGTTTTTACCTGATGGGCATCGTGGCGCCGTTTTTGGTACTCTCGGCCATCTCGGGCGTGTTCTCGGCCTTTGCCGTGATGTGCTTTATTCCGTTTACCATGGGCCTGTTCATGGTGCTTTCGGACGGCGTGCTTCATCGCAGCCTGCTGTGGTGGAAACGTGGCGCGATGCAGTTTGCCAACGGTTTTGCCAACGGCTTCATGTTCGCGCTCGTGTCGGTATGGTTTGCGAGCTGCTCGCAGCGCGCGATGCTTTCGCCCTACGGGATGCAATAACATCAAACCCTCTGTTTGCGGCCGGCCCTGCATGGGTATAGGACGCACTGTGACAATATTGAAAGTCGGAAGGATTCGGTCGTGTCGGAAAATAGGGATTACTACGAGGTACTTGGCGTCGACAAGGATGCCGACGCGCGGACGATTAAGCGCGCGTTTCTAAAGAAGGCCCGTACCGTACACCCGGACGTTTCGGACGACCCCGAGGCCGAGGCCAAGTTCAAGGAGCTCAACGAGGCCTATTCCGTTCTTTCCGATGAGCAGAAGCGTGCTAACTACGACCGTTACGGCACTGCCGACGGCCCTGGTGGTTCGGGCTACGTCGATATCAACGATATCTTTGGTGGTATGGGCATGGACGACTTGTTCTCGTCGTTTTTTGGCGGCGGTGCCGGCGGTGGCGCCCGCAGCCGTCGCGAGCGTCGTCGCGGTCGTGACATGGCCATCTCGCTTTCGGTGACGCTCGAGGAGGCGGCGCTCGGCTGCAAAAAGACAATCAGCTATGATCGCCTTGCTCCTTGCGAGGACTGCAATGGCACCGGTAGGGCAGAGGGCGCACAGGAAAAGCAGTGCGGCCGCTGCCACGGCACGGGCTATGTCACGACGGTTCAGCGATCGTTTTTGGGCCAGGTTCAGTCTTCCTCGCCTTGCCCCGACTGCCATGGCGAGGGCACGGTTATCGACCATCCCTGCGAGACCTGCGATGGTCAGGGCCGCACGCCTTCGCATGAAAAGATTGACATCGATATTCCCGCCGGCGTTTCGACCGGTCGACAGCTGCGTGTGAGCGGCTTTGGCGAGGCCGGTCTTCGCGGCGAGCCTTCGGGCGACTTGATTGTCAACGTGCGCGTTGCCGACCATGAGCGCTTTAAGCGCAACGGTGACGACCTGTACCTGGTGAGCGATATCTCGATTGCGCAGGCTGCGCTCGGCTGCGAGATCGAGGTCGAGGGCATTATGCCCGACGAGGTCGTTAAGGTGTGCGTCCCCGCCGGCGCCCAGTACGGCGACACCGTGAGCGTCAATAATTACGGCATGCCGCGCATTGGCGGTGGCGGTTCGCGTGGCCGCTTGATCGTGCAACTGCGCGTGGTCGTTCCCACCATTCTTTCCAATAAGCAGCGCGAGCTGCTCCGTGCTTTTGCCGATGAGATGGGCGATGACGTCGCTTCCGGTAAGAAGTCGGTGACCGACCGTATCAAGAGTGCCCTCGACGATATCCTCGATTAAGGAGCCCGCGTGCTCGCACCCCATATTTCCGTCGTCAACCTCGGCTGCCGTGTCAACCGGGTTGAGTCTGACCGTATCACTGCCGATCTTATGCGCCTGGGTTTTGCTATGGTGGAGCCCCAAGATGCCGACCTGATCGTCATTAACACCTGTGCCGTTACGGGCGAGGCCGAGGCCAAGACCCGTAAGGCCGTTCGTCATGCGCTGGCCTATCCGGGCGAGCCTTACGTGGTCGTAACCGGCTGCGTCGTCAACCTGCATCCCGAGGAGCTGCTGGAGCTCTCCGATCGCGTGATCGCCGAGCCGTCCAAGATTGACGTCGCCGAGCGCGTCTGCGAGGTGCTGGGTGTTGAATCCGATAGCGTGCCCGCCTGTAGCGATGGCGACGTGGTCGATGCGCTCGGTCGCTCTCGCCTGGGCGTGAAGATTCAGGACGGCTGCAACCATCGCTGCACCTATTGCATTGTGTGGAAGGCACGCGGCCCCGAGCGCTCCGTGCCCGTCGAGTCCGTGCTCGAGCAAGTTCGCGAGGCCCAGGAGGCCGGCGTGCCCGAGGTGGTGCTGACCGGTGTGAACCTGGGTGCCTACGATGGCAAGAGCGCGACCGACGAGCATGTCGAAATCGATGAGCTGCTCGAGGCCATCATGGAGCGCACGTCTATTCCGCATGTGCGCATTTCCTCGGTCGAGCCCATGGATATCTCTGAGCGCCTGCTTAAGGTTATGGCGCGCTATCCGCAGCGTATCGCCCCGTTTTTGCACCTGCCCGTGCAGTCCGGCTGCACGGCGACCTTGCATCGCATGGGCCGTCCCTATAGCGCCGAGGCGTTTGAGGATACGGTGCGCATGATTCGCGCCAACTTGCCTCAGGCGTCCCTTTCGTGCGACGTCATCGTCGGTTTTCCCGGTGAGACGGATGAGGAGTTCGAGGAGTCGCTGGCGCTATGCCGTCGCGTGGGCTTTTCGCGCATGCATGTGTTCCGCTACAGTAAGCGTCCCGGCACACTTGCCGCCGATATGCCCGACCAGGTACCGCCAGAGGTTATGGCTGAGCGCAGCCGCCGTATGCGGGCCGCGGCGCAGGAACTCGCCATCGCCGATGTTCGTCGTCGCGTGGGAACCGTTGAGCGCGCCGTGCTCGAGTATGGTGACAACCTGACGCTCGGCTCGTTCCATCATGCCCGTCTTGACGATACCTGTGGACTTACAGCCCCGTGCCTGCTCGATGTTGCTATCATCGAAGTCGATGATTCCGGCTTGGTCCATGCGCGCAGGGAGGTTCATGGAAGCCTCGAAGATTAGACTTACCGTTCCCGAGGGGATTGATCCCTCGCGCGTTTTGGGCGCCGGCGACGGCGTCCTTCGTGCGCTCGAGAGCTTGGTTCGCGCCCACGTGGTCGCCCGTGGCGACAGTATCGCCGTGAGCGGTGACCCGGATGAGGTCGAGCTCGTGGTGCGCTTTTTTGAGCATGCTTTTCGCGAGGCGGCTGCCGGACGCACGCTGTCTGCCGACGATGTCTCGCGTTGCTTGGCTGTCCTGCGCGATGGAGAGCATGATGCCTCGTCGCTGCGCGATGACGTGCTGCTGTCGTATCGCGGCCGCGTTATTCGTCCCAAGACGCTCGGCCAAAAACGCTATGTTGACGCCATCCGCTCGCATACCATCACGTTTGGCCTGGGTCCCGCCGGTACCGGTAAGACCTATCTGGCCATGGCGCTCGCCGTTGCCGCGCTCAAGCGTCACGAGGTGGGTCGCCTAATCTTGACGCGCCCGGTTGTCGAGGCGGGGGAGAACCTGGGCTTTTTGCCCGGTACCCTCGAGGAAAAGATCGATCCGTACATGCGCCCGCTCTACGACGCCCTTTTTGACATGATGGATCGCGAGCGCACCGATGAGCTTATGGAACGTGGCGTGATCGAGATCGCCCCGCTCGCCTACATGCGCGGCCGTACGCTGAGCGATGCGTTCGTGGTGCTCGATGAGGCACAAAACACGACACCCGAGCAGATGAAGATGTTCCTGACGCGCCTGGGCTTCAACTCCAAGTTCGTGATTACCGGCGACTTGAGTCAGCGCGACCTGGTGGGTCGTCGTGGCGGCTTGGCGGATGTCGAGAAGATTTTGGGCCGTGTCGACGATGTGGCATTTTCTCACCTCGAGCGTGCCGACGTGGTGCGTCATGCCCTGGTGGGTCGTATCGTCGAGGCATATGATGCTTATGATGACGTGCGTGAGCAGCGTTCGCGCGACCGAAAGGAGTCCCGTTGAGTGTATTGATCAGCAACGATGCCGAGCTCGATACGCTGCTCGACGCGCAAGAGGTGGAGCACATCTGCGAGGTCGTGCTTGCCGCCGAGGGCGTTGAGCGTGAAGTTGAGATTTCCCTTTCGTATGTCGACGAGGACGAGATGCACGAGCTCAACCACGAGTGGCGCGGTATCGACCGCACCACCGATGTGCTCTCGTTTGAGTGCGATTCGGCCTTTGACGATGACATTCCCGCCGATGAGACGCTCGAGCTCGGCGATATTATCTTGGCCCCGCAGGTTATTGCCCGTCAGGCCCCCGGTTTTGGCAATAGTCCCGCTGATGAGTGCCGTCTGATGCTCGTACACGGAATGCTGCACCTGCTGGGCTATGACCACATCGAGGACGACGAGGCCGAGGTCATGGAGGCCCGCGAGGACGCCATCCTGCGCGATCTGGCGCTCGAGCGCGGCGAGGACCCCAAGCTAGTCCACGTCGGCCCCATCACCAACCATGCCCACGACTAGGAGCCGTCTATGATTCCCGGATCGAACAAGGACCATCCGTCCTTTTTAAAGTCGTTTTCTTACGCCATGGAGGGCTTCGTCACCGCCGTCAAGACCGAGCGCAACATTAAGGTCATGCTCGTGGCGGGCGTGTGCACCGTCATTGCCGGCTGCATCGTGGGGCTCGACATTGCCGAGTGGGCCACGATTATCATCTGTTGTGGCCTGGTGATTCACGGCGAGCTGTGCAACACCGCTATGGAGGCTATCGTCGACCTAGCGACCCAGGAGCTCCATCCGCTGGCCAAGCGTGCGAAGGACATCGCCGCCGCCTCTGTATACGTTCTTTCCATCACCGCCGCGATTGTGGGCGTGCTGGTATTTGCCCACGCGCTCGGCTTTATTTAGAAAGGGATTCCCATGTCCGACAATATGCAGTCTACCGATGAGATTTTGGACGACGAGTCCCCGGATGCTAAGGCGACCGAGGCCTATGAGGAAGTCGAGGAGTTCGACCCGTTTGAGGGCATGAGCGACGAGGAGCTCGACGCCCTGTGCGATGAGGACGACAGCCTCGCGGGCTTTGGCGACGTTGAGCCCGGTTTCCGCAGTGGCTTCGTGGCCTTGGTCGGCCGCCCCAACGCCGGTAAGTCAACGCTGCTCAACGCCTGCTATGGCAAAAAGGTCGCCATCACCTCGCCGGTGGCCCAGACGACCCGCCGCCGCATGCGCGCCGTCGTCAACCGCCCCGGCTACCAGCTGGTCTTTGTCGATACCCCGGGTATCCACAAGCCCAAGGACGGTCTAGGGTCCGAGCTGAACAAGAGCGCGCTGTTCGAGCTGAACGATGTCGATGTTGTCGCGTTTTTGATTGATGCCACCAAACCGATCGGCAGGGGAGACGCCTGGGTTGCCGAGCGTGTCAAGAATGCCCGTTCCAAGAAGGTCCTGGTGCTCACCAAGGCCGATGAAGCCGACCCCGCACAGGTCATGGAGCAGCTTAAGGCCGCCCACGAGCTTATGGAATATGACGACGAGATCGTGACGTCGTCGGTCAAGAACTTTAACGTCGATGCCTTCATCGAGACCGTTGCGCACTTTTTGCCCGAGGGTCCGCGTTGGTTCCCCGAGGACATGGGTACCGACGCTTCCGACGAGACGCTCGTTGCCGAGTTTGTGCGCGAAAAGGTCTTGCGCCGCACCCGTGATGAGATTCCGCACTCCGTTGGCGTTATTTGCGATGCGCTCGAGCAGACCAAGAAGGTGCTGCGTGTGCACGCCACCATTTATGTCGAGCGTGAGGGCCAAAAGGGCATCATCATCGGCAAGGGCGGCGAGATGATCAAGCATATCGGTATCGACGCCCGTCGCGATCTTGAGCGCATCTTTGGCACGCAGGTCTTTTTGGAGTTGGACGTGAAGGTCAAGGCCGGTTGGCGCGACGACGAGGCTCAGATTCGCCGTTTTGGCTACAACGCCGAGGACTAAGGACGCGCAGCGCGCATGGCAGGCTCCCGGACATATCGCACGAAGGTGCTCGTGCTCGACAAGACCAAGCTCAAAGAGACCGATCTGATTCTGACGATGCTTGACGAGCGGGGTCGCCAGGTTCGTGCCGTGGCAAAGGGGGCCCGCAAACCCGGTGGGCGCTTGGCGGCGCGCTGCGAATTATTCTGTACCGTCGATATGCTGCTCGCACATGGACGCTCGCTCGACGTTGTTTCTCAGGCCGAGCTTTTGGAAGCGCCGGTTGGCGCCGCGCCCGATTACGAGACGACCTGCGCCGCAAGCGCGATTGCCGAGGTCGCGCGCGTGTGCTCATTCGAGGACGCCGAGGACCCGTTTACCTTTGCCATCACGCAGCGGGCGCTCACGCTTGTCGGCTGCGGGCTCGACTCGGCACATATGGACCTGCTCGTGGCGGCCTTTGTCTTTAAACTTCTGTCGCACGTGGGCTATCGACCCGATTTTTCGGCCTGCGTGCTGTGCGGAGACCCCATGCTGTCGTACTTTTCGCCCCAGGCGGGCGGGCTCATGTGCGGTTCGTGCGCGTCGAGCGTTCCGGGTGCCGAGCTGGTTTCGACCGGTGAGGTCGCGTGGCTGCGCGCCCTCATGTCCATGACCTTCGATGCACTCATGGTCGAGCGAATCGACCCGCATACGGCGGCGTTCTTGCTCGGGCTTTCGCATGTGTGGGCTGCGACGCACACCGACCAGCGCCTCCGTGCGATGGAATTCATGTTGGGTCGGTGATGATGCGCATGGGCGGTCTGCTTGTGGTAACATACCGACCTGTTGGTACCTCGACCTTGGATGCTCGCTCCACCGACGGCTTCCCAGTCCGAGGCGAATAGTGTCGCCCGCGGGCGACAAGAAACGAAAGGTGAAACAATGACTGTTTCCAAAGAGCGCAAGGCTGAGCTGACTGCCCAGTTCGGTAACACCCCGGTCGACACCGGCAACCCCAAGGTTCAGGTCGCCATCCTGTCCGAGCGCATCAAGGAGCTGACCGAGCACATGAAGTCCCACCAGAAGGACTTCCACACCCGTCGTGGCCTGCTCATGCTCGTCGGCCGTCGTCGTCGTCTTCTCTCCTACATCAAGAAGAACGACATCGTCGAGTACCGTGAGCTCATCAAGGCTCTGGGCATCCGCGACAACATCCAGTAAGGATTTGTACATGCTAAGAGCGTCCTGCGCAGCGGGGCGCTCTTTTTGTGTAAGGGCGCGAACAATCACGCTCTGAAGCGTGGCGGGGGCAGGGGGCCCGCGTCACATGAGAAGCCCACAGGCAAGGGGCCTGTGGGGTAAAGGAGAACAATGACACTCGTATCCAAGACCTTTGAGCTGTACGGCAAGACCTACACCTTTGAGTCCGGCGAGCTTGCCAAGCAGGCCACCGGCGCCTGCCTGGTCAAGCAGGGCGACACCACGATGCTCGACACCGTGGTTGTCTCCAAGGAGCGCAAGAACTACGACTTCTTCCCGCTGACCGTCGACTTCAACGAGAAGATGTACGCAGCCGGCCGCATCCCGGGTGGTTACCTCAAGCGTGAGGGCCGTCCCAGCGAGAAGGCCACGCTCACCGCGCGCATGATTGACCGTCCGATTCGCCCGAGCTTCCCGGACGGCTTCCGCAACGAGGTCCACATCGTCGCCACCTCGCTCGTCGCCGACCAGGTCAACCCCTTCGACGTCATCAACGTCATGGGTGCCTCCCTGGCCATGACGCTCGGCGGCGTGCCCTTTGAGGGCCCGCTTGCCTGCGTGCGCATCGGCCGTAACGTGGAGACCGGCGAGTTTATCGTCAACCCCACCTATGAGGAGCGCGAGAACTCCGATCTGGACCTGGAGCTGGGCGGCTCTGCCGACTTCATCTCGATGGTCGAGGCCGGCGCCGAGGAGATCTCCGAGGACGACATGCTTGCCGCCATGAAGTTTGGCCAGGAGGCCCTTGCCGCCTTCTGCCAAGCTCAAGACGAGTTCGTTGCCGAGTGGGAGCAGGTCAACGGCGCCATCGTCAAGAAGGAGTACCCGCTCGACCAGCCCGTCGAGGAGGTCCAGGAGCGCATCTTCGCCCACTACGACGAGATGGCCGCCGCCCTTCGCGACGCCGACAAGCTCTCCCGTATTGGTAAGGTCGAGGCTCTGAAGGAGTCCATCCGCGCCGAGTTCACCGAGGAGGAGCAGGCCGCTTGGGAGCGCGAGATCCCCGTGGCGCTCAAGAAGCTCGAGAAGAAGGCCATGCGCACCATGGTCGTCGAGACCGGCGAGCGCGTCGACGGTCGTGCCGCCGATGAGATTCGCCCCATCATGGTGAAGGACAACTACCTGCCGCTCGTTCACGGCTCCGGCCTGTTCCAGCGTGGCCAGACCCAGGTGCTTTCCGTCCTGTCGCTCGGCATGCTCAACGAGGGTCAGCGTCTGGATACCATCGAGCCCACCGAGGGCAAGCGCTACATGCACCACTACAACTTCCCGCCTTTCTGCACCGGCGAGACCGGCCGCATGGGCAGCCCCAAGCGCCGCGAGATCGGTCACGGAAACCTGGCCGAGCGCGCCTTGCTTCCGGTACTCCCCGACGAGAACGAGTTCCCCTACGCCATCCGCGTGGTCTCCGAGGTCATGGAGTCCAACGGCTCCTCTTCGATGGCGTCGACCTGCGGTTCCACGCTCGCCCTTATGGACGGCGGCGTGCCCATTAAGCGCCCGGTCTCCGGTATCGCCATGGGCCTGATCCAGGAGGAGGGCAAGACCGTGGTCCTGTCCGACATCCAGGGTCTCGAGGACTTCCTGGGCGACATGGACTTTAAGGTCACCGGCACCACCGAGGGCATCACCGCCCTGCAGATGGACAACAAGGCCACTGGCCTCACCTTCGACATCCTGGCCCGCGCTCTGCAGCAGGCCAAGGAGGGTCGTGCGTACATCCTGCAGAAGATGCTCGATGTGATCCCCGAGCCGCGCCACACCACGCGCAGCACTGCCCCGCGCATCGTTTCCATCCAGGTTCCGACCGACAAGATCCGCGACGTCATCGGTTCCGGCGGTAAGGTCATCCGCGGTATCCAGGACGAGACCGGCGCCTCGGTCGACATCCAGGAGGACGGCACCGTCTTTGTCGGCGGCACCGGCGAGTCCGTCGACCAAGCCGTCGAGCGTATCAAGCTCATCATCAAGGTTCCCGAGCCTGGCGAGGAGTACACCGGTCGCGTGGTCTCCATCCAGCCCTTCGGCGCCTTCGTCAACCTGCTGCCCGGTAAGGACGGCCTGCTGCACATCTCCCGCGTCGCCAAGGGCCGCGTGGAGAAGGTCGAGGATGTCCTCAACGTGGGCGACGAGGTCAAGGTCGTCGTCATCGAGGTCGACGATCGCGGCAAGATCTCGCTCGATCGTCTGGATAAGCCCGAGGCCCCGGCTCGCGCCGAGGGTGCCTCCGAGGGCGACGGCGAGCACTTCCAGCCCCGTGAGCGTCCGCGTCGCGAGCGCTCCGAG
>CABMOY010000004.1 GCA_902388345.1 uncultured Collinsella sp.
CCCTCCAGCACAGCTGTTGTCTGCTGGCGATGCTGGCCAAGTCGCGCGCCGAAAGTGCCCGCCGTCGCGCCCAGGACGAGCGTCTGGCCGGCGCCGCTCAGTGGAACAAACGCATCCAGATCGCGGAAGCGAAGGAGAAGAACATGGATATCCGCAACCTCGAGGGTTCGATCGTCGCCCTCGTCACGCCGTTTAAAAAGGACGGAAGCGTCGACTTTGACGCGCTCGAGCGCCTTATCGATTTCCACCTGCAAAACGGTACCGACGCCATCCTCACCCTGGGCACCACCGGCGAGAGCGCCACGATGACTGACGATGAGGACAACTCCGTTGTCGCCGCGGTGGTCAAGCAGGTTGCAGGCCGTGTCCCCGTCATCGCCGGCTCGGGCTCCAACTCCACGCAGACCATGCTCACCAAGTCGCTCACCTATCAGGGCCTGGGCGCCGACGGCCTGCTGCTCATTACCCCCTACTACAACAAGTCCAACGAAGAGGGCATCTACCAGCACTTTAAGACCGTTGCCGATGCCGTAGATATCCCCTGCATCCTGTACAACATCCCCGGCCGCTGCGGCTGCGGCATCAGCGAGCGCAACGTAGAGCGCTTGGCCGCGCACCCCAACATCATGGGCATTAAAGAAGCCTCGGGCAACGTCGCCTACGCGGCCAAGATCGCCCACCTGCTGTCCGATGACTTCCGCATGTACTCGGGCGAGGACGCCCTCACCGTGCCGCTCATGAGCCTGGGCGCCTCGGGCACCATCAGTGTGTGGGCCGATGTTCAGCCGCAGCTCGTGCACGACATGTGCCGCGCCTATCTGGACGGTGACGTGGAGCGCGCCCGCGATATCCAGATTGCCGGTCAGCCGTTCATCAACGCCCTCTTTAGCGAGGTCAACCCCATCCCCGTCAAGGAAGCGCTCGCTCAGATGGGTATGATCGAGGCAAACTACCGTATGCCGCTGTGCCCCATGGCCAACGACACGCGAGCCGCACTTACCGATGCTCTGAAGGGAGCTGGTCTGCTTGATTAAGACCGTCATTATGGGAACGGGCCGCATGGGCTCGCTCATCCGCACTACCGCCGAAGGCATTATCGACGCCGCCGGGCAGCCCGTTTTTGATATCGTGGCCCAGATCGGTTTTGATCTGTCCGAGCTCGAGAGCGCCCCGGCAGCCGACGTCATCATCGACTTCTCGAACGTCGTGACCTTCGATGCCGTCGTCGCCTATGTCGAGTGCACGGGCGCGGCGTTGGTCTCGGGCACTACAGGCTACACACCCGAGCAGATGGATCGCCTGCGCGAGCTGGGTCAGAACGCCCGCGTCATGCACTCCGGCAATTACTCCATCGGTATCGCAGCCCTGCGTCATCTAGTGGCCCAGGCCACGCGTGAGCTGCCCGGCTTTGACTGCGAAATCGTCGAGACGCACCATAACCAAAAGGTCGATGCCCCCAGCGGCACTGCCAAATTGCTGCTCGATGCCGTAGTCGAGGCCGAGCCCGAGGCAGGCTACCACCCCGTCTATGGCCGCGAGGGCATGTGCGGAGCGCGCGACCCCAAGGAGATCGGCATGCACTCGCTGCGCGGTGGCACTGTCGCCGGCGTGCACGAAGTGAGTTTCTTTGGCCAGGACGAAGAAGTCACGCTCACGCATCGCGCCACAAGCCGTCAGATCTTCGTCAACGGCGCCCTGGCAGCCGCGCAGAAGCTCGTCACCCGCGAGCACGGCTTCTATACGTTCGACCAGGTCATGTTTGCCTAACCAGGTATCAACCGGATCCACCCAAAGGAGAGACAGCAAATGAGCAATGCAGCCGAGATGGATGCACAGGAGATTATCAACTACATCGCCACCGCGCCCAAGAAAACGCCCGTCAAGCTGTACGTGCGCGAGAAGCCGGGCATGAAGGTCCAGTGGAGCAATGCGCACGTCTACGGCGGTCGTCGTGGCAAGACCGTCTTTGGTGACTGGGATGAGCTCAAAACCATCCTTGATGCCAATGCCGATTCCATCGATTACTACGATGTGGAGAACGATTGCCGCAACTCCGCCGTGCCTATGCTCGACCTTAAGGGCATCAACGCCCGCATCGAGCCGGGCGCGATCATCCGTGACCGCGTCGAGATCGGCGATCGCGCCGTCATCATGATGGGTGCCATCATCAACATCGGCTCCGTCATTGGCGAAGGCTCCATGATCGATATGGGCGCCGTGCTGGGCGGCCGCGCCACCGTGGGTAGGAACTGCCACATCGGCGCTGGTACCGTGCTGGCAGGCGTCGTGGAGCCCGCCAGCGCCACGCCCGTCATCATCGAGGACGATGTCATGATCGGCGCCAACGCCGTGGTCCTGGAAGGCGTACACGTAGGCAAGGGCGCTGTCGTTGCCGCCGGCGCCGTGTGCGTCGAGGACGTCCCCGCTGGTGCCGTCGTGGCCGGTGTCCCCGCCCGCGTCATCAAGATGCGCGACGAGAAGACCGACAGCAAGACCGGCCTCGAGGAAGATCTGCGTCAGCTGTAGGGTTGCGCGGTTTTACCAAACCGCGCAACTAGTCGACGCCACAAACGCCCCTAGGCGGCAATCTGACGTTCAATCGTCGGTCGCGTACCGAAGTACGCTTCCCTCCTCTTTCACGTCACCTTGCTCGCCTAGGGGCGTTTTCGCTGACGTATGCTCAGTCTGCAACTCAATTCAGCTCCAAGCAAAAAGGCCGAAGTCCCGAAGGGTTTCGGCCTTTGTTTTTTGCAGCGTCCAGGCGCAGTTTATCGATTCTCGATGCTGCCGATGTTTTTGAGCTCGATGGAGATGAGGCCGTTGGGTTCGTTGACGAACTCGATGTACTCGGAGTTCGAGCCCATCTCGGCCGGAAAGCTGATCTCGATGCCCGTGTCGGTACGAATCTTGTGGTTGCGCACGGCCGCACGCTCGACCTGCTTGCGCTCCACGGGCACACGCTCGGGCACCTTCTCTTCGGTCAGCGCCGCACGTACGCTCTCCTTGATGACCGGTTCGTCCTCAAAGACCTCATCGACGATATCCCAAGGCGGAAGCTCCTCGTCATCCTCGACCTTCTCGGCCACAGCGGCCTTAACCTTGGCGAGCGCCACGGCCGTGTTGGCGCCGTGCTCCTCGGCGACTTCCTCGACCACACGCGTCACGGTGTCGATGACCTCCTTGCCAGATACGCCCGTGTCGCACTGCAGCAGGCCATCGGGAATGAGCATGCGGTCTTCGCCGGCAATCTTGCGCCTCTTGTCTACGTAGCCGATCTCCATGGTACTCGCGCGCACGATAGCATAGCTCGGCACCTTTTGCGAGGGGTTCGGCAGAATGGCGTAGTGGCGCGCGATGTCGTTGCGCACCTCCCCCTCCTCGCGGCCCACTTCGTGCATAAAAGCCTGCTTGGAGCCCAGCAGCATCACGGCAAACCAGCGGGCATCCTCATCGTCGTCAAAATCAGCCACGAGCACGTCGGTGGACTCGGCTTTCTCGGCTTTGGTGAGCTCGGAGGAGATAAACTCCGCAATCTGCTGCGATAGGTCCACGAACTCGCGCTCGCCAAAGAAATAACCCTTGAGCTCGCCGCCAAACGCAGAGTTCTCGGCAAACGTGGCGCGTTTATTGTCAGCCGAGGTACGTGCGCGGCGCAGATGCGTGGTCACGAAGTTGCGCACGGTACGGCTCTCGATATCGAGCTCGCGCTGGCTCATAACGTTGACGGCAGAGTCAAAGTCCAGGATATGCAGAATCGCGTGATTGATTTTCATATACGGCATTCCGTTCTAGATCGATTTCGGCACGAACCAGTATAGCGGTCGAGCCCTCCCCGAGCGCATCGAAGATTGGTGCATCGGGGACAGGTTGCTTTGCACCAATGGTTAGCGCAGGAGCTCGGACTGCCAAGCCTCGAGCTGTTCTGCCAGACTCTTACCGGCAGCGGACATGTCGAACTGGGGTCGTTTGGGCAGCAGTGCGCATTTAAGGATTGCCACGATGGTCTGCGAGACAAAGCGTCGTGTATCCTTGTCGAAACCTTGCGCAGCCTGGAGCATCACGGGCAGGCTCTCGCGCAGATTCCCAGCGATATCCGCAAACCGCTCAGCACCCGTAGCCTCAAACACGGAGAACAACGCATCTACAAAACGCTCGCGCTCGCTAGGCCCCACTGCAAGCAGCATCTCGCGAATGGAGCCATCAACGTATCGAGCACCGGCGGACAGGCGCTCACAGTACACGAAGTCGCGGCCATCAACCACCCAGCTAAAGGGATTGTGCTGCAGCAGGCTGAACTCGGTGCTCTCAACGATGGCATAGTCCTCCTGTGTCTCGAACATCATGCCAAAGATCGACGACCGAGGTAGCGTCTTGTCGATTCGACCGGAAAGATCGGCAAAGGCGTTGCCGTTCAGAAACTCCTCGACGAAGCCCGGACCATCATGGGAATACACCCGTTCGATTCGCTCACGGGCGACGTCGGAGCACATCGCCGCACCGTACACCGCAAGGTTTCCGCCCTTGGAATGACCTCCGCACAAAAGCGGCCCGTCAATCGCATCCGCCGCCTCGTCCACATAACGCGCCGCAGATTCCTGGGCCGGCACGGGACACCGGAACGCCATGTTGAAGTCCTCTTTCCAGCCCACAATCGTGCTGTCGGTCCCCCGGAAGGAAAGATAGCTAAACCCCGCCGGAAACCGGAACGCCATGGCTGCAAACTGCTCCGTCGCCACCACATCGCTCACGGCACGATAGTCGCAAACGTGCACGCCACGGTAGCGAGGGCTTGCTGCCACGGCCTCCAACAAGGCCCTGCTCCCCTCTGGATCCCACAGGTCGCCAATCATGTCCCGGTAGCACTCGGCACGAAGCAGCTCGCGTACGTCTAGGCCCTGCCAGTTCGTCAGCTCCGCCATATCACCCGGCAAACGCAAATAGGACAACCACGCAAAGACCAGGCTATCCACCGCGCAGAACGGCCGTTCCTCAAACGGGTCAAACGCCGTCTGGGCATAGGTCAAAAAATTAGGCGAATCCGACATGGCGCTCCCATCAACTATGGTGCATTGGGGTCAGGTTACTTTGCACCAAAAAGGCGCCCGGACCGTGTGGACCGGACGCCTTTCATTGTAGCCTGTTGCCCAAAAGAGCTTGATTTAGCAGGAGAAGTCGACGCTGTCGATGATGTCCTTGAGGGCCTTTGCAGAGGCGGTGAGCTCATGCTGCTCGTCATCGTTCAGCGGCACGGGGACGCGGCAGACAACGCCGTCGCGGCCAACGACCGTCGGCATGGAGATGGCAAGATCGGACAGGCCATACTCGCCCACCATGAGCGAGGAGACGGGCAGAACGGTCTGCTCATCGCGCATGACGGCGGTGCAGATGCGCTTGACGGCCATGGCGACGCCATAGTAGGTGGCGTGCTTCTTCTCGATGATGGTGTAGGCGGAGTTCTTGACGTCCTCGGCGATGCGCTTCTCGGCAGCCTCATGCTCCAGATGACCGTGAAGCTCGCAGAAAGTGTTCAGCGGCACGCCGGCAACCTGGGCGCTGGACCAAGCGACAAACTCAGAGTCGCCGTGCTCACCCATGACATAGGCCTGGACATCGCGCGGATCGACCTCGACGTGGGCACCAAGCATCTGCTGCAGACGGCCAGTGTCGAGCACGGTGCCGGAGCCGATGACATGGCCCTCGGGCAGGCCGGACATCTTGATGGCGGCATAGGTCAGAACATCGACCGGGTTGGAGACAATGAGCAGAATGCCGTCGAAGCCAGACTTCTTAATTTCGGGAATGATGGACTTAAAGATGTTGACGTTCTTGTTGACCAGGTCCAGACGGGTCTCACCGGGCTTCTGGGCAGCGCCAGCGGTGACGACGATCATGGCGGCGTCGGCGACATCGGAATAATCGCCGGCGTAGATCTTCATCGGCTCGGCAAACGTCATGCCGTGCGCGATATCCAGGGCCTCACCCTCGGCGCGGTTCTTGTCCACGTCGATGAGGACCATCTCGGAGAACAGACCGCTCTGCATCAGCGCGAACGCCGAAGACGAACCGACGAAACCGCAGCCGACAATAGCGACCTTCTTCTCGTTAACCATTAGAAACTCCCATCTCTCTCCACAAACAAGCCACCCGGGAACGACCCGAGCGGCTTGTCGTAATCCCAATACATCCAATCGGGACTTTGATTATGCTCCTATTCGCAGCCAAAAATCGACCGTTTACCGAAATTGTTTGCAGGATTCGTAAAATAACTGCACGAAATCGGTTTCGAGCTATTGACGAGTCGAAACAGGTTTCTAATACAGACCCGCCTCGCGGATGGCCTCGACAGCCAAAGCAATCTGGTCGGGCGGCAAGACCAGCGCCATGCGCACGTGCCCCTCGCCCGAAGGACCAAAGCTCGCGCCCGGCGTCACCACAACGCCGGCCTCCTCCATGAGCTCCTCGCAAAACGCCATGGAATCGGTGCGACCACCGGGAAGCTTGGCCCACACAAACATAGAGCCATGCGCGTTGGGACGCTCCCAGCCCAGGCCCTCAAGACCGTCGCACAGGGCATCGCGGCGCTCCTGGTACTTCAGACGCTGCGCCTCGACCTCATCGCGCGGACCGTTCAGGCAGGCGATAGCAGCCTTCTGGATCGGGAAGAACATACCAAAGTCGATCTGGCCGCGCAGCTTGGCAAAGGCCGAGACCACATCCTCGCGACCGACCAAAAAGCCGATACGCGCACCGGTGACGTTAAACGACTTGGAGAGCGAGAAGAACTCAACGCCCACCTCGAGCGCGCCGGGATACTGCAAGAAGCTGCCGCCCGGCTCGCCGTCGAACACGATATCGGAGTATGCGTTGTCGTGAACGATGAGCAGGTCGTGCTCGCGGGCGAAAGCGATGATCTCCTCGTAGACCTCGGGCGTGCCCACCGAGCCCACCGGGTTGGCGGGCAGCGACACAATCATGTACTTGGCACGATCGGCCACCTCGGGATCGATACCCGCCACATAGGGCAGGTAATTGTGCTCCGCCACCAGCGGATAGTACTCGAGCTTGGCATCGGCGATCTTGGCACCTGCCTCAAAGACCGGGTAGCACGGATCGGGAACCAGAATGGTGTCACCCGGATCGAGCAGGGCAAGGCCCAAATGGCCAACGCCCTCCTGCGTGCCGTTGCACGACTGCACCATAGACGGCGTAATGCCCGAAACGCCAAAGCGACGCTCGTAGTAATCGCACACGGCTTGCTTGAGTTCGGGCAGGTCGCGCAGGGCATACTTCCACATCTCGGGGTCCTGGGCCGCTTGCGTGAGCGCCTCGACCACGTGGTCGTACGGCTTAAAGTCGGGCGTGCCCACGCTCATGTTGTAAATGGTCTTGCCCTGAGCCTTCAGCGCAAGCAGTTTGTTGTTGAGCGAGGCGAAGACCTCCGCGCCAAAGCGGTCGAGACGCTGCGATGCCTGCATGGTGCCACCTTCCGATATAAAAAAGCGGCGCTCCGACAAGAGCGCCGCGCGATACGGGCCATCAGATTGCAAAAGTGTAACGCTTGCAACCCCCGTATTGGTTCAATTTAGCCAACCTTAGTCAACTGGATTGAGCGCGTCGATCTGCGCAAGCCACAGACGCGAGCTGGCGTCACTCGGCATACGCCAATCGCCGCGCGGGCTGAGCGTCACCGAACCAACCTTGGGGCCATCGGGCAGGCAGCTGCGCTTAAACTGCTGGGCAAAGAAGCGACGATAGAACGTACGCAGCCACGTGTGGACGGTCTTGGCGTCGTAGACACCCTCGAAACTCTTGAGCGCCATGCGGTAGATCTTGCCCGGCTCAAAGCCAAAACGCAGCAAGTAGTAGAGGAAGTAGTCGTGCAGCTCGTACGGGCCCACCAGGTCCTCAGTCTTCTGCGCAATCTCGCCGTCGCCCGTAGGCGGCAGGAGCTCGGGGGACACCGGCGTATCGAGGATATCGAGCAAAACCTCGGCAATACGCCCGCCAAAGACATCGGCCGCATAGCGCACCAGATGGCGCACAAGCGTCTTGGGCACGCTCGCGTTGACGGCGTACATGCTCATGTGGTCGCCGTTATAGGTAGCCCAGCCGAGTGCCAACTCCGACAGGTCGCCCGTGCCGATGACAAAACCGCCAGCCTGGTTGGCCAGATCCATCAGAATCTGCGTACGCTCGCGGGCCTGGCTGTTCTCGTAGGTCACGTCCTGCACGGTCGGATCGTGCTCAATGTCCTTGAAGTGCTGCTCCACAGCCGCGTGGATCGAAACCTCGCGGAAGCTCACGCCCAGGTCGCGCGCGAGCGACTCGGCGTTGGACTTAGTGCGATGCGTCGTGCCAAAGCCGGGCATGGAGACCGCCGTGATACCCGTGCGCGGCAGCCCCAGTGCATCGAAGGCACGCACCGTCACGAGCAGTGCCAGTGTAGAATCAAGGCCGCCCGAAAGACCGATGACGGCCGCCTTGGTGCCCGTATGGGCCAGGCGGGTCTTGAGGCCGGCGGTCTGCAGGTCGAGGATGGTCTCGCAGCGCTCGGCCAGGTCGCCATGGTCGGCCGGCACAAAGGGCGCGCGGGGGAAGACACGGTCGATGCCGAGCGCATCGCGCAGAACAGGATCCTTCGCAAGCACGCCCTCAAACGAAAAATCAACGGTCGTGGCCTCCGGCGCATCGTCCGCGCGCGTCCACGTCGTCGAGCGACGGCGCTCGGCAACCAGGCGGTCAAGATCGACGTCGGCGATGGCCATGTCGCAGGTAAGCAGTTTGGTCGCGGCGAGCTTGGAGCCGTTTTCGTAGACGAGGTTCTCCCCCGCAAAGACCATGTCGGTCGTTGACTCACCCTCGCTCGCATCGGCGTAGACATAGGCGCAGTACAGGCGCGCACTCTGATTGGAGATAAGGCTGCGGCGGTAGTCTGCCTTACCGATAATCTCATCCGAGGCCGACGGGTTGAGAATCACCGTCGTACCGGCAAGCGCCATCTCGGTCGAAGGGGGTGCCGGCACCCACAGGTCCTCACAGACCTCAACGCCCAGCACCAGGTCCTCGGCGCCTTCATCACAGCAACGGTAGACAAGCCCCGAACCCAGCGGGACCGGACCCTGACCGGCAAATTCAACCCACACGGGATCCGCAGGCGCCGGAGCAAACCAACGGCGCTCATAGAACTCGCCATAGTTGGGCAAATACTTCTTGGCCGTGAGGCCCAAAAGCTCGCCCGCGCAGCACACGGCGGCGCAGTTGTAGATATTCTCGGCAACTGCAACGGGAAGACCGATGGTAAAGACGACCGGCAACTCACGGGTTTCATCGAGGATGTGCACAAGTGCGGTCTCGCAGGCATGCAGTAATGTGCGGTTATGGAACAGATCAGCCGCGGTATAACCAGTCAGGTTAAGCTCGGGCAGCACGAGCGCACGAACGCCGCGCTCGGTAGCCTCGCGAACAGCCGCCAGCGCAACCTCGGCATTGCCCTCAACATCGGCCACGCGAATCTTGGGCGAGGCCGCTGCCAGGCGCAAAAAACCGTCGTTATCAACTTGACCGTTTAGAAAATCGTTCATGCGAGCTCCAGCACATCCGTTAGCCGCAACGAGCGGCGGCGATATAGTCCGCCTCCATTGTACTGTCAAGTTCAATCAGCACAGATGGGACAAGCTCATGATTAAAATTGGAAAAGAGAAGCCGGGATGACGTTTAGCAGTAGAACGAGATCTCGTCCACAAGGAAAAATGCCTTCCATTTAGAGCAAATCAATTCATGCTGAGCGGCGATGATTTCACAGAGGTCATCAAGCGTGCTCCGGGGGATCTTCGCTTTGTTATTAGCGACAATGCAGCCACCTCTTCGAGTCAGCCAGATTTTGGCCGAGTTATCTGAAGGCGCCCCCTTGCAAACATGGACATGGATTGGCTCGCCCGCTTCATTGGACCAAAAGAAGACCCGATAGCCGCCAATAAGAAAAAGGCTAGGCAACTTTAGCTCCTCCGTTTGCGGCGTAGCGATACAGCAGATGGGCGTTATTGCCCAGAAAAGTCTCAAAACCTCGCTTCTCCTCGTCGGTAAAACGCCCCTCCCACATGGTCCAATTGTAAGAAGGCAGCTCGCAACGAGCGGAGTCGAAACCCTCTGCCGTCGGTCGTTCAAAATGCACGATGACCTTTTCGATATCGCCATCTGTGATCAGGTCAGAATGAATGACCTCGGTACCATCTTCGAATGTCATATACGGGTACATCACGTAAACCACCTCGCAATCATTAATTCAGTTTAGCATCAAGCTAGTGCACCAATGATAGCAAGCCCCCTTGATGAGTTGATGGCATCTGTTGCCAGCACGATCGACGGCGGTCCGGATTGTTGGGCCCCGGCCATAATCGACCGCCACGAAGCGTTCATCCGCAGGTGCATGGCATAGCGCCTAGAACACTAGCTGAGACAAGGACACTATCGCTGGCATAGTGAACATAGACAGAAGGGTGGTAACACAGACTGTTCCACATGCATATCGATAGTCCTTATTATGCTGCTGGGCAAAGATGGCTACATTCGCGCCGGTGGGGGTCGCAGCCGCAATCAGCAGCGCCATCTTAATTGACCTATCACATGGAAAGAGACATAGGAACAGGAGCGAAAGAATCGGAATAACAAGCAGCCTGACCGATGAGACGGCAAACAAGCTTTTCGCCCTCAGGAGCGCCATCAAATCAGACTGAGCAAGATAGATACCGAGAGTCATCATTGCTAGCGGAGTGTTGAGCCCCGAGATATACGAAAGCACTGACTGTGCCAGAGGGACCGTTGGGACACGAAGGATAAAAATCAAGAAACCGCCCAATAAAGCCATGACCATTGGACTTGTCAGGATCGCTTTAGGACTCATACATTTTTTAGACCCCGACAGCAGATACTGCCCGTATGTCCATTGCATGGCATTGAGAAGAGCGATCATGCACGTGATGAAAAACACGGCATCTTTTCCAAGCGCCGCTTCAACAAGGGGTATTCCCACAAATCCAGCATTCGAGAATGCCGCAGCAAAAATGTCGATGGGACGGCCCCTGAACAACAGGCGGGCAACAACGCAAGCGAGCAACAACATCGCCGCCGACAGCATTAAGGTCATTCCCAACTCATACATCCTCTGAAACGAATACTCGATCCAAAATGATTTGAGAATGATTGCGGGAATCACAAGGTTGATGAGCAACTTTCCGAATTCTATTGCAGCCTGCTCGCTCAATATGCCCAAGCGGTTTAGAGCGTAGCCCATTCCCATGAGCAAAAACATGATAAGGACTTGTTGGATGAGAGGTTCAATGATTGACACAATACATGCTCCGTATAATCCTGACCGGTTCATCTACCACGATGGTCTATAGCGCCTGCTATAGCGCGGCACCGACCGCCTGAATGATTCGCGCAACGAACGCATCGGCAACCCCGCGCGGCGTTCGCGAGTTGTAGGTTTCAAAATACTTGCCGTAGTCTTCCTGAGGCACAAGGTAGTTGCAGTACGTGTTCGCATAGCCGATAACAAAGACGTTGTATTGGCTAAACGCCCTCTTAAAATCCAAGCCTAATGTGCTACACGTATCGCATGGCATCGTGATAAAAATGCAGTTACCAATTACCGCAAACTGGCTCGGAAGCTCAAGCTCGATTTTCCCCATCGAGAGCTTAAGCTGTTGCCGCTTAAGGAGAAAGTCTCGCATCGGGCTCGCATCCATAGCCTCTATCCGATTGGTCATCTCGATCCAATCCGGATCTGTTTTTGCATCGTAGACACTCTTCATGCTGATAGAGCCCCAACGCGGAGTATCAACTCTGAGTGCCGCGCGCTCACGCTTGGATTCAATTTGAGCGCAAAGTTCGTTAGCCGTACGCTCGAGTTCGGCAACTCCCTCCCCTTGCCGATAGAAACGCGTCGACACATCCCCGCACGTTCCGTTGACGCAAAGTACAGGACAGCCATATTTCCTCTCCAAACGCTGCCTGACATGCCCAATCAAATCAGCAGAGAGGACGGCGCTTTTCCCATTAAGGATGGTAGGATGAGCGGACATGAACAGCATTTTTCCAATTGGGCGACCACCTTGAGCGTCCTCAAACGAGAAAATACTTACCTGTTTATCGGCCGGACCGCCCTGAACATTTCGATTCCCGTACAGTCCCTCGATGCCTAACATCTCCATCGATACGGTCGCCTTCGACCTGGACGCCCATGCAGATACCGCCGCCTCGGTAGCCAAGCCAATCAAATCACTCGTCAATTCGGTTTCAGGTAACGTGTCCTCGTAGGCAAGCTTAAAATAGCATGGTGCAGAATGGGTATGAATGCATGCGACGACGATATTGCTCGAATCGATGCCCGTTTTTGACGATACGGCGTTCTTGACCGAAAGGGAAAAATCTTTCGACACCATTATTGAATCGAGCTCGATAAGAATAAACGGGACAAGATCAACACAGACAGCGCTAGCGTTGACCTCAATAGGATCAAGAACATCCGTCCAGGCACCTTTTCTGTTGTAGCCGCCCATGCGGCAAGGAGACTGGGGTGTTACGTCAATCTTCGAGATTCCAAACTCTATGTTCATTCCAACTCCAACTCTTCGCGGCACACGCCGCCCAAACATCGGAAATAGAAATACAAAAAGAGAAGGGCGTCATGGACGCCCTTCCAATGCGTCCTGCCACACGCAGGCCGTAGAAAACTTAACGCTCGGAAACGGGACCATTCTCGAGCTCATCCGCCGTAAAGCCCAGGAAATACGTGCCCAAGGCGCTCACAAGGAAGCCTGCACCAGCAGCGATTCCAAAGTTGATGAGATTCTGGGTCCCGCCGCCCGCAAACGCGAGGAACTCCAAGAAGTTAGATGCCGCGCCGGCAGTATAAACCGTGGCTCCGAGAGCGATTGCAAGCGCACCGGCAACAAAGGATCCGATAATCTTCCAGACAAACACGCGGCGATAGCGCAGCATCATGCCGTAGATGAAAGGCTCGCCGACGCCTCCGACAATGTTTGCGACCAAATAGCCGAATGCCATGCTCTTCTCGTCTTTATCGCACAGCTTGAGCCAGGTCGCCACCTCGCAGCCGAAGGTCGCCCAAAGGCTAACGCCCGTCGCAACCAAAACAAAGCTGTCGGTTCCCACAGTCATATAGTTAGCGATGGCAATCATCGCAACCGCCACATGCATGCCGGTAATAATCATTGGGCACCAAAGACCCGCCAGAATACCTCCTCCGAGAATGGCGGCGATACCACCGGAAGTACCAAGGAACTCAAAACCGGCGGCGAGGGCATTACCGGCCCATGAACCAACAGGGGCGAGAGCGCAGAGAGACACAGGAACAGCGACGACCATGGTAAGGAAAGGCGCGAAAACCGTTGAAAGGGTATCTGGCACATATTTGCGGAAGAAGCGCTCGATATAACTCATCGCCCACACGGACAGAAGAATGGGAAGGACCGTCTTTGTGTAGTTTGCGGCGACGCAGGGAATGCCATAAACGGAGAACTGAGCTCCATCGGTCGCAAGCTGAATCATGGTCGGGTCGATAAGAATGCCGCCCATAAAGGCACCGAGGACAGGCGTTACGCCAATGTTCTTAGCCGCATTATAGCCAAGGTAGATGGGGATAAAATAGAACGCTGCGTCATAAACCATGTTCATCAGAACATAAAGGTCGCTTGTGTCGGACAGCACGCCCGCCATCGTAGGTCCCAGCACCACCGCTACGGTCTTGAACAGGCCAGCACACATTAGGACGGGGATCATAGGCACCATGGAGCTTGACAGGTAGTTGAGGATGTTATTGCCAATAACCTTAGGTGTGAGCTTCTGCTTAGGAGCATCAAGGTTCTCGTCGATGGCGTCCTGCTTGGCAAAGCCGCCGATCTTGCAGAGCTCGTCATAAACCTTGGGCACGTTTTGGCCCACGATTACCTGGAACTGCCCTCCGGAGATTTGAGCACCCAACACACCGCCAATCTTCTTCACTTCTTTGATATCGGGGGCATCGATATCTTTGAGGTTAAAACGCAGGCGCGTCATACAGTGCGCAACAAACGTCACGTTCTCCTTGCCACCGACGGCCTCGAGCACGTCCGCGGCGATTTTCTTATTGTCAGTCATAGCTGAACTCCCTTGCTTTTCTGTCTTCCCGTTTGCGCACACGCGAAGAACCGATTACGGCAGGCCTGACACGAGGCAAATCGAGAAAAGCAAGAAGAAGACAAAAACAGAAGAGCCCCAAAGCACAAAGCGGACAGGGAACTGTCTACGTCATGCTTCGAGGCTCTTCTCGAATAACACCTTATGTGACTATGAAACTACATCCAACAGTTGCTTTTACGAAAGTCGAAACCGGCCAACGGTCAAACTTCAGCGGCGAGCGGTCGATTAGGACCTAGATCCCGCGCAGACGCGATTGACGTGGAGCATCAGGTAGACCTTCTCTTCATCGGCGAGCCCGGCGTCAAAGCGCTCTTCGATAAGCGCGGCCATGCGGTCGACGCACACGGCCACGTCGGGATGCTGCTCGCAGAGCGGTCCGTAAAGCGCGCCGTTCTCCGTGTTGAGGGGCTCTCCTGTCTGCACGCGTTCTAACAGGTAGCGCACGTGCGTGGCATAACGGCAAAAGTCAAAGCCGTCGCGGTCCACGCAAACCCCCAGCTCGGATTCGATAATCTTGGTGAAGCTCTCGAGCATCACCTCGTCCTTACGCACCGTATTGGATTTGGCCTTTGAAGACGAGGCGACCACGCTGTTGACGATACAGAGCGCGATACCGCTCGCCTCCCCCCGCGGCATCTTGACGTTGAAGCCGCGATTGATGCCCTCGATCGCGAACTTGGCGATCTTGTACTCAATGGGGTACATCTGCTGCACATCATAGGAGAGCGGCATCTGCACAAACATATGCTCGCGGCAGCGTTTGATGGCAAAGGCGATATGGTCAGCCATGGTAAAGGGAAGGTTTGCCGAGAGCTCGCGCGAGATGTTGGAGCGAGCGATATCGGCAATCTGGGCGGAGAACTCCATCACCTGAGGATCGATCTCGTCGAGCAGCGCTAGGTAGCGCGAGTCGACACCGTAGAAGGTTCGCTCGATCTTATCGAGTGTGACCTCATCGGGGCCATTGGGAAACCCGATACCGCGGCCAATTGCCACGAGTTCACGGCCCTTGGCGTTTACGCAGATAACCGTATTGTTGTTGATCCGCTTAAGGATTTTCATGACGCTCCCTACCCGGCGCAAGCAACAGCGCCGCGAGCCCGATTATTCCACGGGATTTCAAATCCGGTCAACCTTCCTTTCGACATCCGAACGATTCGCCCCGTCTTCATTCGATCAGCCTGAGAAGAAATTTCGCGCTTTGGTGAGTTGATGGTGTTGCGGGCGAATCCATCTCCGGTTCACACCGACTGGGTACCCTGAGGGCTGAACAACCTGTCGCAGCACTAAACGAACCGGAAGGACCCCGTATGACGACTGAATATACCGACGCGCCGCGCACGCGCGTCATGACGCCGGCATCGCTCAACAACGGCGTGCACGAGAACCATTCCATCGGACAGACCATGGCCATCGCACCCAAAAAGGGCCTGTTTGACGACATTTCCATTCCCCAGATCATCGCCGGCGCCGCAGCTGCCGCCACGAGCGTCGCGCTTGCCTCCAAGATTGGTATCGCTGGTTCAGTAATTGGCGCCGCCGTGAGCTCGGTCATCACCGTTGTGTCCTCGCAGGTCTACCGCCACTTTATCTCTGCCAGCGCCGAAGCAATCAAGGGCACGCATGCCGCTGTCGACTACCCTGCCGGCGCCTACGAGCCCGTTGAACCCGATGTCGAGGAGCACCTAGGTGGCGCCGCGACCACGCAGGAAATGCGCCAGGCTGCGGGACGCGCGACCACGGCGCGCGTCGCCCCTAACAGTCTGCGCGCCAAGGCGGCGGCAGAGCGCAGCCAGACGCAAAAGAAGGTCATCGTCTTCTCGATCGCCATCGCCATCGTCGCGGTCATCGCCTGTACCGGCGCCATCCTTATTACCACCGCCGGTGAGGGTCTGGGCGAGCGCCCCGAGCCAATCCTTTCGTCGCGCACGACCGAGAGCGATGCAAATGGCAACACCCAGTCGCAAGATCAGCAGGCACAGGCGGACGGCACGCAAGACAGTTCTACCTCAGCCGATTCGTCCTCGAACACCCAAAGCCAATCGCAGGGCACCGATTCCTCTACGGCCAACAGTGGCGCGCCGTCCGGCACGACCGACTCAAGCCAAACGACTGACGGTTCGCAGCCGAGCACGGGCGGCCAGACGAGCGACACCGCTTCGGGAACGGGCACAGCAGACAGCAGCAACACCAACAGCTCGAACAGCTCGAGCGGAACCGCGTCCGGCACGGCATCTGACAACTCGAGCCAAGGCACGGCATCGGGCAACTAAGCACATTTGCCTCTCATAGATAACCGACCTGTACAACGGGCGCGAATCGAAAGCGGTTCGCGCCCGTTTGCCTTGGGCGCCGCCATGGCGAACGCTATGCGATGGTAAGATGCTTTACATGTGTAAAGAGGAGATTTGCCATGAGCAAGACAATAGTTAGGCCCACGCTTTCGCTGGGCAACCACATCTATCTGTATCGCCTGCTGCGCGACGCGATTGGGTGCGGCAAGCAAACGTTTATGACACAGGTCGAGGAGGCGCTCGCCGCCGGCGACATGACCGCTTATGACCTGGGCTTTGAGTCCACGCGTGAGCTGCTCGAGGAGCTCGACGACTGCATTAAGCTGACCGTCTTTAAGGGCGGTCGCCTGTATGCCACCGTCATCGCCAACGAGGCTTGGGATGCCGCCCTTGCCAAGGGCGAGGACAAGCCCAAGGCAGCCAAGGGAGCCAAGCAGTCCTACAAAAAGAAAAAGCGCGGCGAGAAGGACCTCAAGGCCGTGCGTCCCAAGCACGTTAAACATCCCAAGCCAGAAACCATGGTTGAAGCCGTGCCGGAGCCCGAGCCCGAGGCAGAGATCGAAGTCGCTATTGAGGTAACAGCAGAAACCGAAATCACCGCCACGACCGATCCCGAAGTCATATCTGAGCAGGAAACCACTGCGGAGCTCAACGAAGCTCCCAAGTCGACAACCGAAGAAGCCGCTGACCAGCCCGAGACGTCTGCATTCCAAAACAGCGATGTCTTTGGTGACAAGGCCGAGGACGATCAGTCCGACGAGCCCGCAGATCAAGACGCTACCGAGTCGACGCCGGAGCCCGAGGCACCGCAGCCCGCCATCTCGCTCACGGTCGTCTATGACCCCGAGAACGCAAACGCCGGCATCACCACCATGGCATCCACGCCGGTCGAGACAAAGCCGAGCATCGAGAATCAGAGCGCTCCGCAAGTCGAGTTCGACACCGCGACCGCAGACGCACCTGCCATCGTCGAGCCCGCAGATTCCGCGGCGATGCCGAAAGCGGACACCGAATCAGTACTCGGCGCCGAACCCGCGCCCGTCATCGAGGTGACGCCCGTCAATGAGCAGGCCTTCGCACCGACGATGGTACCGGCCCTCGCACCCGTAGCGCCCGCCATCCCCGAGGACTTCCCCGTCGATTTCGCAACCGAGGTCTTCTGCCCCGGTCCGTTGCTACACCAGCTGTCGACCTATCTCCCCTACGGCGCCGACACCCTCGGCATCGTCGGCGAGTACTACTGGATCGCCCGCGAGCGCGGTACCATCGAGGCCGCGCGAAACCGCGCAAGCTTCCCCCTGCGCTACACGCAGGCCGGCGAGCGCCACGAAGTTACCGTGCGCGTCCGCCGCAACACCACCGGTGGCCTCGGATCCACCTGGGCCATCGATAAAGTCGAAGAACCCGAGCAGTAACGACAAACGGCTCAAATCCAAATCAGGATTTGAGCCGTTTTTATTTGTTGATGTTGCGTAACCAACAGCGAGCGGGCCGCAAGTGCCCCAGGTTGCCGTGAAAGAGGAGCGACGCGTACTTCGGTACGCGAGCGACGGCTTGAACGGCAAGATGGGGTGCTTGCGACCCGCGCAGCGTCGAGCAGTTACGCGGTTTGGAAAACCGCGTAACGATCTAGTCGCGCGTCAGCTTACGGTGGATACGATGCGGCTGGGCCGCGTCCTCGCCCAGGCGCTCGATGCGGTTGGCCTGATAGGCCTCGAAGTTGCCCTCGAACCAATACCAGTTGCCCGGGTTCTCGTCGGTGCCTTCCCACGCCAGAATGTGCGTGGCGACGCGGTCCAGGAACATACGGTCATGGCTAATGACCACCGAGCAGCCCGGGAACTCGAGCAGCGCCGCTTCGAGCGAGGACAGCGTCTCGACGTCGAGGTCGTTCGTAGGCTCGTCGAGGAGCAGCAGGTTGCCGCCCTGCTTGAGCGTGAGCGCCAGGTTCAGACGGTTGCGCTCGCCACCGGAAAGTACGCCAGCGCGCTTCTGCTGGTCCTGGCCCTTAAAGCCAAAGCTCGCCACATAAGCGCGGCTCGGAACCTCGGTCTCGCCGACCATCATGTGGTCCAGGCCGTCCGAGACGACCTCCCATAGGTTCTTATCGGGGTCGATGCCGGAACGGTTCTGGTCGACATAGGAGATCTTGACGGTCTCGCCCACCTCAAGCTCGCCCGAAGTCAGCGGCTCCAGACCCACAATCGTCTTGAACAGCGTGGTCTTACCGACACCGTTGGGGCCGATGACGCCCACGATGCCGTTGCGCGGCAGGGTGAACGAAAGGTCATCGATGAGCACGCGGCCATCGAACTCCTTGTGCAGATGATGGGCCTCGAGCACCTTGTTGCCCAAACGCGGGCCCACAGGGATGCGGATGTCGGTCCAGTCGAGCTTCTGGCTTGCGCGGGCCTCGGCCTCCATCTCCTCGTAGCGAGCCAGACGGGCCTTGTTCTTTGCCTGGCGAGCCTTGGGAGAGCTGCGCACCCACTCGAGCTCGGCCTCCATGCGCTTGGCGAGCTTGGCGTCACGATTGCCCTGTGCCTCGATACGCGCGGCCTTGGTCTCCAGATACGTGGAGTAGTTGCCCTTGTAGGGATAAAGGTGACCGCGGTCGACCTCGCAGATCCACTCGGCAACGTTATCCAGGAAGTAGCGATCGTGCGTGACGGCAAGCACCGCGCCCTGGTAGTTGTGCAGGAAGTGCTCGAGCCACAGGATCGACTCGGCGTCCAGGTGGTTCGTGGGCTCGTCGAGCAGCAGCAGGTCGGGAGCCTCGAGCAGCAGCTTGCACAGGGCCACGCGACGGCGCTCGCCGCCGGAAAGCACGTTGACCGGCATGTCGGAATCGGGCAGCTGCAGGGCGTCCATGGCCTGGCCGAGCTTGGAATCGATATCCCAGCCATCGGCGGCATCGATCTCGTCCTGGAGCTTGCCCATCTCGGCCATGAGGGCATCCATGTCGCAATCCGGGTCGCACATCTCCTCGCCGATCTTGTTGAAGCGATCGACCTTGGCGATCATATCGCCAAACGCCATGCGCACGTTCTCGATGACGGTCTTGTCATCGTCGAGCGGCGGCTCCTGCTGCAGGATGCCCACGGTGTAGCCGGGGGTGAGCCTGGCATCGCCGTTGGAGACCTCCTCGATGCCGGCCATGATCTTGAGCAGGGTCGACTTGCCCATGCCGTTGGGACCCACGACGCCGATCTTGGCACCGGGGTAGAAGCTCAGGGTCACGTCGTCAAGGATCACCTTGTCGCCATGGGCCTTGCGAGCCTGATACATCTGGTAGATAAACTCCGCCATATGTCTGTTCTATCCTTTCTACCTGCTGTTTCCCTATTCTTGATTCGCTTTAGTGGAAACGAAATGAGGGAACCAGCTCTGAAACGTAACGAAAAAGGGGCATGGTTGCCCACACCCCCTAATACTACCTGGGAAAAGTCCCCCGGAACATACTATGAACTGCGTACGCTAGTTTTCCGCAACCTTAACGAGCGGCTCGCTGCGATTTGCGCCACAACAGATACGAGTAGACGTAGACGGCTCCAACCGAACCAAACGCCAGAACCGCAATCACCGCGGCGACGACTTCACTCGAAAGCACGCTGCCTGCCACGCCCATCACAATCAGGCCAATACCCAGCACCATAAAGCAGGCGCCGCCAAAACGCTGCGTACGGCGCCAGTTCTCGGGATCGGCAAGCGCCCAAGGTGTCTTGATACCGAGCGTATAGTTCTGCTTCACACGCGGCAAGTAGTTGCCTACGCCGATGAACAGCAAACCGACAACACCGGAAATCAGCACGTTAACCGAACCGACCGCCGGCACCACGCCCCAGACCGTAAGCTCTCCCAGCCAGCTTATGGCGCACATGAACAAGGTGAAGGCGATTACGAAGCCCTGATAGAACTTGCCCGAGGTTCGATATGCCTCACCTTTGGGGTCGATGCGCGGCACCACGCAGAACATTGCGAGAAGCGCCAGAGGCAGCACGCCGAGCGCGGAGGCCATCCAGCTAGGACCCCAACCGTCGACGGCGCCGTTCGCGCCCCAGTGCGTGGGAATCTGCGCAGGCAAGCTCGGCATCACCATGAGGTGCGCTACGACATTGGCGACGCACAGAGCGACCAGCACAATCCACACGCGCGACGATACCCCCGTGGGGTGAATGCCCTTGTTTTCGTTATTCATCCTTATCACCTTCCGTGTTTGTAAAGCCCATAAACCAGCCAATTAAATCCTGCATGACGGTGGTGTTTAAGCTGTATACGATGTTTTGGCCATGGCGCTCGTCGGTCACCAACCCGGCGTTTTTGAGCGTCGCCAAGTGATGGCTTAGCGACGGCTTACTGATGTCAAAATGCTCGGCAAGCTCCCCGGCCGTGCGATTGCCCTCGCGCAGCAGTTCCAAAATACGCCGCCGCGTAGGATCGGCCAGCGCTTTAAAACCCTCTCCCGGCATAGGACCTCCTCTCAGCACCCCTCATGACGCGCACACTATACTCGATATTTAGATGTTTGTCTAACTATCTAATCTTGTACTCAAAAAATAGCCGCCTTCGCGTAATGCGAAGACGGCCACTTCTCACGCTACAAACGTGTTTGGGAGTTGGCCAACCCGCTGCAACGGGTGCCATCTGTTTCATCTTATGAGAATCCCCGCCTCATTTCAACAAAACCCCAAGGGTTCAAATGGAATCGCGATAATACCTATAATGGCGATAGCTAAAACACGATTCGCTTCCCCATCGGAGGATGTTTATGACCGAAACCGTAGCCGCTTCACCCATCGAGACGCGCGACACCAAGCTCGAAATCATCATGGGCCGCGAGGCACTCGATAAACTCGCCAACGCCACGGTGCTGGTGCTCGGCTGCGGAGGCGTGGGCTCTAACTGCTGCGAGGCACTTGCCCGCGGCGGCATTGGCCATTTCGTAATTCTGGATAAAGACATCATCGCGCCCAGCAACATTAACCGTCAGGCCATTGCCTTTCATAGCACCATCGGCAAGCGCAAAGTGGACGTTATGGAGGCTATGATCCACGACATCAACCCTGCCGCCACCGTCATCAAACGCACCGAATACCTGTTGAGCGACAACATTGACGGGTTCTTCGCGAGCGTTCTGGAGCAGACGGATGGCAAGATCGACTACGTCATCGACGCCATCGACACCATCTCCGCCAAGCTCGCAGTTGCCAAATATGCTCAGGACCACGACATTCGCCTGGTGAGCTCCATGGGCGGCGGCAACAAGCTGCATCCCGAGTGCCTGCGCTTTGCCGACATTTTCGAAACGGTCCGCGATCCCATGAGCCGCATCATGCGCAAAGAGTGCAAGAAGCGCGGCATCAAAAGTCTTCATGTGCTGTTTAGCTGCGAGGAATCGGTTAAGACACAGCCCCGCGACCCTTCCAACATCCACGAGCGTACCGAGCTCGGAACCGCCAGCTTTATGCCGCCCATCATGGGTCAGATGATTGCCGGCGAGGTTATCCGCCAGATCAGCGGCCGCGGCGCTGAGCGCGTACGCTCCGATGGCCAGCGCCTAGACTAGCGGAGCGCGCCGAGATGGAGCCCCGGTTATTTGATGCACACTGCCATCTTGATTTAATGGCTCACCCGGACGCCGTTGCCGATGAGGCAACGGCGCTGGGCTTGGGTCTATTTGATTGCGGCGTCGATCCACGCGACTTCGCTAGCGCACATGGGCGAACCCGTCGCCCTCCTACCGTCATCAAGGGTATCGGCCTCCATCCCTGGTGGCTCGCCGACGGCCGCTGCGGTCCTGCCGAAGTCAATCTGCTTTGCGAAGTTGCTGCCCACGAGCACTATATCGGCGAGGTGGGACTCGACTTTTCCGCGCGCTTTGCCGGAAGCGAACCACTTCAAATACAGGCATTTGACCGGCTCTGCGATACACTCGTGCAGCATCCTCTTACCGGGCGCGTGATATCAATTCACGCCGTTCGTTCAGCAGGAGCCGCACTGGACGTCCTCGAATCGCATGGACTACTCATCCCAAACCCCGACTCCCCCGCTATCATCTTCCACTGGTTTAGCGGTACTTCGGACGAACTCGTCCGCGCGCGAAACGCAGGCTGCTATTTCTCCGTGAACGAGCGTATGCTCGCATCTAAACGAGGACGCGAATATGCCCGACAGATTCCACTCGACCGTCTACTGCTCGAGACCGATGCGCCGGCCGAGCCAAACACGGAAACAAGCGCGCAGTCGCTCATCACATCGCTCACAAGGACCTCGATGCGCATTGCCTCACTCAAAAACTGTGATGCAAAGCGCATCGAGTCGGCAGTTTTAGCAAATGCGCACTCTGTTTTTGACCTTCGCTAACCCCTGTGGCAAAAATGCCAAGGGGCATGCGAATCGCACAACGCAGTCCCTATTGAAAGACAGTACAATTCGGCAGCATTACACCAATTCATGCATGAGATCACGGTTGCGTGCATACAATTCGTCAAAGATATGGCGGCGCGACGCATATAACTCGTGGGCAGCCATATCGGGCACGATTGTTTGCGCAACGCCAAGGACTTGGGCGAGTTCATCCCATGATGCATAGGCGCCACCTGCGAGAGCTGCCATGATGGCATCACCGAAGCATGCGCCCACCGTAACCTTGGCAACCGAGACCTCGCGCCCGCATACGTCGGCGATAGCTTGCATCCAAACTGGATTCTTGGTTCCACCTCCGACAAGCATAATGCGCCCAATTGGCAGTCCATGCTCTCGCTCGATAATGTCGACATGGGATGCAACGGTATACGCGACGCCTTCCAAGGCGGCGCGAACCATATGGGCTCGCGTATGCCTTCCGGTCAGGCCAAAGAAGACGCCACGCGCCTCGGTATCGTTGAGCGGAGTACGCTCCCCCGCAAAGTACGGCAGACACAGGAGCCCATCGGCACCCGGCGCCACATCGGCGGCATCATGCGCCATAACCGAATATGCATCGGGGCCACCGTGACCCTCGGCCTCTACGGCATCGCGATACAGCTCTTGGCGCAGCCACGATGTGAGCGCACCCGCCGTATTGGTCCCCGCGCAGATCCCATAAGTTCCGGGAATGATAAATGTCCCCGGCCATAGCCGGGCATCATCGACCATATGATCAGCTAGGTAGATGAAATACGCCGTGCTCCCCAACTGAACCATCATATCGCCGGGACGGAATACACCCGTCGAAATGGCCTCGGCACCAGAGTCGCCCGTTCCCACTAAGACAGGTGTCCCTGCCGCGAGCCCCGTCGCCTCAGCCGCACGCTGCGTAATCACCCCGGCAATATCGGTAGCCGACATTACCTCCGCCATCTGGTCAGGCCGGCAGAAACGAGCACATTCCCGAGCATCAACCTTCCAAGTGTAGCGATCGTATAGGGGAAGAAAATCCTCCGCCAAATAACGGTCCACCGTAAAACGCCCCGTCAACTTCGCGCACAGAAACGATGACGCCGTCAGGAACTTCGCAGCACGTTCGTGTACCTCGGGCATATTCTCCTTAAACCACAAGATCTTGGGAGCAATATCTGACGAACACGGATCGTGCCCGAAAAGCTCGCGTGCGCGATCTGACCCATATTCGGAAAGAAGCTCGTCAATCTGCGGCTTCGAACGTGCATCGACTCCATACAAAATCGCGGGCGCCAGCGCGTTGCACTCGGTATCGACCGGCACACAGTCGCAACCCAATGCGGAAAGGCCCACGCATCCGATCTGTGCCGCGTTAACCCCCGATCGCGCCACCAGCTCGCGCGACAGGCGGCAAAAATCGCCCCACCAAACTGCCTCCGCATCATGCTGGTACCATCCATCACACGGGTTGTCCGTCTCGTGTCCACAAGAGGCTTGGCAAACGATGTTGCATCGATCATCGATTAAAACGCCTTTAGAGGCGCTTGTCCCAATATCAATACCCAGATAGAGCGCCATAGGTGCCTACTCCCCTCGCGCCGTACGAGCGGCAGCCATAAAACGAGCTACCCGCTCAACATCAACCGGGGCATCCAGCTTTCCGTCGCGCTTTAAGCACGTGCCGACAAACGCGCCATCGTAGTGAGCAAATACGTCAGCCACGGTATTTTCGCGACAACCGGTGCCACATACCACGGGCACTTCGCCAACACGCTCGCGGACCTCGTCGGCAAGCTCGCCCGAAGCGCCACGACCGGCAGCCGAACCGCCGATGACCATCGCATCCGGTAGGCAATTAAAGAGAAGTGAATCGGCAATGTCCGCAGTCGTGCGGTCGTTGAGATAAACCTCCCCCTCGCTCGTGATGAAGTGGAAAAGCTTGAGGTCGTCCAAGCGCAGCGCCGCCTTGCGACGCATGGTGTGCGCGAAATCTCGGTTAATCAGCCCGAGATCACCGACCCAGGCACCGCAAAAATTGCAGCGTGTGAACTGCGCATCGACGGCAGCTCACAGTTCGATTGTGGCATCACCATCGTAAATAGCCTCAGCTCCCCAAGGGGTCGACAAATCATGGGATAGAGCCCCGATTACATAGCCCATCGATGCAAGGGTTGAGGGAGAAACGTGCTGCTCATAGGGCATCGAGAGCTCATTGGTAATCAAAATGCCATCGACACCGCCCTGCTGCAACGCCTCGAGATCGCGCTTGGCGGCTTCCACGACCTGCGACACGCTTCCGCCCGGGTAATACAGCGGATCGCCCGGCAGAGGACGCAGGTGCAGCATTCCGATAACCGGCTTTTCGGTCTTGAACATCGAGGTTAGAAACGACATAACGTGCTCCTTCATAGGGTTATTGCAGGGACGTTACTCCCCCAGCACCTCCACGTACACTTTTCGCTTCTGCGGACCGTCAAACTCCGCAAGATAGATGTTCTGGGCACCTCCGCACACGATGTGGCCATCTTGGACGGGAAAGAAACAACTGTTTCCACAAATCATGCTCTTGATATGCCCACAGGAGTTGTTACCGGTGGCTCCATAGCTCGGCAGGAAGTGTGCATGCGCATAGGGGGCATCGAGTGGGGCGATGCGATCAAGCGTCTCCATAAGATCCGTCTCCACGCAGGGCAGCCCCTCGTTTACCACGATTCCGCAGGTCGTATGCGACAAAATAATCGCCGCCAAGCCATTCGTCACCGAGCTGCGTTCGATGGCAGCGTGCACGTCCTCGGTAATATCGATGAACTGGTCCGGAGCAGTCGATAGATAGCTCAATGTCTCGAGCGTCACCATGTTCACTCATCCCCTTCAAGAAAACGCAGGGCATTACCCCAGTAGAGCCTTTCTCGCGCATCATCGCGCATGGACACGGTATCGAGCGCCCGCTTGAGTTTGAACGCACGGAAGCGCGGCGTATTGCTGGCGAACATCACTTGATGCGATAGCGCGCGCTCATACCACAGCGGCCCCATATCGACCGTGAAAAGACGCTGCATCATCTCCTCGGGCGAATCGATGTAAGTGATAGAGGTGTCCGTGTAGCAGTTGGGATACTTGAGCAGCATCGCCACGGTCTCGCGCACCCAGGGCCAGCCAAAATGGGTCAAACTAAAACGCACATTTGGATGCGTTGCGATTGTGCGCTCAAATGCAAGCGGGTTACTGCGCGAGAGCTCTGCACCCGGCTCCCAAGACATACCGGCATGGAAAACCACCGGCTTGTTATAGCGCTCGCACAGCTCGTAAAGCGGCTCGGCCACAGCATCATCGGGGGCAAAACCCTGCTTTGCCGGATGCAGGCAAAGCCCCTTTGCCCTCAACTCGGTAAAGGCGCGCTCCAATTCGCCTGCGGCGCCGCTCACCTGCGGATCTACGCTCGCAAATCCCCACAGACGATCGGGATGCGCGGCAACCAGCATGGCAATCTGGTCATTGGTGCCAAAATGCCCTCCGCATGCCGTGGTTACATCGAGCGGCATGAGCACGCTCTTCTGCACATCGCAGACGTCCATCTCGACTTGAAGCTCATCCCAATCCATGGGGCCCATATGCCCCATACCAAATTCTCGTGACCAAAAACCGAATCCATCAGGCTCATCACCCGGCGTACAGATCTCGCTGTAGAGCATGGGCTGAACCAACATGTCGATAACCATTTCGTACTCCTTTCCAGGCATTTGACCCTAGTACGGCTCAAACGAACCAATCACTCGGGACGACAGCTCAGCGCCCGCCTTCATACACGCCGGAATATCAAGGCCATCGATCACGCCCTTGGTAAACCCGGCAATATACGAGTCGCCGGCACCCACGGTATTAACGACCTTCTCCGCCGGTACGATCCCGCACTCATAGAAGCGCTCACCGTCATAGGCAATGCTTCCCTTCTCGCCAAGCGTGGCAACCGCAACGCGCGGTCCCAATCCCTGCACGTGGCGTACCCAGTCTCGTAGCTCCGGAGTGTCCTCTTCAAACGACATGAACGCATAGTCTACGTAAGGAAAATGAGCCTCACATGCATATTCGGGATCTTGGCTGAACACCGAGAAGTCCATAACCACCGTCTTGCCCGCATCATGCCATACGGGCAGGAGGTCCAAACAATTGCCAAACAGGTCGGTATGAATGATGTCATGCTCTAGGATAAACGCCCGGTCGTCTTCATTCGGTCGATATGTCTCCATTACGCCATCGATTGCCTCGAGATGCACGCGATCGACGCCGTCTTTCAATGCCATGAGCATCACCGAGGTGTCGCCATCCTCCACCCGCAGATGTGAGATATCGAACCCCTCGGCGGCCAGCGCCTCTCTCATCTTGTCTCCGTACTCGTCCTTGCCGACAACCGACACGGCGGATACCGAAACGCCCATTCGTGCAAGATGGATACCCCAGTCAATGCCATTACCAGTCGGATAGAACACGCCGATGTTTTGATAGACGTCCGCACAGCAAAAACCAGCCGCACACGCTTTAATACCCATACTCTTCTCCAATGTTCAAAAGGGGACCCACCACATGGCGAGCCCCCTTTTCGCGTTTCGCTTATTGTTTTGCATCGGCTGTCCAAGGCCTCATAGCCAGACCGCCGTACGCTTTCTTAAGCTATTCGACGATTGGTGCTCCGTGGCCCCAAGAACCTTCCATGCCGCACACGGTCGAGGCAAACCCGGCAGCAAAGTCGAGCGCGCGCTCGATGGCCTCGGCGCCATCCTCGCCACGCTTGGCGGAATCGAGATAGCACATCAAAAACGAGGTGAGGAACGAGTCGCCCGCTCCCATGGTGTCCTTCATGTCCGTTACCGGTTTAGCCAGCTGGCGGTAATAACGCTCGCCGTCGTAAGCAATGCAGCCCTCGGCGCCCGCCGTAGCCGACACAAAACGCGGACCCAGGCCCTTCACCCATGCCAGACGCTCGCGAATCTCGTCCTCACTCGCGGCATCCGCCGCACTAAAGAAAGCGAAATCGACGTAGGGCGCAATCTGCTCGTAATACTCGTCGGTGGAGTCGTCCGAAAAGTCAAAAGAGACCGTGACGCCCGCAGCCTTCAACTTGGGCAGCTCGCGCTCGGTAAAGCAATAGTTGCCCGAATGAACCACATCGAACTGCTTCATGTACGCAAGGTCAAAGCGATCGAGGACATAGCGCGCATCGCCACGGATACCGCCCTCGTTGGAGCCAAGGAAGACACGATCACCGTCAATGACGGTCACGCGAGCCGCTCCGTTCTCGCCAATCATCTGCTCGCACTTGTCAAGCTCGATACCCTCATCCTCGAGGCTTGCAATGACATGCTCGGCAGCGGCGTCATTGCCAAAAATGCCCATGTATGCAGAGCGTGCGGCACCGCATTTCTTGGCATAAACGGCGAAGTTCACCGCGTTGCCGCCAGGATACATGGTGTGGATATGCTCGTAGCGATCGACGACGTTGTCGCCAAATCCAAGCGCGTTAACGTTAAATGCCATGGCCTTTGTCCCTTCTAGTACTCGACAACGCCCATATAGCGACGGAAATCGGGATCGTGATCAAACACCTTGCCGCGTGCAGCACGCAGCTCGCAGTTCATGGCGTAGAACAGCACCGGATCCAGATAGGCACGGACGCTCGCCGGCACGGCTTCCATACCGTACTCCTTGGCATCGAGCACCATCAGCGTATCGGTATGCGTCTTAAGGAACGCCAGGGCGCGCTCGTCCATAGCACGGCACTCGCTGGAGCCCATCTGCAGGAAGTAAAAAACGCCATCCTGAGTAGCCTCGAAGGGGCCGTGGAAGTACTCGGCAGAGTGGATGTAGCTGCAGTGCTGCCACTGCATCTCCATAAGAGAGCAGATAGCGAAACCGTAGGTCTGGCTAAAGTTGGGACCGCTGCCCAGAATGTAGAAGAACTCGTGCTCCTGGCAAAGCTTGGCAAAACGATCGCCCAGCTCGGCATTTACCTTCTCACGTGCCGGGGGAAGAATCTTATCCATCTCTGCGATACCGGCATACATATCGGCAAGATCTGCGTAGCCCTCCTGCTGATCGAGCAGCTCGGCCGCAAGCGACAGCGAAATGCCAGCGGGGACCTCGGCCTGCGGCACGCCCTCGCCCCACGGGTAGACCCACGTGGTCCACTTGCCGGAGTCAATCTTGGATCCAGCGTTGTCGGTCTGGGCAATCACCGTAGCGCCGGCGGCAAGGGCAATCTCGCAGCCCTCGACGACCTCGGGGGTGTTGCCACTGTGGCTGCAAGCAATGACCAGGGATTTCTCACCCAGACGACGCGGACGCATGATATCGAACTCGCGAGCCGTATAGATATACGAAGTGAAGGTGGTTGCCTCGCGCTGCAGAAGCTCATGAGCCGGGATCAAATCGATCATGGAGCCACCGCAAGCAATCCAGTAGACGCTGTCGAACTTGCCCTTCTCGGCAATTGCCTCTTTGATCAGATCGTGTGCGTTCATATCCAGTTCCTTTCTTGTTTGGTCCGCAATCAATGACGTTGGCTGCGTGGCCGATAGTTGTTTTAGTCAATCAGATATTTCTCGAATGCGGCCATGTTCTTGGCATCTGCCGCCGCCGGGTCATCGTAGTAACGGCCGTCCGTGATTTCCTGGCCCAGCATGCCGTCGAAACCATGGGCGTTGAGTGTGGCGACGAAGGCGTCCATATCGTGCTTGCCATCGCCCCACACCAGATGACCATACGGGTCGCCGTCGATAAAGTGCATCTCGTGAATTGCCCCATCACCAAAGGCGGCAAACCAGTCCTCAAGCGTCTCGCCTGCAACGCCCATCGCGGTTGTATCAACCATGGGCCGTAAGTACGGGCTCGCGACCTCGTCAATCATGCGCTTCGCATCGGAAACCGTCGTCACAAGGTTGCTCTCCTCGGGACGCAGGCTTTCCATTGTAAGCACCAGACCGTGCTCGCCGGCATACTCCGCCAGAATGGACAGGTGCTCGCGGCTGCGCTTCCAGGCTTCCTCGTGGTCCTCGTCCCAGTCGCCCCAGCCCGAGTTGACGGACATACGGTCGCACCCAAGTACCTCGGCAAGCTCAATGCCGTGTTTAAAGTACGCCAGGCTGCGTTGTTCATGCAGCGGTTTGCGTGCGCAGTACTGCCAAGGATAGACAACATTCTCGGGGCACAGAGTACGATACCTAAGCCCACGGTCTGCAGCCTTTTTCGCTAGGACCTCAGCCTCAAAGTAGCCCGTGTGGTCGAGCGTCACATGCGGCTCCGCACACCACAGCTCAATGGACTCAAAGCCCAAACGCTGCTGCACATCAAGGAAGTAATCGAGCGACCACATGATGTAGTGGATATTCATGCCCGCAATCTGTTCGCGGCGCAGCGTCGGTTTGGATTCAGACATCTTATGCCTCCTTATTTCGATCGAACACGATTTGTCCGTCCGACATCGTCATATCAACCGAAAGATCGCGTGCGTCGCGATAATCGAGGTCGAACACATCCCGATCGAGCACGCAGATATCGGCAAGCTTGCCAACCTCAAGCGTACCCAGCTCGTCTTCGCGCATCAGATCGTACGCGCCCCCGGCAGTCCAAGCGCGCAAGAGCTCGACAAGCGTCAGCACGTTGGCCTCATTCACGGGCAGTCCATCGTCGAAGTATCCGCCGCACGCGCTGTAGATTGACTCGCCCAGGCTCGGAATCAGCAGCGGCAAATCCGTACCACAGCACACCGTGCATCCGGAATCTTCCATGCCGCGGCGATTCCAGCTGTGCAGAAGTCGCGTCTCGCCAATTTGTCGACGCATCATCGATAGGCAATCCTCGCGCCGGTCCAGCGTCAGAATCTGCGGATAGACCTCGCAAATTCCACCTAACTTGCCAAACTCGACAAGATCGGTCGGGTCAGAGTTCTCGAGATCGGTAATCGCATGGCGGCGAAGCAACCGCCCATGCTCGTCTCGAGGCAGCGAGGCATAGAGCGCCACGGTGCGACGAACGGCGCCATCGCCCTGGCAATGCAAGGAATATCGGAAACCGTCAGCATCAATTGCACGTAGCTCGTTCTCAATCAGATCCCACTCGGGCTCTTCGACAACCGTCTTGCCGGCAGCTCCCGCATCGGCCGTGTCCTCATAGGGGTCAATCATCTCGGCAAGCCCCGCCCATACGCCGCGATCGATCATACGGTTGAAGCCAGAAAAACGAACGAACGGACCCCGGAAGCGCTCTCGTGCCTCGCGAGCATATGACAGATTTGCACCGGCACCCACCGGCTGCGACATCATAGAGACGCGAACCGTCAGCTCACCAGATTCCTCACGGCGAGCCATTTCGTCGGCAAAACCGTAGTAGTCATCAAACGCCATCTCCTTGATGGCGGTAACGCCGCGCTCGTTAAGCATGCTCATGTAGTCCGAATACCCGGCACGCACCTCGGGCAGCGCGAGGAAATCGCCCATCATGCGCCAGATCTTCTCGGCATAGCATGCCTGGGGCGTAAAGCCGTATCGCGCACTGGCGGCAGCATTGAGAACGCAGGTCTCCGCACCCGGCGTAAAGCAGACGACAGGGATATCGCCAAAACAATCGTCAAACACAGCTGCCGTATTTGCGTTCTCGGCATCCGATGCCAACGTTTCGGGCAGATTGTGGCCAAAAGCCGCCGGGCAATCCGGATGACCTTCTTTCCATGCACGCAAGAGCGACAAGGCCTCTTTGGCATCAGCGATGCCGGACAGATCAGACCCCAACGACCGCAGCGCCCAGCCCGTATAGAAGGTATGCACATCGATCAGGCCAGGCATGACGGTGCGGTCCCCAAGGTCAACTACCTCGTCCGCCTGGGTCAAATACGAAGTCACCTCGCACTTGGTGCCAACCGCCTCAATTCGATTGCCACGGACCGCTACGAAACCTTCAAACGGCAGGTCCCCCGTACCGGTAAAGACGCTCTTAGACGTCAGGACCGTCAAACGATCAGACATCACAACCACCTACACCGGAAGCATGCCAGAGATTGCCGTTACGATCAGGCCAAAGACGACCATGAAAATGAAGAACTTCCAAATGGTCTTCCACCATTGGCCAAACGAGATCTTTGCCACGGCAAGACCGGCGACCGTCATGCCCGCCACGGGACTGATGGTGTTGATGGTCTGATTGGCAAACTGGAGCGCGGTAACGGCGGCCTCGGGATTGAGGCCCATAAGCTCGGTCAGCGGACCCATGACGGGCATGGTGAGCGCCGCCAGGCCAGAGCTCGAGGGAACCAGCAAAGAGAGCAGGCCAAGGACGATATACATAAACGTGGTGTAGACGGCGGCGGGTGCACCGGCGAGCGCAGTAGCGAGCGCCTGGAGAATGGTGTCGATGATCATGCCGCCCTCGGCGATGACCAGAATGCCGCGAGCGATACCGATAACGATAGCGGCGTACGCAAAGTCGGCGAGACCTTTAACGAACTCCTCAGCAATCGTCTGCTGGTCAAGACCGCCCAGGATACCGGCAAGCAAGCCCATGCCAAGGAACACGGCGGAAATCTCATTCATGTACCAACCCTGGGTAACAAGACCCCAGACGATAATGCCCATACCGCAGGCAAAATCGATAAGCACGAGCTTCTGACGGATAGTGAACTCTTCCTCGATGGAGGCATCGGTCACGGAAAACTCGATACGCTTGAGTTTATCGTCCTCGTACGTAATGGACGACTCGGGGTTTTTCTTGACGCGCATAGCGTAGCGCATGGCCCATGCGATACCGACGGCAGTGAAGATGACCCAAGAAACGGCGCGCAGCCACAGCTGAGGATTGCCCTCGATGCCGATAATGCCCTGTGCGATCAAGACGTTAAACGGATCGATGGTCGAGGCACAATATCCCAGGTTAGGACCAAGGAAGCAGATGATGAATGCCGTCATCGAGTCATAACCGATACCCATCATGATGGGAATGAAGATGGCATAGAACGGCAGGGCTTCCTCAGACATACCAAACGTAGTGCCGCAAATGGACAGCAACGTCATCGTGATGGGGATGATGAGGATGTCCTTGTTCTTGAGCTTTTTAATCACACGGCTCATGCCGGCATTCAAAGCGTTGGTCTTGGTGATGATTGCGAACGATCCGCCAATCAATAAGACGAACGCAACGACGTCGGCAGCCTCCTGGATGCCCTTAGTAGGCGCTTGCAAGACCGCAAAGATATCCTGGCCCAGATTGATGGTCTCGCCGGTCTCGGAATCTGTGTAGTTCTTATCGACCTGCTCATAGGTTCCAGCAACGGCGACTTCACGCTCACCCGCCGCTGTCGAAATCGTCTTGCGCTGATACTGACCAGAAGGAACGATCCAAGTCAGGACCGCAAAGACAACGATCAGCAAGAACATGATCGTATAGACATGCGGTAATTTGAACTTAAAACGTCTGTTTGTCTTCTTCGCCTTCGTATCTGACATAGATACCTCCAAAGAACTCGAGACTGCATCGCATCTCGCTTCAACGTTTACGCAAGGCAAACGTTCTATGACGTCCCATAGATTACCAGCAGCTTTTCCCGTCATCAAGATAATTTCAAACTGATTGCCGCGACGCGGTTGAACGGTTGCGTTCGCGCCGTGAACGGTATGGAAACGCCCGATGAGATGATCCACCGGGCGTTTCCCTTTGCAATGTCCTAGATGTCAAAACTGTAACGAGATCCAACGATCCGCTGACGACCGATGATAAACGGCCGCCGCTGCTCATCAAAGAAGAAGGCTTCCATATAAAACAAGGGTTCGCCAACGGGAACCGCCAGCAACCGAGCGACCTCGGGCGATGCGCACGCGATCTCGAGCGTGCACGGGTCGGTAAACGCAGGCGTCCGCCCCGTCCGGTTGCGCACGAACTCAAAAATGGATTGGTTAGATAGAGGTGCTGTTGATAGATAGGCGTTGTCCTCGTAAACGTATATGTTGTTCTCGAGCATGACGGGGACTCCATCGGCAGTACGCACACGCTCAACGCAAATCAAATCAGTTCCAACGGGAACACCAAAGAACTGCGCTTCGGTGGAATCCGCCGGCAGTATCTTTCTCGAAATGACGCGCGCCCCCGGTTCCATTCCATTAACGCAGCATGCGTCCGAAAAACTCTGGACATCATCCTTCTGGCGAATCTTGCGCTTGAGCTTGGGGGCATTGACAAACGTGCCTTTCCCCTGTCGCTTCGTTAGATAGCCCTGCTGGACGAGCTCCTCAATAGCGCGTCGCACGGTAACGCGTCCAACTTTATAGCTCTCAGCCAATTCAAATTCGTTGGGTATCCGCGCGCCCGCCTTGTAGGCACCGGAGTTGATTTCGTTTTTAATGATATCGATAACCTGTTGGTACAGCGGTATCGCTGCTTTACCGTCAGTTAGCCCTTCAGTCGGTGGCATATACCCTCTCCCAGCACAATTACGTCTAAAACGGGCTTAAGGGCATTCAACAAGTCCTTAAGCCCGCATTAGCTTAAAGTATGCTAGGTGTCGCACCAAAATGTCGGCTATTTACTCATCAGACCCGAAAAACGCGCAACTACCGCGCTCCTAAGAAAGCGTGAGCAGCTCCGGCAGCTGGTCGATAATCTTGTCCGCGGCATCCTGGCTAAAGCCAAAGCGCTCCTCGCGCTTGGCAATGACCGTCAGGCCGGCTCGCTTACCCGCGGTAATGCCCGGAACGGAATCCTCAACGCAGCAGCAGCGATTCGCGGGCAGCCCCAGCAGGTCCAGCGCATGCAGGTAGATATCGGGCTCGGGCTTGCTCTCCTTAAACTGTTCGCCGCTCACCACGTACTCAAAGGCATCCGACAGACCACATGCATCGAGTACTTCCTCGATGCTGTCCATGGGAGACGAACTCGCCAACGCCACGCGAACGCCGCGGCGCGGCAACTCTCGAATCGTATCCACAGCGCCCGGGTTAATCAAAGCCTGATAGTCGCGCGGACGCTTATGCGCCCACTCGTCCCAACGGGCCAACGCTTCCTCGCCAGTGAAGTGCCCTTTACCGGCGCGCTCAAACCAATCGACCAGCATATGCAGGAAGAACTGATGCGAGGTACCGACCTGTCCATTCAACTCCTCTTGAGTCAGATTCAACCCAAGCTCCTTGGCAAACGCGGCAGTCTCCCCCAGGTAGTAATACTCGGTATCGACGATGACGCCATCCATGTCAAAGATAACGGCGTCGAACGGAAATGCGGACACGGCACCCTCCCTAACAAAAGGGCGCCCGCAAGCGGACGCCCGAACCATGCACTATCGGCGATTCTAACCCAGCAGCTTATCCAACGCCACCGCAATGCCATCTTCGTTGTTATTGGCGGTCACCATCTGGGCAACTGCCTTAACCTCATCGACGGCGTTGCCCATGGCAACACCGGTGCCGGCCCACTCAATCATGGACTTGTCGTTCTGGCCGTCGCCAAACGATACGACCTCGCTGGCATCGATGCCAAGCTTGGGCAGGGCACCATCGAGCGCACGGGCCTTGTCGATACCGGGCGCCGTGTACTCAAAGTACCAGTCGGCCGTAAACATGCCCGAAAGCGTCTGGGTAAAGGGCGCATACATCTCCTCGTAATGCGCCTGCAGATAGATCGGATCGCCCGCCGTCAGCAGCTTGTCCACGGGATAAGTATCCACGACCTCATGCAAGCTCTCGACCTCACGGATCTTAAGGTCGCAGGCATCGCGCTCGTATTTGACGATGTTTTTCTGCGAGCCGTCAGGCAGCGTGACCATGCAATGGTACGAGTCCTCGACGTGCAAATCGCGACCGAGCGAAATCATAGGGATCACGTCAAAATTGCGCAGATGATCAATCAGACGGTGCAGCTCGTCAGCCGGCATGGCTTGGTCAAAAAGGACCTCATCGGTCTGAGCGTCGACCACATGCGCGCCATTAAAGGCAACTAACAGACCGTCATGGTTTTGAAGGTCGAGCTCCTGCGCCAAGGCGTGAAGACCCCAGGCGGGACGACCCGAAGCCAAGATGAGCTTAATACCCGATTCCTGCGCCGCGAGCAGCTTCTCGCGCGTACGCGGGCTGATCACCTTCTGGTCGTTGGTGAGCGTACCGTCGATATCCATTGCGATGGCCTTAATTGCCATATGCGCCTCCCTGTCATTGAGCAACCTTGTCTGAGCCATCATACAGAACACCCACGGCGGCGCTGTTTGCAACGGGAAAAATGTCATATTGTCCCGAACATGGCCGGCGCGCCTTCGACGATTGCGATGCCCGTCGAGGCGCCTCCCGATACATTCCATCCTATCCAAATAGCAAAGGGCCCGCATCCCAACGGATACGGGCCCTTGTCGGCTATGCGTTAGTTTTCGCAGCGAATCCTACTTGCGATGCGCGCGATAGAACTCGATAAGCGCCTGAGTCGAAGCGTCCTGCTCGGCCTTGGCGGCATCGTCGTGGAAGGCCGGGGTGATCTGCTTGGCAAGCTGCTTGCCCAGCTCGACGCCCCACTGGTCGTAGGAGTCGATGCCCCAGACCGTGCCCTCGACAAACGTGATGTGCTCGTACAGGGCGATGAGCTCGCCGAGTGCGAACGGGGTCAACGTGTCGCCAAAGATCGAGGTCGTCGGACGGTTGCCCTCAAAGCAGCGGGCCGGGACGATCTGCTCGGGCGTGCCCTCGGCGCGCACCTCATCGGCCGTCTTACCAAAGGCGAGCGCCTTGGTCTGGGCCAGGAAGTTGCCCAGGAACAGCTCGTGCACGTCCTGGCCGCTGTCGGTCGCAGGGTTGGCGGTATTGGCGAAGGCAATGAAATCGGCCGGGACCACCACGGTGCCCTGGTGCAGCAGCTGGTAGAAGGCGTGCTGACCGTTGGTGCCGGGCTCGCCCCAGAAGATCTCACCGGTGTCGGAGGTCACGGCGCTGCCGTCCCAGCGGACATGCTTGCCGTTGGACTCCATGGTGAGCTGCTGCAGGTAGGCCGGGAAACGATGCAGGTACTGGCAGTACGGCAGCACGGCGTGGCTCTTGGAACCGAAGAAGTTGACGTACCAGACGTTGAGCAGGCCCATCAGCGCAACGGCATTGTTCTCGAGCGGCGTGTTGCAGAAGTACTCGTCGATAGCGTGGAAGCCCTCGAGGAACTGCTGGAAGCGCTCGGGACCGAGCACGACGATCAGCGACAGGCCCACGGCGGAGTCGACGGAGTAGCGGCCGCCGACCCAGTTCCAGAAGCCGAAGGCGTTGGCGGGGTCGATACCGAAGGCCTCAACCTTCTCGAGTGCGGTGGAAACGGCGACGAAGTGCTTTGCCACGGCCTCGGCGTTCTGCTCATCGGAGCCGTCGATGGCGCCCTGGGCCTTGAGCTGCTCGAGCATCCAGGTCTTGACCTCGCGGGCGTTGGTGAGGGTCTCGAGAGTGGTGAAGGTCTTGGAGACGATGATCACGAGCGTGGTCTCGGGATCCAGGCCCTTAAGCTTCTCGGCCTGGTCGTTGGGGTCGATGTTGGAGATATAGCGGCAGTCGATACCGGCGTCGGCATAGGGACGCAGAGCCTCGTAGGCCATGACCGGGCCCAGATCGGAGCCGCCGATGCCGATGGACACCAGGTGCTCGATCTTCTTGCCGGTAACGCCCTTCCACTCACCGGAGCGCACGCGCTCGGCGAAGGCATACATGCGGTCGAGGACCTCGTGCACGTCGGCGACGACATCCTGGCCGTCGACGATGAGCTGGCCCCTCTCGGTTGCGGGGCGGCGAAGCGCGGTGTGCAGGACGGCGCGGTCCTCGGTGGTGTTAATGTGCTCGCCGGAGAACATGGCGTCGCGGCGCTCCTCGAGCTTCACCTCGCGGGCAAGATCGCACAGCAGCTTGACGGTCTCATCGGTCACCAGGTTCTTCGACAGATCGAAGTGCAGGTCACCGGCGTCAAAGCTCAGCTTGTTCACGCGCTCGGCATCGGCAGCGAACCAGGCCTTGAGGTCGATACCATCGGCCTCGAGCTTCTCCTGATGAGCCTCGAGTGCCTTCCAAGCGGCAGTCGACGTAGCATCGATAGGTGCGGCAACAGTTGCCATAGAGTCCTCCTCAGCATACGGGCGCACGCCTCCATGCGCCCGGACATTCAGATGCCACTATTCTAGCGCAGGTCAAGACTACAATCAGCGAGCGTTGCCAATCGGCCCCCAAACGGCAACCGATCAAAAAGGGACAGGCTTATTTTGGCAGGTCAAACGCTTTACCAACCAAAAATAACCCGTCCTTTTATGGCAAATATTAGGCCGCGGCGCAGACGCTACCGAGTAACTCACGCAGAGGAGACCCGATGCCCTCCAGCAGTTCGGGCGCGATAATGGCAAAAACGGGAACCTCGCCGGTGCCCACGACAGCAGGCACCTTGCCCTCCGAGACAATGCATCCATAAGGCACAAAGCCGTCTTCGCCGGCATCGAGCGCCGCCATGCGACGCGCGAGCTCGCGCGCAAAGCCGGCAGTATCGGCATCGCCAATCGCCAGGACAAAGTCCACGCCTTCGTCGGTCGCCAGGGCTACGGCCTCATCGACCAAATCGTCTCCCCCATCGCCCCCGACCAAGCCGCAGCGAAAAAGCACGCGTTCGAGCAGAGCTCGATCAAGCGAGCCGAGCGCCGCCGAGACGAGCTCATCGTGCGTATGTTTGTCACCGCCCAACACGACCAGCGCCTTGGTGCCACCATAGTGAGCGACCAATCGTCCGCACCAGCGAGCCACGTCTCCATCCGCAACAAGGCGCGTCGGCATACCAAACCCATAATTGACCATCTTTTCCACAACCCTTCCGTGCGTATAGGCGGTATCAATCGTTAGGCTCATGCTACGAAGCGAGGTTTTCCGAGCTGTTTCGCACTCTTTAGAGCTGCGTTAAAACCCGATCCAACCGCACGACCATACCTACCAAAACAAACCAGTCCCTTTTTGACAGGTTTTGACGACGTCCGGACGAGCGGGTATTATCGAACAGGTATTCGATAAGAACATGTGTTTGATGAAAGGACACGGATGGCGCACGAGCAGCACACCTATATCTGCATCGACCTCAAGACGTTTTATGCCAGCGTCGAGTGCGTCGACCGTGGGCTCGATCCGCTCACCACCAACCTGGTCGTTGCCGACGAATCGCGCGGGCGCACGACCATCTGCCTCGCCATCACGCAGGCCATGAAGGACTTAGGGATTCACAATCGCTGCCGTCTGTTCGAAATTCCCGATGGCATCGACTACATCACGGCCGTACCGCGCATGCAGCATTACATGGAGGTGTCGGCGAAAATCTACGGTATCTATCTGGAATACGTCAGCCCCCAGGACGTGCACGTCTACTCCATCGATGAATGCTTTATCGACGTGACGCCCTATCTGGACCTCTACCATACCGACGCTGAAGGCTTCGCCTGTATGCTGCGTGACGAGGTCCTGGGGCGCACCGGCATCACGGCAACGGTTGGCATCGGCCCCAACCTATTCCAGGCCAAGGTAGCGCTCGACATTACCGCCAAGCACGCACCCAGCCGCATCGGCATACTCGACGACGAGACCTTTCGCAAGGAGATCTGGCCCCATCGTCCCATCACCGATATCTGGGGCATCGGTCCCGGCGTGGCAGCCCGCCTCGAGAAATACGGCGTCTACGATCTGATGGGCGTCGCGGCGCTCGACGAAAACCTGCTTTACGACGAGCTCGGCGTCAATGCCGAATATCTCATCGACCATGCCTTCGGGCGCGAGCCGACAACCATCGCCGATATCCAAGCCTATCGCCCGCAAGCAACTTCGACCACCACAGGACAGGTGCTCTCGAAGGGTTATGCCTACGAACAGGCCTATACCGTCTTGCGCGAGATGGTCGACAGTGCCGTGTTGGACTTAGTCGATAAGCACGTGGTGTGCGACAGCATCTCGCTCTTCGTGGGTTATGCGAACGAGCGAGCCGACATACGCCGCCTCGACGCCAGCGGCACGGCGCAATACGTTGACGGATGCGGGCACCTGCGCTCGAGCACGTCGAGTATCGAGCCAACCGCAACCGCCGGCCCCGAGCTCGCACCCCGTGCGCCCAAGCCCGTCCAGCGCGATGACGAACGGCGCCGCCTGGTGCGAGAGGCACAGGCAATCGATGGCATCTTCGTGGGAGAACATGGCGGCAAACCGCGCGGTGGCTATGCCGCGCTCTTCGCGCACTCAAACGCTTCGCGAAAGCTGCCCGAGCGCACCAATTCGTTTAAGAAGATCATGAGCTATTTCGATGAGCTCTGGGCGCAGACTGTCGATCCCAAACGACCGGTCAAGCGTATCAACCTGGGCTTTGGCAACCTCATGCCTGAGGAATTTGTCACCATCGATCTGTTCGGCGATATCGAGGCCGATGAGCGCGAGCGCGACCTGGCGCGCGCCGTCCTGGCCGTAAAGGGCAAGTACGGCAAAAACGCGCTCGTCAAGGGATTAAGCTTTACCGCCGGCGCCACCGCGCGCGAACGCAACGATCAGGTAGGAGGACATCGTGCCTAAGTCCCGGCAACAGCCGATGCGGCCACCGACACCCTTTGAACGCCTAGCGGACCCCGAGGGAAGACGTCGCTCCGCCGACCCCAAGCTCACCGCCAACGGCGCCGTCCGCGCCGGCCGTGCCGCGCAGTTTATGCCCTTTGCCGCCCTCACGGGATACTACGAGCTCGTGCGCAAACAAGAGATCACCGCCGAGCCAAAATGCGAACTCACGGAAGAAAAAGCCCTCGAGCTTTCGCATAAGTTCGAGGGCCTCAAACGTGGCGACCTGGTCCGCGTCACCTATTACGATACGTACGGCTATCGCTCCCGCACCGGTATCCTCGTCGAAGCGCTCCCCGCCTTCAAGCTCCTCAAGCTCCGAGACATCACCATCGACTTCGACGACATCCATGACATCGAACTGCGCGGACGAGCCTAGACAAGGATGCGCATCCAAGGCAAGGCCTACAGCGTCATGACGTAGTAACCCGCATCTCTCACGGCCGCCTCAAGAACACTGCAATCGATCGGCCGCTTAGAGCGCACGCGCGCTGTGTGGTCCGCGTACGTTACCGTGGCCCACACGCCATTCAGCGCATTGAGGGCATTGGCTACATTCTGAGCGCAGCCATCGCAGCTCATGCCGCCGATAAGCAACTCATCGCAGTAGGGGTAGTGAGATTCATCGGTATCGGCCACCGCAACTCTCTTAGTCTTCTTGCCGCTCGCGCCATCGCTGCAGCAGCTCTTTCCGTGTGTCGAAGCGACAATACGCCGCAGGCCAAAGAACATGCCGACGACAATCACGGCCAGCACGATGGCATTCGCGGGGTTGAGCAAGTCACTCATGCGTTCCCCTTTCAAGTAGCACTATCTAGATACCCCCATGGGGTGTCCCCATCTTAACCCAAAATCATGTCCGTTCGGTCAATTAGTTTCCCTCTTCAAACTTTCTTGTTGACCAAGGCTTACTTTCGTATATAAGTTTTCCTAGGCTAACAGTTTAGATCCGTAAGGAACGCCGTGACTCGAACCATAGACATCCCAACGTTTCAGGCAGCAATCGTGCGCAACTGCTCTCCCACGCTCGCGGGCATCAAACCGGCATCGCTCTTTACCTATCCCGGCGTCTACGCCCATCAGGATGGTTCGGGCGCGACCGCGCCAATCGCAGATCGCCGAGCACGCCTGCTCAACGTTATCGCCCGGTGCAATCAAGAGCTTGATCCGCTCGGCATCCATCTGAGCGTTTTGGTCTGGCGCCCCTGCGGAGCGCTCGTGTACGCATATCGACCCAACAGCCTCGCCACTTACCTTGCTGACCTGCGCGCCAAAACGGCACTCGCCAAGGAGGGCTACGACACCGACAATCTGCCATTATGCCTTGCGCACCTGGCATCGCGCATCGCGCTCGCAAGCAATAACGCCGCAGAATGCGCATGCGGCCAAACCCGATGCGCATTGGACCATCAAGCCAGCTGCGGCAACGGCTGCACCTGTGAGTTCCCACACGAAATTGGCTATTTCCTGGGATATCCCTACGACGACGTCCACGAGTTCATCGTCCAGCATGGCGAGAACTACAAGATCTTTGGACCTTGGAAGGTCTACACGAATGTCGGGCAAGCGCTTGCGACGTTCGATTCCTATCGCGCATGCACGAAATACCTTACCCACATCTATCAACAGGGCTGCACCCTGGGACAACTTGTCCAGGCAACCCGATAGAGCATACAAAACGCGGCCGCACGCCGCACAACCGAAAGGAAAACATATGAGCAAGATCGCAGTCGTCTACTGGAGCGGTACAGGCAACACCGAGGCCATGGCAAACCTCGTCGCCGAAGGTGCAACCGATGCCGGCGCTGAGGCAGAGGTCATCTCCTGCGCCGACTTCTCCGCAGACAAGGCCGCCAGCTATGACGCCATTGCCTTCGGCTGCCCCGCCATGGGTTCCGAGGAGCTTGAGTATGACGAGTTCCAGCCTATGTGGGACGAGGTCAAGGAGACCCTCGGCGACAAGAAGGTCGTCCTCTTTGGCTCTTATTCGTGGGCAGAGGGCGAGTGGATGGACAACTGGAAGGCCGATGCCGACGAGGCGGGCGTCAACGTCGTCGATTCCGTCATTTGCTACGATGCGCCCGACGATGAGGGCGAGGCGGCCTGCAAGTCTCTGGGAGCGGAGCTAGCCTAACGAAGCCGTCAGAAAGTCGCAAGACAACTGACAGCCGAGCACCGCACAACAACAGTCGCTCATGCCCAAACAAAAACGGGGGCCGGATACTATCCGGTCCCCGTTTGTGATATCGACAACTTCGACGCGCCGCTACGAGATATTGCCCAAAAACGCCTTGGTACGCTCGCTCTTGGGATGGTCGAAGACCTCACTCGGCGTGCCCTCTTCCACGATAACGCCGCCGTCCATAAAGACGACGCGATCGGCAACATCGCGGGCAAAGCCCATCTCGTGCGTCACGACGATCATGGTCATGCCGTCGCGGGCCAGGTCGCGCATAACGCCCAAAACGTCGCGGACAAGCTCGGGGTCGAGTGCCGACGTCGCCTCGTCAAAGAGCATGACGTGCGGGTTCATCGACAGGGCGCGGGCGATGGCCACGCGCTGCTGCTGGCCGCCCGAAAGCTGGCTCGGCATAAAGTCGATGCGCTCGGCAAGACCAACCTTGGTCAGCTCCTCAACGGCGATCTTCTCGGCCTCCTCCTTGCTGCGCTTGAGCACCTTTTGCTGCGCAAGCATGACGTTCTTTTTGACCGACAGGTGCGGGAACAGATTGAACTGTTGAAAGACCATGCCCAGATGCGTACGCACCTTGTTAAGGTCGACGCCCTTGGCGCACACGTCCACGCCCTCAACGACAATCGAGCCGCTCGTTGGATGCTCCAGACGATTGATACAGCGCAGCATCGTCGACTTACCCGAGCCCGAGGGACCTAGGACTACGACGACCTCGCCCTTATGCACATCCAGATCGATATCACGCAGAACCACGTTATCGCCAAAAGCCTTTTGGAGGTTCTTGATGCTGACAACGACCTCGTTGGAATTCGTTTCACTCATGACAGGACCTCCTTACAGACCGGCGATATGATCGGCGGGCGTCGCGACAACCTGTCCGGCGCTCTTGGCGGGACGCTTCTTCTTGGTCTCGGCCGTGCCCAGCAGCCTCGCCTCAAGACCGCTCACCAAGCGCGCAAGCGGCAGGGTAATGACCAGATAGAACAGGGCGGCAACCACATACGGCGTAATGGAGCCCGTCGTGGCCACGATGGTGCGGGCGTTCATGACGATCTCGACCACGCCCACAGCGGCAAGCAGCGACGTATCCTTGTAAAGCAGGATAAACTCGCTGGTCAGCGTAGGCAGGACATTGCGGAACGTCTGCGGAATCATAACGTAGAGCAGCGTCTGGAAGGCATTCATGCCCAGCGAGCGAGCGGCCTCGTTTTGGCCCTTAGGAATCGACTGAATACCGGCACGGAAGATCTCGCACAGATACGCAGACGAGTTCATGGACATGACGATGACGCCCAGGACATAATCATCCACCTTGACGCCGGCCAGCGGCAGGCCAAAGAACGCGATGTAGATCTGCAGGAACGCCGGCGTGCCGCGGATGATATTCACGTAGATGCCGGCAAGGCAGCGCAGGATGCGCGACTTGGAGATGCGCATGAGCGAGAGGGCAAAGCCAAAGGGAATTGCCAGCGGAAACGCCACGAGCACGATCGAGAGCGACATAAGGAAGCCCTTAAAGACGATCGGCAGGCTCTGGACCAAAATAACCGGGTTCAGGAACAGGCGCAGGAACATATTGGAGTTCCACCTCTCGACCCACGGCTGCTCTTTAAGGTCGGCCAGGAAGTTATCGAAAGCCGTCACGCCCTTGATCTCCACCGAGGGCATCTTGGAAATCTTCTTGGTTGAGCCGTCGGCCAGGGTATAGGTTCCGCTAAAAGCTTCATCGCCGCCCTCAACGGGGAAGGTCACGCCGTAAACCTCGACACGGAAAAATCCACCGGCAGGTGCTGTCTCGCCAAAGTCAATCTTGAGCGTCTGACCATCGGCCTTACACGTGGGCTTCATGGGCGTACGGTCCATGAGGTCCTCGCCCGAGAGCATCGTCAGGCGCGTGTCGTCGGCACCAAACGTCGTGCCGTCGACAAACGTCAGCGAAAGACCACTCAGCTCCTCGTCGGCATCGGCCTGGACTTCCCAGGTAATGCGCGTCTCGGTGCCGCCGACCACATCGCTGCCCGAGCCGGTGTTGGGTCGGGCAGTGATCTTTGCGGTCTCAAGCGCCTGGGCAGTCGAGGGTGCATATGTCCCCGCGCACACCAGCGCGAGCGCCACGGCCATGGCGCAGGCTAGCTTTTGGAGCAAGGCGGACCGTGGAGAACGCTGCTCCGCAGCCCCTTTGTTCAGTCGAGACAAGGTGGCTCCTATCGTAGAAGTTGCCGGCAAAACAAGACGGAAACGCTCTCCGTCGAGAGAAGCGCAAAGGCCCTCTCCGCAAAACGGAAAGGGCCCGCACGCAATCAAGCATCTATTTTACTTGATGTTGTACTTAGTCATGAGGGCGTCGACGGTACCGTCATCGGTCAGGTCCTTGATGACCTGGTTGATGTCGTCCTTGAGCTTGGTGTTGCCCTGGTTGACGGCGATGGCGTACTCCTCGCCGGTGCTGATCTGCTTGATGGTCTGGCAGGTGTTGAACTGCTCGGCGGTCAGCTGGCTGGCAACGGAGCGGTTGGTGACTACGGCGTCGCCCTTATCGGACTGCAGGGCGCTGAAGCACTCAGTAGCGTCCTTGTAGGGGACGATCTTAGCCTTGGGGAAGTTCTCCTGGGCAAAAGCCTCGGCGGTCGAGCCAGACTGGACGATGATGGTGGCGTCGGCGTTGTTGAGCTTCTCGCTGTAGTTGTCGGCCGTGATGTCGGTGTTATCGACCTTGGTCACGATAGCCTGATCGTCCATGTAGTAGGAATCGGAGAAAGTGACTTCCTTCTCACGCTCGGGCGTGTCGGTGATAGCCGCGATGGCGACGTCGTACTTGGCGCCCGAAGCGACGCCCGGAACCAGCGTGTCAAAGTCGTTGTTGACGTACTCGACATCCAGGCCCAGCTTGTCGCCGATAGCCTTGATGAGCTCAAGATCAAAGCCCTGATAATCGCCGTTGTCATCCTTGTACTCAAACGGAGCGTACTCGGCAGAGGTGCCGACGGTCAGCGTACCGTCCTTGACAAGCGCGTACTCCTTGGAGCCGTCGACCTTCTCGACCTTAACGTCGTCAGAGCTGCTGGAACCGGCATCAGAACCAGAGGTGGCGTTGGACGAGCCGCAGCCCGTCAGAGCAAGGGCGAGCGCCATAGCACCCGTGGCGGCAAATGCGCCAAGCTTCTTCAGCTTCATAATCAGTCTCCTTCCAATGACCCCACGTGATTCAGGGGCCTGCAAAAACTGATGGCTATTATGCACCCGCTTGGGAGAATCTGCAATTAGAAAACTGATTGAAACAAACCTTAAACGTGAATGGAGCACTCCACTTTATGACAGTCATTACTGCTGCAATGACCTTAACAGTTTGATTTCGACCGCATAACCTGCAAGTTCGTTCGGTGTCTCCAAAATGAATGGCAATGCGCGCAAGCGGCCATTCGATACAATATTCTGCATAACCTGCATACCGCCGCCAAACTCTTCACTACCCAGGTAGCCCTTGCCGATGCACTCGTGGCGGTCCTTGTGGGCGCCGCAGGGGTTCTTGGAGTCGTTGATATGCACGGCGCGCAGGCGCTCGATATCCACCACGCGATCGAACTCGTCGAGCACGCCGTCAAGATCGTGGACGATGTCATAGCCGGCATCATTCACATGGCAGGTGTCTAGGCAAACGCCCAACTTAGCCGACAGCTCGGGGCGCTTGTCAGCAACGCCCTCGATAATGCGCGCCAGCTCCTCAAAGCTGCGGCCCACCTCGGTGCCCTTGCCGGCCATGGTCTCGAGCAGTACCGTCGTCTGCTGGCCCTCAAACATCACCTGGCACAGGGTGTCGACGATCATCTGAATGCCGGCGTCGGAGCCCTGCCCCACATGAGCACCGGGATGGAAGTTGTAGTAGTTACCGGGCAGCGCCTCCATGCGGCGCAGGTCCTCTGCCATGGCCTCCAGGGCAAACTCGCGCGCCCGCTCTTTGGCCGAGCAGGGGTTATAGGTATACGGAGCATGAGCCACGAGCGGGCCAAAGTCGTTTTGCTCCATAAGCTCGCGCAGAGCCGCCACGTCATCCATGTCAAGGTCTTTCGCCTTGCCACCGCGCGGGTTGCGCGTAAAGAACGCAAAGGTATTGGCACCAATGGACAACGCCGTCTCCCCCATTGCCCGATAGCCCTTCGTCGTCGAAAGATGACACCCGATCGTTAGCATCTCCAACTCCCCCTCATCAGTTGCGGTGAAATACGGTCTATTGGTGCCTTATTTTGGCGCAAACAGACCGTATTCCACCGCAAGATATAAAAGGGGCATCAGGGGCAAGGTCCGCCGAGCCCCCTTGAGCACCAGCACCGCAGCCTAGAGCGTCAAGCGAATCGCATCGATTATCTGCGCGCAGCGCTGCGTGGCGGCAAGAGGCATAACGGGGCTTTCAAGCTCTCCCGTCTGGACGAGCTGCGTCGCATGCTGAATTTCGCCGTAGAAATCATCGACATCAAACGGGGCATTAATTTCGAGCATTCGTCCGTCGGAGTACTTCACATGGGCGAGCTCGGGGCGATGGAGGCGCTCGATTTCCACCGAACCCCGTTCGCAAGCAATCATTAAGCGGCTTTCATATGCTGCTTTGCCGTCGCACACCATATGAATGGGTATACCGCCGACACTCATATGGATCTCATCGGCCCAATCCACGCGGCCGCCTAATACGTCACGCCAGCGAACTTCACGAGACGAAACATCGCACGCACCCGCAAGCAGATCCTCAAACCACCCGACCGCATAGCAGCCCATGTCATATAGACAGCCACCCTGCAACGGATCGAGCAGATAACTCGAAGGGGACTCACCATAATCGAGTTTTTGCACGCTTTCGATCGAGACGATACAGCCGAGCTCGCCCGACGCAAGCAAACCCTTCACGCGAGTATGCATCGGACAAAACCGATTTTTCATCGCCTCCATAAACGGCACACCGCACTCACGGGAAACAGAGGCGATCGCATGGGCCTCTTCTTCATTCAAAACGGCCGGCTTTTCGCACAGCACGGCCTTTCCCGCGCGCAGTGCCCGACAAGCCCAATGCGCATGCATGCCATGCGGAATAGCCAAGTAGATTGCATCGACATCGGGATCGGCAATCAACGCATCATAAGCCGCATCGCCGCTATCGTCAGCCGTGGCATAACTGTGCGCGGCATCAATCGAAAACGCTCGACAAAATTCCTCGACATGTGCAGGAGTGCGGCCGGCCGCAGCCACCAGCCGTGCCTCGTCGACCTTCTTGAGCGACGATGCAAATCGATGCGAAATGTGCCCAGCGCCCAAAACGCCCCAACGAACCTCACGCAAATCATCACATGAATCCCGATGGCCCACGACAGCCCCCCTTCAGTTGCGACGAAATAGTTCCTGCTATCGCCCTATTCTGCCGCAAACAGGAACTATTCCATCACAAGATATAAAAGGGTCATGAGGAGCGAGTTTTGCTGAAGACTTTAAGCGCGGCCGTTACGGGGCCAGGCTGGAAACGTCGGCGCGCGTCGTCGAGACGCTCGGGGATATCGATGTGTTGCGGGCAGTGACGCGCACATTTGCCACACTTGACGCAATTGCTCACGAGCTTGGGCTCGCTCGTGCGCACCGCGCTCGCCGTAAAGTATTGCGACAGCCCCGTAAACCAGCTGTGCGCATAGCTCGCGTTGTAAGCGGCAAAGCAGCCGGGAATGTTAATACCCTTGGGACATGGCATGCAGTAGCCGCATCCCGTGCAGGGCACGCGATTCGATTTTTCAAACTCCGCCAGCACGCGTGCGATGGTATCGAGCTGAGCGGCTGTCATCGAATCCGGCAGGGCCCGATCGGCCAGCACCGCGTTCTCGTCCACCTGCGCGGTATCGGTCATGCCCGAAAGCAGCATCGTGACTTGAGGATGGTTCCACACCCACGAAAGGCCCCAAGCAGCCGGCGTCTTCAGGTACGGATCGCGTACGTCATCGAGCACGGCGCGGGCCCGCGGAGGCAGCTTGCCCGCCAGGCGTCCGCCCAAAAGCGGTTCCATCACAAACACCGCGAGCCCGCACTCGGCGGCTGCTATAAGTCCCGCCGCTCCCGCTTGGTAGCGCTCTCCAGCGTAGTTGTACTGAATCTGGCAAAAATCCCAGTCATACGCGTCGAGCATCGTCAGGAAGTCCGCCGCACTGCCGTGATACGAAAAACCTATCTGGCGAATACGCCCCGCAGCCTTTTGGTGCGCAATCCAGTCTTCGATGCCCAACGCCACCACGCGCTCCCACTGGGCGGGCGAAGTGATGTTGTGCATAAGGTAATAGTCGATATGGTCGGTCCGCAGGCGGCGCAGTTGCTCGTCGAAGAACCGGTCGAAATCCTCCGCGCACTTGCACGAAGCGTGCGGCAACTTAGTCGCGAGCAACACGCGGTCGCGCAGACCCAGGCGCTCAAGTGAGGCGCCCACGCACACCTCGTTACCGGGATAGAGATACGCGGTATCCAGATAATTAATCCCCTGCTCCACCGCACGGGAAATGATGGCATCGGCTGTCTTCGCATCGGGGTGTCCCGGCGCACCGGGAAATCTCATGCAGCCCAGACCCAGAGCGGATATTCGGTTACCACTTTTGGGGTCAACGCGATATTGCACGGCCCCTCCTTTCGCCATCAGCGCCCCGGCAAGGCGAAACACAATGGTCACGCGGCCGAAACATCGTGGAATCGCAATCGAGAACGTATCGTAACGCAGCAGAAATCGAGCTGTCACGGCACCGCTTTAACATCAGCAAAAAGCCCGATGAAAGGAGCCGCCCATGCCCGCGCTCGACCTTTGGAACCTCGCCTCCCAGCTCAAAAGCAACGATTATCGCTGGGTCGACCTCACCCACACGCTCTCATGCGACACCCCGCACTGGTTTGGCTTTAAGCCTTTTGAGTCCACCAAGCTCTTCGACTACCTGCCCGGCACGCCCGAGGACATGCTCGCGCCCATGCGCTGCTTCCAGTATTCGGTTGCTTCGCAGTACGGCACGCATGTCGACGCACCGCGCCACTTCCATGTTGACGGCCGTTCCCTTGGAGAGATTGAACCCATCGAGTTTATGCATCCGCTCTGTGTGATCGACAAACACGAGGAGTGCGCCACAAATCCCGACTACGTCCTGACCGCCGAGGACCTCAAAGCATGGGAGGATGAGCACGGTCGCATTCCCAAAGACGCTTTCGTCGCCTTCCGCTCCGACTGGTCCAAGCTCACCGACCTCGAAAACAAGGACGAGGACGGCCAGCCCCACTACCCCGGCTGGGACCTCGACGCCATCAAATGGCTTGTAGAAGAGCGCAACATCGGCGCCATCGGCCACGAGCCGGCTGACACCGACCCGGCGAGCGTGACCACGCGTGAGGACGCCTACCCCTACCCCGGCGAGCAGTACATCCTCTCGGTCGACCGCTATCAGATCGAGGTCATGGACCATCTAGACGAGCTTCCCGCCACGGGCGCCGTCATCTTCTGCACCTTCCCCAAGGTGCGTGATGGCGTCGGATATCCCGCACGTGTCTTTGCGGTCTGCCCCGCGTCATAAGTTCCCATGCGTTTGTTCTTCTAAATACGGCCATCCGGTGCACGCGACATGGCCCGGCGGCATACAATCCATCAGGCGCCCCATACGCGGGCGCCTTTTTATGGGGAGATGATTCACATGCAGATCAACAAGGTCGCCTTCATCGGCAAGGGCGGCGTGGGCCTGCTCTACGGCAGCATGATCGCCCAAGCGCTCGGCAACGACGCCGTCGAATACGTTATGGACGACGCGCGCTTTGAGCGCCACGCGGGTGATGCGCTCACCGTCAACGGCAAGCCCTGCGCGCTCAAGTCCGTCCGCGCGAGCGAGGCGACACCCGCCGATCTGGTCATCCTCACGGTCAAGACAACCGGGCTCGATGTGGTGCTCAAAACCCTGGAAAGCGTCGTGGGACCCGACACGCTGATCGCGTCGCTGTGCAACGGCATCACGAGCGAGCAGAAGATTGCCGAGCGCTTTGGCTGGGAGCACACCGTCCTTGGTATCTGCCAGGGCATGGACGCCGTATTCCTCAACGGGGATCTCACCTATACCAATGCCGGCGAGATCCGCTTTGGTGCGGCAGCGGGCACCGACCCCGCAACCGTTATCGCCATCGACGAGCTCTACACGCGTTGCGGCATCGCCCATACCGTCGAGCACGACATCGCACATCGCATGTGGGCCAAACTCATGCTCAACGACGGCATCAACCAGACCTGTATGGCCTACGGCGGCACCTACGGAAGCGCTACGGAGCAGGGCTCCGAGCAGCGTCGTTGCTTTGTCTCCGCCATGCGCGAGACGCTTGCGGTCGCCAACGCCGAGGGTATCGAGCTCACCGAGGCAGACCTAACGCAGATGGTGCATCTCATCGAGGGGCTCGACCCCGCCGGCATGCCCTCGATGGCGCAGGACCGCGTCGCGCAGCGCAAAACAGAGGTCGAGGAGTTCGCGGGCACCGTCCGCCGCCTCGCGGCCAAGCACGATATCCAGGCGCCGCAAAACGAATGGCTCTATTCGCGCATCCGCGAAATCGAGGCCAGCTGGTAACGCCGCCGTACCGCATCCAACAGTCTCAATAGCAAAAACCGCCGCAAAGGGCACTCCCCTTGCGGCGGCTTCCTTCTTCATCTATGGGCAAAACCAGCTTCACAACGGCTAGCGCCGCACCTGCGGCGTCTCATCCTCGTCATCGCGGCAAAGGGTCACGCCCGCACTTCCCAGCAGCGCTGCTGCGATGAGCGCGCCGACCACAATAGGAGCAGCCCCGCACGAGCCCTGCATGCCTGCGACAAACGCAGCTGTAGGGCCAAGACAGCCAAGTACCAATGCGACGGCGGCGATAGCGATATCTCGAGCGTTCATGAGACCACTTCCTCCACGAGAAAGACCTTATTTCTCATGAACCAGTGTGCCCCGCATGCATACGCCCAGCGTACCGCCACGGTAAGGGCTCTGTTAACTCAAACGCACATAAAGAAAGGGCGGCTTTACGTTGCCTAAAAGCTCAGCAAAGACGCCCGCCCATCATGTGCCTATTTTGCTCTGATGGCAGATTACCAACCGGTATAGTAGTCGGTGGTTCCGGCAGCACAGCCGGAGTCATAGACCTTGCACTCGCCCTTGGAACCGGTAAACGTGGAGCCTTGGGCCTTATCGCCCGCGGCAACGACGTAGTAGCCATCGGAATCGCGCCAAAAGCCCTCGGAATCCTGCGTCCATTCGCCCGTGCGGTGGTGATACAACACGTTGCTGCTGTAATAAGTCTCGCGGCGGCCGTTATAGTTATTGACGCCGCTCGAGCGCGTCAGACCCGAGCCGTTCGCGTAATACGCAGCAGACGTGTAAGACAAGCCGGAGCAGGCGTTGTAATACGAAGCCTGGGCGGCCTCGGCGGCCTCGGCCTCGGCTGCGGCGGCCTCGAGCGCTTCGCGCTTGGCATTCTCAAGCGCAGTGCGCAGCTCATCGAGCTCGGTCGACTTCGTGTCGACCTCCCCCATCGTCAACAGACTACCCGCACCGTCGATACAACCCTGCAGCACAGCGCGCTCGTCATCGGTAGCATAGTCGCCATACATATTCATAATGATCTGAGCGCGCATCTCAAGGGAATCGCGCTTGGCCTCCATCGAGGCGTTCCACTCCTGCATGGAACCATAACCATCGCCGCGATAATCAACGGGCTGTACCAGCGTCGCCTCGGACGGCGTAGATCCAACCGTATCGGACAGTGTTGCCGCGTGGGCATCAGTTGCGCCGGCGCCTGCCAAAAGTGCCACGGTCAGAGCGGCGGAAAGGGCAGCGGCTTTCGGTTTTCGTGAATCGATCCTCATGTAGCTGGAAACCTCCGTAGTGCGTTTTTGCTGCGTTTGAGCTGCGTGTGATTCGATCGCGCTGCATAGTACCTCGAGCAAATCGCGACCTGCGGTTTTACTCAAAAGGCGCACGTCAATTGCGTAAAACTCACATCCTCTCAACAGGAGTTTTCCACAACTCAAATGCATAAAGCATGCCAAAAACCCTGTAATAGCGCCCTTCCTATGCAAAAAAGACGCCTGCGCAACCATTGCTTGCGCAGGCGCCTTGAGCAGGCATTTATGCAGTTATACCTATCGAGTCGCAAGGGGTCCTTGCACAAGTCGCCTTACTCGTCCAGCACGGCGAAGGCCTGCTTCAGATCCCAAATGATGTCCTCGGCGTTCTCGGTACCGATGGAAAGACGGATCGTGGAGGGCGTGATGTTCTGCTCGGCGAGCTCCTCGGCAGAGAGCTGGGAGTGCGTGGTGGTAGCCGGGTGCACGACGAGCGACTTGACGTCGGCCACGTTGGCGAGCAGCGAGAACACCCGCAGATGATCGATGAACTTCCAGGCAGCCTCCTGGCCACCCTTAATCTCAAAGGTGAAGATCGAAGCGCCGCCGTTGGGGAAGTACTTCTGATAGAGCTCGTGATCGGGGTGCTCAGGCAGGCTCGGGTGGTTCACCTTGGCAACGTGGCTGTCGCCGGCAAGGAACTCAACGACCTTCTTGGTGTTCTCGACATGACGGTCAACGCGCAGCGACAGGGTCTCGGTGCCCTGGAGCAGGACCCAGGCGTTGAACGGGCTGATGCAGGCACCCTCGTCACGCAGCAGGATGGCGCGGACATAGGTTGCGAAGGCGGCGGGACCGGCAGCCTCGGCAAACGAGACGCCATGGTAGGAGGGGTTGGGCTCAGCGATCTGGGCGTACTTTCCGCTCGCCTTCCAATCGAAGTTACCGCCGTCGACGATCACACCGCCCAGCGAGGTGCCGTGGCCGCCGATGAACTTGGTTGCGGAGTGGACAACGATGTTGGCGCCATGCTCCAGCGGACGGAACAGATACGGGGTGCCGAAAGTGTTGTCGACGACAACCGGCAGACCGTGCTTCTTGGCGATCTCGGAGATGGCGTCGATGTTGGGGATGTCAGAGTTGGGGTTGCCGAGCGTCTCGAGATAGATGACCGTGGTGTTGTCCTTGATGGCACCCTCAACCTCTTCCAGGTTATGAGCATCGACAAACGTGGTCTCGACGCCAAACTGGGAGAGCGTATGCTCGAGCAGGTTGTAGGAACCGCCGTAGATGGTCTTCTGAGCCACCACGTGGTCACCAGCCTGGGCAAGAGCCTGCAGGGTATAGGTGATGGCAGCGGCACCGGAGGCGACGGCAAGACCGGCCACGCCATCCTCGAGCGCGGCGATACGGTCCTCAAAGACGCCCTGGGTGGAGTTGGTCAGACGGCCGTAGATGTTACCGGCGTCGGCAAGACCAAAGCGATCGGCGGCGTGCTGGGAGTTGCGGAACACATAGCTCGCGGTCTGGTAGATAGGCACGGCGCGGGAGTCGGATGCGGGGTCGGCGCTCTCCTGGCCAACATGAAGCTGCAGGGTATCGAAACCAAAGGTGTGCTCGGGGTTGTTGATGAACTGGCTCATGATGATCTCCTTGATCGAACGAAAGTAAATAAATAAGAGAGAAGTAAGTCGCTGTCTCCTGATCACGCCGACGGGCGCAAACAGGAGCCCGGCATTCGTCTTGGTAAGCAGTTCATATGCGGTCCTCCTTTTGACATCCCGGTTCCGTGGTCGGCTTAATTACCTACCGCCTTTGTGTGTTTTGAATAGTACGAGCATTGTTTCGCTCGGTCAATCACTTAAAAGCGCTAACCTGTTATCGGTTTTTTAGATAGCTATCGAAAGGACGGGCACCGATGACACTCCAGCAGCTTCGTTTTCTTATCGCCGTGGCAGAGTCCGGCTCAATCAACGCCGCAGCTCAGCGCCTCTATACCGCTCAGTCCAACATCTCAAACGCCGTCAAAAGCCTAGAACAAGAGCTCCATCTGGAGATCTTTACGCGCTCCAGCCGCGGCGTCACGCTCACCAACGACGGCACCGAGCTTTTGGGCTATGCGCGCCAGGTCGTAGAGCAGGCCGACATGCTCGAGGCACGCTACGAGGACGGTGGCACCCCGCAAGCCCGCCTCGCCATTTCCGCCCAGCACTACGCCTTTTCGGTCGAGGCCTTTGTCAACGTAGTCGAGCGCTGCCGCGACAGCAAGTTCGAGTTCATCATGCGCGAGACCACCACATCGCAGATCATCGATGACGTCCGTGCGTTTCGCAGCGATATCGGCATTCTGTATCTGGATGACTTTAACGCCCGCGTTCTGCAGAAGGCCTTCGCCGATGCCCGCGCAAGCTTCCATCCCCTATTCGACGCGACGGTCCACGTCTTCGTTAGCGAGCGCCACCCGCTCGCACGCCGCCCGCAGCTGTCCCTTGCCGACCTCACGCCCTATACGCGCTACAGCTTTGAGCAGGGAACCTCAAACTCCTTCTATTACGCCGAGGAACCTTTTAGCTATATCCCTTGCGACCGCAACATACGAATCTCGGACCGCGGAACACTTACTAACTTACTTATCACGTCGAACGGTTACACCCTGTCGACCGGTGTCCTCTCCAATGAAATGCAATGGGGCATGGCATCGATCCCGCTAGCAGACGCCCCAACGATGCACGTTGGCTACATCATGCACGACGAGCGCAAGCCCTCTCTCCTCTTGCAGCAATACCTCGACGAGCTCAACCGCATCATCCATGCCAACTAACAGTCCGAAGACGGGGTAGAAATCGTAGATTGCTGGCCCCCGGCGGGCATGGCGCTACAATGGTCACTCACACGAAACGTACCCAACGAAAGGAAGCCCGTGAAGGTCATCATCTATACCGACGGCTCGGCCCGATCAAATCCGGGACGCGGCGGCTACGGCGCCGTGCTCAAATACACCAACCCCGCCGGCAAGACCTTCACCTCCGAGCTTTCTCGCGGCTATGCCAAGACCACCAACAACCGCATGGAACTCATGGCGGTCATCGTGGCGCTCGAGGCGCTCAACCGCCCTTGCGAGGTCGAAGTCCATTCCGATTCGCAGTATGTCGTCAACGCCTTTAACAAGCACTGGATCGACGGCTGGAAAAAGCGCGGATGGAAAACCGCCAACAAGCAACCCGTCAAGAACCGCGACCTGTGGGAGCGCCTACTCACCGCCAAAAGCAAGCACAAGGTTGATTTCATCTGGGTTAAGGGTCACGCCGGTCACGAGCTCAACGAGCGCTGCGATGAGCTCGCCACCACGGCGGCCGACGGCAGCAACCTCGATATCGACGCCGGCTTTAACGAGAGCGACCTGTAATAGCGTTTTCGCGCAGCTTTATATCCCCACGCGCTACACTCATCCTGTAGGCCAAACAACGCAAGGGGGACGTATGCTGCGCATCGCGACCATCGGCACATCCATGATCACCGACGACTTTATCCAAGTCGTCAACGCCAACGACCAAGCCGCGTTTGTGGGCACGCTTTCACGCGACGCCAATCGCGGTACTGCCTTTACCGCCGAGCGCGGTGGCGAGCGAAACTTTACGTCGCTCGATGAGCTTGCGGCAGCCGCCGACGTCGACGCCGTCTATATCGGCAGCCCTAACGCACTTCACTACGAGCAGGCTCTTGCCTGCATCGCCGGTGGCAAGCACGTCATCGTCGAGAAGCCCTTCTGCGCCACCGAAGCGCAGGCGCTGGAAGTCTTCCGCGCTGCCGAGACAGCAGGTGTCGTGGCCCTCGAGGCCATGCGTCCCCTCCACGATCCCGCCTTCCACGCCATCGAGGACGCCCTGGGCGAGATCGCCCCCATCCGCCGCGCCTCATTGCGCTTTGGCAAGTATTCCTCGCGCTACAACGAGATTCTCGCGGGACGCGCCACCAATATCTTCGACTGCAATATGGCATCGGGTTCCCTCATGGACATTGGCGTCTACGCCGTCGAGCCCATGGTCGAGATTTTCGGCATGCCCTCCGGCCTTACGAGCATGACTACTCTACTCGACCCCACCACGCGACAGCTCACGCACGGCCCCATCGACGGCTGCGGTTCCATCCTCGCCAGCTATGGCGGAGGCAGCATCTCCGTCGAGCTCGCGCACTCCAAAATTACGAATGACCTGCTGCCCTCGCAGATCGAAGGCGAGCGTGGCACTATCCAGATCGACCATCTGTCCACGCCCCGCAACGTCCGCATCGACTATCGCGGCGATGTCGTACGCGGCTCGGCGACCGAGGCACCGCGCGAACAGGGCGACAACGGCCGCGTGCTCGACCTGCCCAAATCGAGCAACACTATGGAATACGAACTCACAGACTTTATCACCGCCATCGGCGGCATCGATAACGTTAAGGAAGAGATTTGGGAGACCCCGGCGGGACGCCACGAGCTTGGCCACTACCGCGATGTCACGCTCGTCTCACTGCGCATCATGGATGCCGTGCGCCAGCAGGCCGGCATAACCTTCCCGGCTGACGCAGGCAAGCAGGCATAGCGATGGGTTTCTTCGATACGTTCTTCTCCAGCGTCACCGGAGGCAGTCGAGAGCCTCAAAAACCATCAAACGTCGAGCTCGAGCTGCGCCGCAGGCTTACCGTGCTCGCAAGCGACGAGGCCACTCAAGACACTCCCCTGCGCTATTTTCTGCGCTGGGCGGGGCAAGTCCAAGGCGTTGGTTTTCGCTTTACCAACACCAACCTCGCGCAGGCACGCTCCCTCACCGGCTGGGTGCGTAATATGGAAGACGGCTCAGTCGAGATGGAGATACAGGGAGCTCCGGCAAACGTCCTATCTCATCTCGAGGCGCTTCATGCCTCCTACGAGCGCATGGGAACGCGTTTTCGCCTCGTAGACGCCCAGGCCCGAGCCCCACTTGCCAATGAAGACGGTTTCAGTCCTCATTATTAGTATTGTGTGCTAAATACGGTATCATTTACCTACGACCGTTAATAGAAAAGAGGCGAGGCGCATGGCGGTGCAAAGAAGGAATACCAGGCAGCGAAAGCTGGTTCTTGACGCCGTGCGCCAAAGCTATAACCATCCCACCGCCGACGAAATCTACAACGTCGTGCGCGCGCAGGATGACAAAATCAGCCGCGGTACGGTCTACCGCAATCTCAATCTCTTGGCCGACGCCGGCGAAATCCTCTCCATCAAGACGCCGGGCGGCAGCCGCTTCGATCGCACGATCGAGCCGCATGCGCATATCATCTGCACCTCATGCAGCCGCGTCATCGACGTACCGCTCCCCTTCGATGCCCAGCTCGACGCCAAGGCGTCCGAGCAAATCGGCTGGCACGTCACGTCGCACTACACCATCTTCGAGGGTCTCTGCCCCGACTGCCAGTAGATGTTCAGGACATGCCTTAAAATCCACCTTTCCGCGCTTTGCAGCAAAAAATAGATTTCTAGGCATGTCCCAAATATCTACTCAGCAAGCAGGCGATGCAATTCCTCTTCAACCGTGCGCGCGTAACGGACGCGGTCGTTGATGCCACGCATAGAGGGATTGCAGCTCTCCATTAGATAAGGATGGCCCACGACGTTGAGCATGTCGCGGTCGTTTTCGTTATCGCCAAACGCCATCATCTCATCGGGCGAAATACCCAGGGCACGACCGTAATCGGCAAGCGCGGAGCCCTTGCCCGAACCGAAACCGATAAAGTCCGTCCATTCGGTTCCCGACGTCATCACGTCGACACAGTCGCTAAAGAGGCACTCGAAATACTCCAGGGCCGCCGGCTGATCCACCTCGGGCGTCTGGAAGGCAATCTTAATGACGTCCTCGTCGATGTCCTCGGGGCGGTCGACCACCGCCACATCGCAGTGGACCTCATAGCGCAAATGGTCGACGAACGCATCGTTGCCGCTCATGGTGTAGAGGTGTCCCTCACACGAAAGGGTCACGTCGGCATGGGGATACGCAACCACGGCATTCGCGATATCCATAGCAAGGCTACGCTCCATGGAACGCTTGACAACGGCACGTCCCTCGCTCATCACCAGGGCTCCGTTTTCGCATACATAGGCGAGCTCATCGGCCACCGGGGCAAACAGATAGCGCAAACTCGCATATTGACGGCCGCTCGCCGGCATAAACACGATACCGTGACGACGCAGCTCATCGATGAGCTCAAAGGCCTCGGAACGCGGCTCGCGCTCCCCCGGATGCAGCAACGTGCCGTCCAAATCGCATGCAATCAGCTTGATTCCTTCAAGACCCATATGCTTTCCCCCACAGCATCTCATCAACAGAAAGACGGACTTTGAATAGTTGCCTCTCAAAGTCCGTCTTACTTATACGCACGTTAACCGCGCGCCTTCTTTACGATCGTAAAGTCTGGAGCCATACTCACAACGGCATCCGCCGCACACGACGCAAAGCGCCGGTCCGCATCGAGTTCACGGGTAACCACCGAGAGCTGAACACCCTCGACGCCCCGGAGCATGCGGCCCAAAACAGGCTGCACCGGCGTATACATGCGCACGGTATGCTCGTCCGAATCGCCTCGGAAAAGCGGCGCGTGCATATTGCCGATCTCCCAGCACGCATGCGCGAACGCAATCGGATCCATGCGGTCGACTTCAACCAAATAAACCTCGGCGCTGCGCAGGCGCACGACAACCGCCACGGGCACCATGCCCGAACGGTCGATGGCGAGCACGTCGCCATCGGCAAGACGACCGCCGTCGGCAGCATCCAGCCGAACATCGATCGTGCGCCCCAGCTCCGTCACGCCCACAAACGTGCGCGCATCAGCCTGGTCCCAATCGAGCAGGAGCTCGTCAACTTCAAAGACGCCGCCCAACTTCCGGCGAAGCAGGAGTTCATAGGACGGATCGTTGAGATTTCCCAAGCATGTCGTCGAAACCAAGCGTTCAGGCATACTCTAACCCTCGACCTCAACGAGCTCGATATCAAAGTTGAGGTCCTTGCCGGCCAGCTCGTGGTTGGCGTCGAGCGTCACAGCCTCGGGCGTTACGTCGATGACCACGGCGGGAACGGGCATACCGCTCGGCGTGGACAGGAAAAGCTTCATGCCCTTCTCGATCTGCTCGATGTTGGGAACCTGTTCGGCCGGGAAGGTAATAACCATCTCGGGATTGTGCTCGCCGTAGGCATCGGCAGCAGGAATGTGCACGGTCTTCTTCTCGCCCACCTGCATGTCGACAACAGCGGCGTCGAAGCCCTTGATCATCTGACCGGCGCCGCAGGTGAACTCCAGCGGCTCGCCGCGATCGTAGGAGCTATCGAACTGCGTGCCGTCATCGAGCGTGCCGCGATAATGGGTCTTGACCTTCTTGCCCTGGTTGGACATGGTAACCTCCGTGATAAGGGCGGCGCACAACGCGGGCCGCCGTGAACATATGGCGCTAACTATACCCTAGTCATACAATTCAATGACAGTTTGCAAAGAAACGCTGCAACCGGAGGAACCATGGCATATCCCGTATTTGACCTACACTGCGACACTGCCGACCGAATCGGCTGGGCCACGCTCGATCTCGACCTGCGCTTTACCGCCGGCACCGACGGTTATTTCCCCGGCGACGAAACGCATCCGCAAGATTTCGACCTCATCGAGGGTAACGCCTGTGCCATCTCGCTCGCAAAGATCGGCAACACGCCGTGGGCACAGTGCTTCGCCACGTTTGTCCCCGACGAGATTCCCACCGCCCACGCCGCGCGCTTCCAGGCGCAGATCATGGCGCATATGAGCGGCCAGGCAATGCTCAACCACGACCGTATGGTCAACGTGCGCAGCGCCGCAGACATTCGCCCCGCGCTCAAGGACGGCAAGGTCGCTTGCATCCACACCATCGAAAACGCCACGTTCTTTGCCGAGGACCCCGCGCTGATCGAGGTGCTCAAGAGCCTGGGCGTGCTTATGTCGTCACTCAGCTGGAACGCGCAGGGACCGCTCGCGAGCGGCCACGACACCCACACCGGCCTCACCGCCGCCGGCATCGAGGCGCTTACGCAGATGGAGCACGCCGGCATGGTGCTCGACGTCTCCCACCTCAACGATGAGTGCTTTGACGAGGTCGCCGCCCGCGCCACGCGTCCCTTCGTCGCCAGCCACTCCAACTCCCGTGCGGTTTGCGGCGCCAAACGCAACCTTACCGACGACCAGTTCCGCACCATTCGCGACATGGGTGGCATCGTCGGCCTCAACTACTGCAGCGAGTTCCTTTCCAACGACGCAACCGACAAGACCGCCGCAGACGTCACCTTCGACCAGCTGGCGGCGCATATCGAGCACTGGCTCGACCTGGGCGGCGAGGACGTCATCGCGCTCGGCGGCGACTGGGACGGCGCCACGGTGCCCGCTTTCCTCTCCGATGCCAGCAAGATGCCCGAGTTCCAGAACATGCTTTCCAAGCATTTTGGCAAGACCGTGATGCAAAAGCTCTGCAGCGACAACGCGCTTGCCTTCTTCGAGCGTTATTAATTTCACATCCCTTGAGCGGGCCGGCATGCCGAACGGTCGACATGCCGGCCCGTCCCCGATCTGAAGGACCGCTTTTGACGCAGCAGTTTACGATTTCCGCATCCCGACCGGATGGGACGACCATCCCCGTCGTCGTTACCAAAAAGCGCGTCAAGAACTTCAACCTACGCGTCACATCGAGCGGCGAGGTCCACGCCAGCGCACCGATCGGCGCCAGCCGCGAGCGTATCGAAGCGTTTGTGAAGCGCAACAGCGCCTGGATTATCAGCCGACTTGCCCAGCGCGAGCAACGTCAGGCGACGGCACGAGAGCCGCTCAGCCCCTCGTCCATCATTGCACTTTGGGGCAAGCCCATCACGGTACAGGATGCACTCGATCACAACTTTGCATCACCCGCACCGCGACCCAAACAGGCCACCTTCGCAAGTTTTATGGGTACCGATGAATCGGACGAAGGCCCGCAGGCCAAGCGGCACGCAATCCTCGACGGCCTAACGTCCGACGAGCTCCAAGCCCACATCGACCAGCTCTACGCGTCCGAGGTCACCGCAGCGCTACGCGACATCGTGCACGCGTACGAAATCGCAATGGGCGTCACCGTGGCCCGCGTCTCCGTGCGCAGCATGAAAACGCGTTGGGGCTCCTGCACACCCAAAACCGGCGCCATTCGCATCGCGCGCGAGCTCGCCGCCTACCATGTCGAATGCCTCGACATGGTTGTCGCCCACGAGCTCGTCCATCTGCTCGAGCCGAGCCACAATCAGCGCTTTCACGCCCTGCTCGACACGTACTGTCCCAACAATAGAGCACTGTCTCAGCGGCTCAAGCAGCCACCCCTCAACAAGCTCTAGCGTCGACTAGCGCACGCGCTCGATCTCGACGCCGCAGCTTGCCAGGGGCAGGCCAACAGGAGCCCACGGCTTATCGAGCTTTATGCGCACACCAAGCAGCGAGGGATAACGGCGCAGCAGCATCTGGGCTGTCCCCTCGGCTGCCGCCTCGATGAGCTTAAACGTATGCTCGCGCAGATAGCCATCGACATCGTGGCACACCGAGCCGTAGTCAATCGAGGCGTCCAGGTTATCGTGCTCCCCCGCCGCGCGCAGGTCGGCATAGAGCACCAGAGAAACGATGAACTTCTGACCCAGCGCGTTCTCCTCGGGATACACGCCATGGTTGGCAAAAACCTCAAGACCGTCAATGACAATACGATCGGCATGGCGCAAATCGTCATAGCTCACGTGAGGCACCGCCGTTGCGGTGGATATTTCGCCCCTTCCACGGCGGGCGAGCTCGGCGCCTTCGGTCTTGGTTGCATTCTCGGGCAGTTTCTTGTTACTCAACGCGATCGTCTCCTTCGTTTAGAACCCCGACCGCGCAAACTAACTACACGCGAATCGACAGGTTCTTTTTATCATCGCTCCAGTTGCAAGCGTTGCGCGCGGGGCATGCAAAGCAGGCACGCGACGCTTTGTCGGCTGCATAGAGCAGACGCTCAAGCGGTTGGCTGTTCACGCGCAGCTTTCGATGGCCCAGAATGGCCGTCTTAATGGCTGCGGCATCGGCCGGCTCAAACGCCACGTCATCGGGCATGCCGCCGAGAATCGCATCAGCGACGCATTCGCTTGCAACATCATGGGATATACCCGATTCATACTGTTCATCTTTGCCGATATCGTGAAGAAGTGCCGTGGCGTAGATGACCTCGCGGTCAAATTCGAGCTGTTCCTCGAGATTCTTGATCCACATAATGCGAGCGACATCGAGCAGATGGTCAATACCGTGGCGGCAGAAGATGCGCCCCGATTCCAACTGTACGATGTTGCCCAGGTGCCGCCGGAACAGCCCGTTGGCACAAATGTAATCAATGCGAGGCATGGCACCAAAGGGGGCCAAGCCCGAAGCCATAAAGCCGCGACGCGACGTCCCCTCATCGGTCTTCGATGTAAAGTCGTTGACGACTCTCATGGTTAGCGGCCCAGCATCCTAAAGAAACGCTCCTCGAGCGCGGGATCGGTCTCAAAGACGCCGCGGCGAGCAAGCGTCACGGTCTTGGTGCCGGGCTTTTGCACGCCACGCATCGTCATGCACATATGCTCGGCCTCCATCAACACAATCGCTCCCTGGGGAGCGAGATAATCCATGAGGGCATCGGCAACCTGTGCGCACAGTTGCTCCTGCAGCTGAAGACGGCGGGCATAAACCTCAACCGTGCGGGCGAGCTTGGAAAGCCCAGCCACCCGACCGTTAGGGATATAACCAATGGCGGCCTTACCATAAAACGGCAGCAGATGATGTTCGCACAGCGAGTAGAACGTGATGTCGCGCTCGATAACCAAATCGTTCGAAGCGACGGCAAAGGTTTTGGACAGGTGTTCCTCGGCACTCTGGTCCATACCGCCGGCGATCTCACCATACATACGGGCAACGCGCGCCGGGGTCTCCAGCAGGCCCTCACGAGTTGGGTCCTCGCCTATGCCCTCAAGCAACAGCTTAATGGCGGCCTCGACTTTTTCCTGATCGACCATCTGGGCCTCACTTTTCCGATTTCACGTTCGCGCTATGGTACCACGCCCTTCGGCATCGACCACAAGCTACATAGTATGGGTCGAATAGACCGGATCATCACGCCAAAGTTCAACCGCATCACAAAGCGCAACGCCCTCGCGCTCAGCACGGGCGCGCGTAGCGTTCATATCGATCACGCGCTGGTTGCTCGAGCCCCTAAAGCGCAACGAGATATCGTACAGGTCCTGAACAAACGGGCCGTCCACCAACATGTCAAGGCAGGCAAGGATGCGATCCGTCACCTCGGTATGATGGCAACCGCCCGGCATAAGCTCCTCGAGCACATCGCCGGTAAAGCACCAAATAGTCTTCCCCGACTCCATCGGGTAAGCCGCGCGCACGCGCTCAATGAAATCAACGAGCCCCGCCTGATTCTCGGGCTCCATAGGCTCGCCGCCCAGAATCGTCAGGCCGTCAATAAAGGGATGATCGAGGCTCTCGATAATCTTGTCCTCGACGGCACGATCGAACGGCTCGCCCGCAGCAAAGTCCCACGCGACGGAATTAAAGCAATTCTTGCACCCACGACGGCACCCGCTCACAAACAGAGAAGTGCGGACGCCTTCCCCATCAGCAATGTCGAAATACTTAATGTTCGCGTAGTTCATAGGTAACTCTCCCGGGAGGCCGGGACATATCATCCCGTCCTCAAACATTCTCGGCCTGCGGCCTGCGAAACTGCGGTCGGGACGATATGTCCCGTCCTCATGCAAAGGGTAACTCAATGAACGAAGCGAACATCGAGCATAGGGTTCGAGGTCCAATAAAAACTGGGTTGCAACTCAACCGCCATCGCAAGTAAATCGCAGCTGCAGCTCGAATTATTTCCGCTAAGAACTTCGAGGAGTGAGCAGACCGCGAGCCGCATCTCAGCTACGTCAACTTGGCTGCCCCGTAGCGAGGCCCCGGACCTTTGCTCGATATGAGTTCCGCACGAACAGGAGGCGCCAGTGGCGCCTCCGTCGTGAGCCAGGACTGTCCGAAATAGCGAGTAAAGATCCGGGGCCTCGCTACGGGGCAGCCTGGGATGGTTATTAGAGATGCAGCACGCGGTCGCGGATCTCCTCGGTTCGGCCCTGGTTCCAGAATTGGGTACCGATGTAGCCGCACGTACGACGGGCGACGTTCATCTTCTCCTGGTCGCGGTTGCCACAGCTGGGGCACTCCCACACCAGCTTGCCGTCATCCTCGACAATCTTGATCTCGCCATCGTAGCCGCATACCTGGCAGTAGTCGCTCTTGGTGTTGAGCTCGGCGTACATGATGTTATCGTAGATGTACTGCATCACGCGGATGACAGCCTTGAGGTTGTCCTGCATGTTGGGAACCTCGACATAGGAGATGGCACCGCCCGGCGAAAGCTGCTGGAACATGCCCTCGAACTTGAGCTTGTCGAATGCGTCGATCTCCTCGGACACGTGGACGTGGTAACTGTTGGTGATGTAGCCCTTGTCCGTCACGCCCGGGATGATGCCAAAACGACGCTGTAGGCACTTGGCGAACTTGTAGGTCGTCGACTCAAGCGGGGTCCCGTACAGCGAGAAGTCAATATCGCTTTCTGCCTTCCACTCGGCGCACTTGTCGTTCATGCGCTGCATGACGGCCATGGCAAAGGGCGTGCCCTCCTTCTCGGTGTGGCTGTGACCCGTCATGTACTTGACGCACTCATACAGGCCGGCATAGCCCAGGCTGATGGTGGAGTATCCGCCCACGAGCAGTTTGTCGATCGCCTCGCCCTTCTTCAGACGCGCCAGGGCGCCGTACTGCCAAAGAATCGGTGCGGCATCCGAAAGCGTACCCATCAGACGCTCATGACGGCACAGCAGGGCGCGGTGGCACAACTCAAGGCGCTCGTCGAAGATCTTCCAGAACTTGTCCATGTCCTGATGCGAGCTCAGCGCAACATCGGGCAGGTTGATGGTCACAACGCCCTGGTTAAAGCGACCGTAGTACTTGGGCTTGTTCGGGTCATAGTTCAGCGCGTTGGCCACGTTGTTAAATCCGTTACCGGAGCGGTCGGGCGTCAGGAAGCTGCGGCAACCCATGCAGGTATAGCAGTCGCCGTTGCCCGCGGTCTCGCCCTTCGACAGCTTGAGCTCGCGCATCTTCTTCTCGGAGATGTAGTCGGGCACCATGCGCTTGGCGGTGCACTTCGCAGCCAGCTGAGTCAGGTAGAAGTACGGGGAATCCTCGTAAACGTTATCGTCCTCGAGCACGTAGATAAGCTTGGGGAACGCCGGAGTGATCCACACGCCGGCCTCGTTCTTAACGCCCTCATAGCGCTGACGGAGCGTCTCCTCCACAATCATGGCAAGGTCGTGCTTCTCCTGCGCTGAGCGAGCCTCATTGAGATACATGAAGACCGTCACGAACGGCGCCTGACCGTTGGTGGTCATAAGGGTCACGACCTGATACTGAATCGTCTGGACGCCGCGACGGATCTCGTCACGCAGACGGTCCTCAACAACCTCGCGAACCTTTTCGGGGGATGCGGAAACGCCGAGCTCCTCGAGCTCGCGGGCGACCTCGCCGCGAATCTTTTGACGGCTCACCTCAACAAAGGGGGCGAGATGGGTCAGCGAGATAGACTGGCCGCCGTACTGGGAGGAAGCAACCTGGGCGATGATCTGCGTCGCGATGTTGCAGGCCGTCGAGAAGCTGTGCGGCTTCTCAATCAGCGTACCCGAGATAACAGTACCGTTCTGGAGCATATCTTCCAGGTTCACCAGGTCGCAGTTATGCATGTGCTGGGCAAAGTAGTCGGAATCGTGGAAGTGGATCAGGCCCTCATTGTGGGCATCCACGATCTCCTGGGGCAGCAGCACACGCTGAGTCAGATCTTTGGAGATCTCGCCGGCCATGTAGTCACGCTGAACGGAATTGACGGTCGGGTTCTTGTTGGAGTTCTCCTGCTTGACCTCTTCGTTGTTGCACTCGATGAGCGACAGAATCTTGTCATCGGTCGTGTTCTTCTGGCGCTTCAGGCTCTGAACATAGCGATAGATGATGTAGTGGCGGGCAACCTCGTAGCAGTCGAGACGCATGATCTCGTCCTCGACCAAATCCTGGATCTCCTCGACCGAAACGGTGTGTCCGGCATTCTCACATGCCTCGGCAACGTTTTGTGCCGCATAAACCACCTGGCGGTCGGTTAGACGAGAGCTCTCCTCGACCTCCAAGTTTGCGGCGCGGATGGCATTGACGATCTTTTCGATGTCAAAGACAACCTCGGTGCCGCTGCGCTTGATGATCTTCATCCTCTTGCCTCTTTCGCGTCGTAGTCTCATTGCGCTTCAGAGCCAAACGATGCCCGGCAGGGCCTGCCCCTGTCTTGCGGCGCCGTCGCGCAATCTGTGTTCTCGATAAACCATAAGCCTCCATGCGGACATGCCCAGGAGCCGATCAAGCGGCTCAGGGACACGTTCAAAAGAAGCAGTTAAGGTCTTCGTTCTCTGTCCGCCATCTATCATACGACAAAGACGCATCTATATCCTGTATTCTTTTTTTAGGTCAAACACAACATATAGTGTTTCAGCAGGTCAAAGCAATTGGTCATTTTGCAGACGCATTAAAAATGAGGGGTATTTGACAAGTCGGTAAAACGTTACCAACACAGCTACCTGCATGGCAGTTATAAAACCCCCTTAGTCAAGCCGCTGACAAATCCTACCAAAACCAAGCCGCTCACGCCAAAAGAATCCAAAAGATTATGCTTGACCAACATGTTGCGGTCGAATGCCGGCGGACGGAGCGACAGGACTGTAAACGCTCGGAAGACTACAGCCCCGGCGCCCCGTCCGCCGGCATTCGACAGGCGAGGATCTATTACTTCTCTTCGCGAACTATCATGCGGCCGAGAGCCGCTGTAAAGGGATCGAGCAGCACGCCGGCGATAACCACAAAGGCCCATCCCTTTGTGACGAGGCCGGCCCAACGCGCGAAGAACGTACGGCCTTCAATCGTTCCGAATCCTCCCTGGAAGGCAATCTCGCCAAAACCGATCACCATAAAAAGGAGCGTGGCACCGATGACCGTACCGGCGATCTTGTGTGATGCACTCCCCTGCTCAAAAGCAAAAAAGTCCAGGCACATACCAACTGTTTTGCCAAACAGCGGGAGTGCGCTCAGAACCTCGGCGATCACCGTGGCCACGATGAGTTGTCCCCAAAAGCCCTTGGGGCCCGTCAGATCCAAGCCAGGCGCCCCTTCAATGATGGGGAGAAACGCGCAGAGCAATAGCGGGTTAAAGAAGCCGTTGAGAATACCGATAACGCGCCTGACAGGTAACTTCATAGCCGTAAGCCTTTCAAAGTCATTGATAGACAGAGGGCCGCCGGCATATGTCGGCGGCCCCGTTAAAACTACAGGCGCGATACGGTAACTGCTAAAAGCAACTACTCCGCTTCGCCCTGAGCAGCCATCTTCTCGGCCTCGGCAAGCTGGGCCGGGGTGAGCTTGCGATACTTAATGGCGCCAAAGACGACACAAGCCGCACAGACGATCATGCCGGCGATGAACTTCTGGTCAATCGTTGCACCAAACGGCGACGTCACGGCCTCAAACACAATGGGAGACAGTGCCATGCCAAAGTTGATGCCGGCCATGCCAATGGCAAGGTTAAACGCACGTCCCTCGGGGGCAGAGTTGCCGGCAGCAAAATTGCCCTCCAGCGGCACGTAGGTCTCCTTGCCTAGCGCAACGACAAAGCCCGCAACGCACAGCACCATAAAGGCGGGCGCAACAAGCGTCAGGCCCAGGCCAACGAGCGTCACGCCCCACGCGATCGGCATAGCCAGGTTCTTGAACTTGGCAAACAGCGGGCCGACCAAAAGACCAGCCGCAATACCGGCAACGGTCATAACGGTAGAGGCAAGACCGGCCTCCACGGTACCGCCAAAGCCGCGACCCACAACAAGCAGCGAGACGTTGGAGCTGAAGAGTTGGAACGTGAGTACGAACACAAAGCTCATGAGCGTGATAATCGCGACCTCTTTAGGCATATTGGCAAACACGTTGACCTTGCGCTTGGGCTCAAGATGACCCTCGGGAAGGCAAACAGCCTCGATCACGATGAAAATAATCATGATGAAGTACGCCGCATAGCTGTGGAACCACTCGGCAGAACCCAAGATGCCGGAAACCATCGTCCAGATAATGCCGCCCAGTGCAACAAAAGTGGAGTAGATGCCCATGACAAATGAACGCTGCTTGCCACCGAAATAGTCGGCGATCAAGGCGTCGGTCGAGTTCTGGACGGCACCAAGGCCAAGGCCCATCACGGCAGACGCCGCAAGGACCTGGGCAAGCGAATCGTGGAACACAAGGACCGAGGCGCCGGCGAGCATCACGATAGCATGACCGACAAGCGTCGTCTTCTTCTTGGAAACGCGCGAAGCGAGCTGGGAAGACACGAGCATGGCGGACAACGCCATCATCAACGGGATGATGCCGATAATCATCTGAACGGCAGCGATGTTCTCGTTGGGAAACGCCGCCGCGACAGAGGCCACGATGGGGACGGGCACCAACATGCCCATAATGCACATGGCGGCAGCATAAATGCCCACCAGGTACTTGATCTTGATTTTATCCATGATCCATCCTTACACTTAAAGAAAAGGGTCGGAGCGGCCAGGCATCACCAGCGGCCGCCCCAAACACAGCACTATTAGTCGTTGAATCCGGTGAACACGGGCTCTCCGCTGTACACGAGCGCTTCCTCGACACCATCGAGCACGCGGCAGGCGCCAGACGCCATCGCCTCGAGCTCAAACTCGCCGGGATACGCCGACACGGGGGCGATCCAAGAGCAGCATTCCTCAATCGAGGCAACGAGCTCCTTGCTGTGGACCATGCCGCCTCCGAGCAAGATGCCATCGACGTCGCCCTTCAGCACACAGGCCATCTCGCCAATCCACTTGCAGATTTGGTAAACCATTGCATCCCAGGCGCGAGCTGCAGCCTTATCGCCCGTAGCGGCACGCTCGCACACCTCGATGGCATCGGAGGTACCCAAAAGATCGACAAAACCGCCGGTCTTCATGCAATGGGCGCGAGCGACATCAAGGCCGTGTTCCGCGGTGTACTTTGCGACCTCGATCGCAGGAACCGATCCGCAGCGCGTCGGTGCCATGGGGCCCTCGCCGCCGACGATGTCGTTGCCGTCCACCATCTTGCCCTTAAGATGAGCCGAGATAGAGATGCCGCCGCCGATATGGCAAACGATGAAGTTGCACTCATCATAGGGGCGACCGAGCTTTGCCGCATGGCGGATGGCGGTCTCTTTGAGATTAAGGGCGTGCAGGTGCACGTTTCGATACACGCCCTTAATGCCCGTCATACGTGCGAGGTCGCACAGCTCGTCGGTATCGGGAGGATTCACCACAAAGGCGGGCTTGCCACATTTCACGGCAAATTCGTGGGCAATCTGGGGACCCAGCTGCGCCGGGTGCTGAATGCCGTTCGCACCGACGCGGGCATGCTCGAGCATGACCTCATTGATGGCATACGTGCCGCCGGGCAGCGAAAGCAAGCCGCCGCCGCGACCGACAAATGCATCAAAGTCCTCGAGCTTCAGGCCCGCCTCACCCAGTGCTCCAAGAATCAGATCGCAGCGATACGGCATCTGAGCCGAAACCCCATCGAACTGGGCGAGGTCCTTCGCATCGTGTGCAACGTTCTTGCTGAGCTTGCACTCGTCACCCTCAAAAACGCCCACCTTTGTGGAAGTGGAACCCGGGTTGATTACCAGGACGCGCCAGGGAGTCTTTTTATCGGACATACCTTAAGCCTCCTTAAGCGCCTGGGCGCGCACGCAGCTCATCACCACGTTGCCGACGATCTCGTCGACGGGCGCAGAGCGCGAGCAATCGCACACGATCTTCTTGAAGCCCTGAAGCATGGGGCCGTAGGCATTGGCACCGGTCAGATTCTGGATGATCTTGACGCCGATATTGCCCACGTTGATATCGGGCCAGATGACCACGTTGGCCTGTCCCGCAACAGCGGACTCACGATGTACCTTCTTGGCCGCAACCTTGGGGTTAATCGCCGAATCAAACTGGAACTCACCGTCGATGGCAAGGTCGGGACGGCGATCGTTGGCAATCTCGCGAGCGCGACGCACCTTGTCGACAAGCTCGTTATCCATCGAACCGTCAGTCGAATGCGAAAGCAGCGCGCAACGGATATCCCATCCGGTCAGCGAGCGCACCGTTTCGCTCGACGAAATCGCAATCGAGGCAAGCTCCTCGCTCGTGGGGTCAACGCAAACGGCAGAATCGCCAAAAGCCAAAAGGCCGCCTTCGCCGCCGTTCCAGTTGGGAATGTCGGCGATACCGCACGAGCTCACGGTGTCCACCCCGTCGGCAAGGCCGACGATGGTCTGACCCGCCAGGATAATATCGCCCGTGGCGTTATCAATGCCGGCGAACATTACGTCGACATCGCCGAGCACCTGCAAAATCAGGGCGCGCTCAAGCGGACGCGTCATACGGCGCGCGGCGCCCTTGGGCTTAAACTTGCAATCCGGATGCGAAAGGTAGCGCTCACAGCAGGCGGCGTTCGCCTCCTCGTCGGTCACATCGACAATCTCGATGCCGTCAAGGGAGATACCACGCTCGTCGGCAAGCTCCTTGAGCTTACCGCCGTCGCCGACCAGCACGCATTCGGCAAGATGCTCGGCGGCGATCTTTGCGACCGCCTGCATCATGGTCTCGTTTTCGCCCTCGGGAAAAGCAACGCGCATAGGCTTGGCGGCAGCCTGCTCGCGCAGGGTCTGCATCAGGTCCATGGCAGCTACTCCATCTCTTCGGCAGTGCGCTCGATAAGCTCGCCGATGGTCTTCATGACCATGACCTCGCGAACGGGAACCTCGGCATCGAGCTCGTTCTCGATCATAGAGGTCAGAGCGATCATCTTCATCGAACCCTTGCCCAGGGTCTCAAACGTCGTCTCGGGGGTCACATCGCCGTCATAGTTGTAAGCGGACTTGGCAAAATCGCAGATCTGCTGAGTGAGTTCTTCGTTCATGATGGTGCCTTTCTAAGATAAAAAGAGGGGCGGCCACGGCGGGCTGGAGACATGGGTCCCGCCGTGGCCTAAGAGAGGAATCGAATTGTTAAAAGGGTGAAAGCCTAGTCGTCAAGCTCAAACGTGAGCTCTTTGTAGCCCGGTCGGTCGATAACCTTGGCATGGACGCCAACGGTCTCGCCCGCCATGAGCTTGGCGCGGATCTCGGGGGCCTTCTTCTTGGTAATGCCGTAGATGACGTAGGTGTACTGAGAGCCCTCGTCGATATCGACGGCGCCGTAGGCGTACTTGCCATACTCCTTGAGGTAGGGCTTGTCGTTCTGCGGACCAGGCAGGGTAAAATCGATCAGATGGCCGTGACCGGAAACCTGGACCCAGTCGGTCTTGTGGTAGCCGCAGGCATTGCAGGCAAGATGGGGCGGAAACTCAACGGCTCCGCACTCGGGGCACTGGCGCGCCCAATAGATGCCCTCTTCAAGACCCGTGTAGAACTTTTTGACCACGGGCTCCATATCTTTGAGTTGCATGAGAATACTCCTTATGGGAAATCGAAAAGCGCGGTCGCTTAGGCGACGGTACGAAGGATCTGGCAGCGCACGTTCTGAGAACCGCCAAAACCGCGCAGGAAGGCCGTCTCGGGAACCTTCTTCATCTGGGTTGCACCGGCGACGCCACGCATTTGCTTAACGGCCTCGACGATATCGGCGATGCCGGATGCGCCGTGAGCGTGGCCGAAGTTGCAACGGCCACCGTGCGGGTTGATGGGCTTATCGCCGTCAAAAGCGGTGCAGCCATCGATCGCATACTTCCAAGCCTCGCCGCGCGGAATATAGCCGCACTCCTCAGCCGAGACGATCTCGGAAGCCAGGAAGAAGTCATTGCACATGAACAGGTCGATCTCGTCGGGGCTCACGCCGGTAAGGTCGTAGACCTGCTTGGCGGCAAGCTCGGTAGCCCAGTGCTCATTGTGAAGCAGGCCGGCCTCGACGGCAGAGGCACCCGTGCCCAGAACCTCAATAGGTGCATACGGGACACCCATGGCCTTGGCCTTCTCCGTGGGCATCACGACAACAGCTGCGGCACCGTCGCACTTCTTCTCGAAGCCGGTAACGCGCAGGTACTGCGTAACGCGCGGGTTATACATGCTCTTGAGATACTCGTCGGCGGTATCGAACCCGGCTGCCTTCGCATCCTCCTCGACCGTGGTCTCATACCACGCAAGGGGATTCAGGACGGCGCCGCGGCGAAGGCTCTTGGTAAGGCCGTTCAGGGCGTCATCGATCTGATCGGCGGTAAGGTCGTACTGCATCGAATACTCGTTGATCCAGTTGTCGAACGACACGCCGAAGGCGCCATCGAGCGGACGACCATAAGCGCGGTCATAGATCTTATCGAGCGAGGGAATCATGACGTCGAGCGTAAAGTCCTGACGAATATGGGAGGGCATGTGCTCAACGGGAAGAGTCGAAGCCAAATCGCAGGCACCCGTAAGGACAACATCGTAGGCACCGGAGGCGACTGCCATCACGGCCTGCTCAAGGGCGACGTAGCCCGTGCAGCAAGCCTCGGAATGATGGACGGAACCCTTGGCGCGAACGCCAAACCAATCGGCAACCTGCATGTTGGGGGTAATGCAATCGCCAACAAGATACGGATTGGCGCTGCCGTGGTAGAAAAAGTCGATATCGCGGGGCTCAAGACCGGCATCGGCAATTGCCTCGAGGGCAGCATAGCCAAACGCCTCGCCCTCGCCAATGCCCTGGGTCTCGGGATGCTCCTCAAAATCCTTGAACGGGGTGCAGCCTACGCCTACAATCGAGACGCTGCGCATGTTCTTTCCGAGCGTAACCACTGAATATCACATCCTAATCATGTGAGGGTGTACGGAGTGATGGCGCAGTCCGGCCGCGAGCGAAGGTGAGAGAGCGCTCGCGGCTTTTCCGTGCCGTCACACGTTGAACTACTGCAGTGGTTCTTTTGAACGTAGCTTTAGTTTACGAGGGGCTTATTTGGTGTTGTGGGACAAAAAGCCGCTATGTGTCCCGTCATTTGGTACACATAGCTTAATTTCGTTCCAAATAGCAGATAAATGACCGTGCTTAAAACCGATTCATAGGGTTGGAGCACTTTGAGTTCACTGCATGCGCAACCGTTCATCCCTAAAAAACAGCCGCTCACCCGAGTGGCTTTTCAAAATCGGGGATACGTGGGTGCCAATGGCGCGAGGTATCGTCGACAAACAGCGGCGCGTAGAACATGCGATTGAGCGCGGCAGCAACGGTGCGTGCCTCCAAATCAGGACGGACCTCGAGCCAGTACTGGATAAGGTTATGGTGGCCCGCGAGAGCAAAAGCCAGATACAGGTCAAGATCGGTCTCGTCAGAAAACGTTGAGCGCAGACGGTCGCGAAAATACCCATGCATGAAAATCGTAGCCTTATGCGTGAACACGGGGTCCCCGTTTTCGCTGTTAAGCGCCAAAACTTTCGAGCGATTAGCCTGGAGAATCTCCATGCGCTTGATCATCGTGGGCGTAGGGTCCAGCTGCGCATCGCCAAAACGAGCCTCCAGCGCAACATCATTGATGTCCTGCATATTCTGGAGCAGCTCATCTTCAAAACGTTTAACCACATCATCGACAGAGCGATAACAGCGATAGAACGTCGATTTGGAAGTATGGGCAAGGCGAAGTACCTCGGCCACCTTAATCGACTGCACCGGAGTTGCCGTCATAAGCTCAAAGACGGCATCCTCGATCCGTGAAGCGATATCGTTTTGAGCGTTCAGTGGCATAGCGGCCTCCCCTATTGTCGATTGGCTCCTATGCTACCCGAAAGGTGTGCTCCTTGAGGACGATACGAGGCATAGAGCGCGCCGCACAAGAGATGACGCAGCGACCGTATGTCACCGACGAAGTATTCCATCCGTCGGGCATACCGTCTTTGCGAGGGTCAATCGAAAACCCAACACCCTCAGCCTTGAGAATGGCCTCAATGCGCGTCCACGTCTGACTCAGGCGAAGATTGCGTTCTTGCAAATTGGAGGCAGCGTTAATCCACGCGCGCTCATCGTCGTTCGCCATACGCTCAACCGCAACGGGAGCAATCTCATCGATCGCCTCGATATCCACGCCGATAGGTCCTCCGCCCGACCGAGCGGCATCGGAAACAGCGAGGACGGCCACGCTTCCGCCATGTGAAATGGAAATAGAGGGGGCCTCCCCATCCGCAAGCTCGATCTTGCCGAAAGCAGAACGCGCAAGCTGGGTGTCGTCGAAGACACCCAGGGCGTCGCGAAGAAGCAGGCCCACGCCTGCAGCTTCCCTCCGAGACGCGATTGGAAGACCCCCATTGGAGGCACGTAAGGCATAGCGTCCCGCGATTGATGCCATATCAACGGTCTCGCCGGGATCGATTGCAGAAACGTCAACGAGATGCACGGTTATGTTCAAAATGGTCAACCCCACTCGATTGAGATGACAAGGCTAAACTGACGCTCAGAACCGCTCTTTCATGAATCGAGGTACCTTTTGCCGACGATTTGGCGACCCATTTGGCGACCAAAACAAAACAGCCCAGAGGACATAGCCTCTGAGCTGCGAACATTTGGTGGGCGTTAGAAGATTTGAACTTCTGACCTCTTCCGTGTCAGGGAAGCGCTCTCCCCCTGAGCTAAACGCCCAAATGGAGCGGACAACGGGGCTCGAACCCGCGACCCCAACCTTGGCAAGGTTGTGC